>CAZCFA010000001.1:0-21995 GCA_964497825.1 uncultured Conexibacter sp.
CGCGCCGCCCGCCCGGAGCGCTCGCCGAAGCCGGCGGGCCGGCTCGGGATCGCCCTGCTCGCAGCCGCCGTCGCCGCGGTGGCGCTGGTCGTGATCCTGCGCCTCACCGTTGGCGACGAGCGGGGCGCCGGCGGCGCCGAGCCGGGCGCCGCCGGCTCGACCGCGGCGGATCTGCCGGCCAAACCGGCGACCGGACCGTCGCGGCCGATACCGGTGCGCGGCTTCCCGGTCGCCGTTGCCACCAGCGACGGCGTCGTCTACGCGGTGACCCGCGAGGGCGGCGCGCTCGAGGGATTCGAGGAGGCGACCGGCGAGCGCGTCCTCGGCCCGATCGCGATCGGCGGCCCGGGCGCCGGCCTGACGATCTTCGACGGCGCCGCCTGGGCCAGCGACGAGGGCGAGGGCGAGGTCGCGAGGATCGATCTCGGCGCCGAGCAGCCGGCCGAGGCCGTGATCGCGACCGGCGGCGAGCCCGGTCCGCTGATCGGCGCCCGTGATGCGATCTGGGTCGTCGACGAGGGTGCCCGCCGGCTGCTGCGACTGCCGCCGGACGCGAGCGCCGGCAGCAAGCCGGAGGCGTTCGACCTCGACGCCGCCGATCCCGACGGGATCGCCTACGGGCGCGGCGCGCTGTGGGTCAGCGACGGCGGCGGCAGCGTGCTGCGGATCGATCCCGGGGACCCGTCGCGGCAGCGGTCCTTCGACGTCGGCGGCCGGCCCGAGGCGGTGCTCGTCGCCGGCGGCGCGGTCTGGGTCGCCGACGGGGCCCGCGGCACGGTGCTGGCGCTCGACCCCGGCTCGGGCGCGGTCGGGCCCGAGCTCGCCGTCGGCGAGGAGCCGACCGGGCTCGCGGCCGACCGCGAGCACCTCTGGGTCGCCAACGCCGGCGGCTTCGTTACCGCGATCGACCTCGGCTCCGGCGCGATCGAGCAGATCGACCTGAGCGGCGCCGGCGGCCGGCCGCGATCGATCGCCGCCGGCGAGCAGGTCTGGGTGGCGACCGGCGCCGGCAACTCCCTCGTGGCGATCGCCGCGGCATCCGGTTAGACGCCGCGGAGTGGCGGAGCCGCTTCGCGGAACCGGCTTCGGTAGCCTGCGCCGCCGCCCATGCGGATCGGAGTTCCGAAGGAGACCCTCGAGGGGGAGCGGCGCGTCGCGCTGATCCCGGAGTCGGTCGAGGCGCTGACCGCGAACGGGCTCGACGTCGTCGTCGAGGCCGGCGCCGGGGTCGAGTCGGGTGCCCCCGACGAGCACTACGCCGAGGCCGGCGCCGAGATCGGCGACGCCTGGTCCGCCGACATCGTCCTCCACGTCGCCGTCCCGAGCGTCGAGGAGATCGGCCGGCTCGGTTCCGGCACGGTCCTGATCGGGTTCCTGGCACCGCTGACGGCGATCGCGACGACGCGCGAGCTGGCGGCGAACGGCGTCACCAGCTTCGCGGTCGAGGCGATCCCGCGGATCACCCGGGCCCAGGCGATGGACGCGCTCTCCTCGCAGGCGAACGTCGCCGGCTACGCGGCGACGTTGCTCGCCGCCCGCGAGGCCGGCCGCTTCTTCCCGATGATGACCACCGCCGCCGGCACCGTGAAGCCGGCCCGCGTCCTCGTGCTCGGCGCCGGCGTCGCCGGGCTGCAGGCGATCGCGACCGCGAAGCGGCTCGGCGCCGTCGTCACCGGCTTCGACATCCGCCGCGCCGCCTGGGAGCAGGTCTCCTCGCTCGGCGGCCGGCCGCTCGAGCTCGACTTCATCCCCGACGCCGAGGACGAGGGCGGCTACGCGCGGCCGCTGACCGACGAGGAGAACGCGCAGGTCCGCGACGCGCTCGCCGAGAACGCCGGCAAGCAGGACGTGATCATCACCACCGCGCAGATCCCGGGCCGGCCGGCGCCGACGCTGATCACCGCCGCCGGCGTCCGCAACATGCAGCCGGGCTCGGTGATCGTCGATCTCGCCGGCGACAGCGGCGGCAACTGCGAGTTGACGAAGCCGGGCGAGACCGTGGTCGAGGCCGGCGTCAAGGTGATCGCGCCGCGCAACCTCGCCAGCGACATGGCCGCCCACGCCTCGCAGCTGTACGCCAAGAACCTCGAGAACTTCATCGGCCTGATCGTCGACGAGGAGGGCGGCCTCGACCTCGACTTCGAGGACGAGGTCGTCGCCGGCGCCTGCCTGACCCACGGCGGCGAGATCAAGAACGAGCGCGCCAAGGGCGTCGTCGAGGGGAGCTAGCGCAATGGATATGGTCACCGAGCTGACGATCTTCGTGCTCGCCGCGTTCGTTGGCTTCGAGGTGATCTCGAAGGTGCCGACGACGCTGCACACGCCGCTGATGTCGCAGACCAACGCGATCCACGGCATCGTCATGCTCGGCGGCCTGATCGTCGCCGGCTACGCCGACGACGGGCTCGAGTACGTGATCGGCTTCATCGCGATCGCGTTCGGCGCGATCAACATCGTCGGCGGCTTCATGGTCACCGACCGGATGCTCGGCATGTTCGGCCGCAAGAAGCCGGCGCCGGCGGCGGACGAGGGCTCCTCCGGCGAGGGCTCGGGGAGCTGAGCGGCGTGAGCGCACCCCTGGCACTGCTCGAGCCGGGCGGCGACGCCGTCACGCTGCTCTACATCGTCAGCTTCTCGCTGTTCATCTTCGGCATCCGCCGCGGCACCCACCCGACCACCGCCAAGCAGGGGAACATGATCGCCGCCGTCGGCATGGCGATCGCCGTCGTCGCGACGCTGCTGCTCGACGGGATCGGCAACTGGGGGATCATCTTCGGCGGCCTGCTCGTCGGCGGCGCGATCGGCGTCGTCGCCTCGATCCGGGTGCAGATGACCGAGATGCCGCAGATGGTCGCGCTCTACAACGGCGTCGGCGGCGGCGCGGTCGCGCTGATCGCCTGGTCGGAGCTGCGCCACGGCCTCGCGATCGGCTCCGACTTCCCGCTCGAGGAGTTCGTCCCGACGCTGTTCGCCGCGGTGATCGGATCGATCTCGTTCTGGGGCTCGAACATCGCCTTCGGCAAGCTCCAGGACCTGGTCCCGACCGGCTCGGTCAAGCTGCCCGGCCAGCAGGTGATCAACGCGCTGCTGCTCGCCGCGATCGTCGTCCTCTGCGTCTATCTCGGCGCCAGCCACGGCGACGACCCGTCGCAGGCGCTGTTCGTGCTGATCCTCGTCGGCGCCGGGCTGCTCGGGATCTTCGCCGTGCTGCCGATCGGCGGCGCCGACATGCCGGTCGTGATCGCGCTGCTGAACGCGGCGACCGGGCTCTCCGCCGCCGCCGCCGGCTTCGCGCTCGACAACGTCGCGCTGATCGTCGCCGGCACCCTCGTCGGCTCGTCGGGAACGATCCTCACGCTCGAGATGGCACGGGCTATGAACCGCTCCGTCGCCAACGTCCTGTTCGCCGGCTTCGGCGGCGCCGGCGCGACCGCCGCCGCCGGCGACGGCGAGCAGCGCCCGCACCGCTCGATCGGCGCCCAGGACGCGGCGATCGCGCTCGCCTACGCCGACTCGGTCGTGATCGTGCCCGGCTACGGCCTCGCCGTCGCCCAGGCCCAGCACGCGGTGAAGGAGGTCGCGACCGCGCTCGAGAAGCGCGGCATCGATGTCCGCTACGCGATCCATCCGGTCGCCGGCCGGATGCCGGGCCACATGAACGTGCTGCTCGCCGAGGCCGACGTCCCCTACGAGAAGCTGGTCGAGATGGAGGACATCAACCCCGACATGCCGCGCACCGACGTCGCCGTCGTGATCGGCGCCAACGACGTCACCAACCCGGCCGCCAAGGACGATCCCAACAGCCCGATCGCCGGGATGCCGATCATCGAGGTCGCCGAGGCGCAGCAGGTGATCGTGATCAAGCGCTCGCTCAGCCCCGGCTTCGCCGGCATCGACAACGACCTGTTCTACCTCGACAAGACCGCGATGCTGTTCGACGACGCGAAGAAGGCGGCGCAGGACATCGCCGCCGAGATCGACGAGCTCTGAGCGGCCGCCGGCCGCGGGTTTGCGCCGGCGCGGGCATTGCCGCGGCCGTAGGGAACGCGAACGGGCGCCGGCGCCGAACGAGCCGCGCGCGGCTTGGCCGCAGACGCTACTTCGTCTCGACCCGCTGCCTGGTGCCGCGGACGCGCGGCAGCAGCCAGCCGACGATCGCGCCGAGGAAGAACGCGATCAGAAGGCCGAAGAACAGCGGCGTCTTGGTGCTGGCGAAGAAGAAGTTGAACTCGACCTTCTGCGAGTTCTGGACGATCAGGATCACCGCCAGGACGACGGCGACGCCGATCGCGTAGAGGCGGAACCGCGACCTGCGCTCGTGCCCGCCGTCCGGTCCTGATCTGCGGTCGGGCGCCATCGGTCGCTGAGCGTAGCGTCTATCGGCACACCGCGACCCCCATGCGTGCGAGCTTGCGGCCTAGCGTCGAGGCATGGATCGCCGGCGCTTGATCGTGATCGCGGAGGACGGTCAGGTTAGCGCCGAGTACGTGGGCGCCGTCGTCCTGCTCGCGGCGCTGTTCGGCCTGCTGCTGGCGGTCGCCGGGCCGGCGCTGCCGGGCGGCGGGCTGGCCCGGGCGGTCGCCGCGAAGCTCGTCTGCGCGGTCAAGTCGGCCGGCTCCTGCGGCGCCGAGGCGATGGCGCTGGCGGCGCGACCGAGCGCGACCGAGCGCGCCTACGGCGCCGAGCTCGCCGCGGCGCTGGCCGAGCGCGCGCCGACGATCTCGTTCGAGGCCGACGACTTCGCCTCGCTGCCGGTCGATTTCCGCGAGTGCCGCCGGCGCTCCTGCGCCGACACGATCAGCCACGGCTCGATCGAGCACACCCAGGGCGGGCTCGAGCCGACGGTCTTCACCCACGTCGTCGACTGCCGCGATCGCGGCGCCGCGGCCGCCGCCGGCTACGACTGCTCGGGCGAGCGCGCGGGCCGGATCTACCTCCAGTACTGGCTCTACTACCCCGACAGCCTCACCCACGGCCTCGGCCGCGTCGGCGGCTACCACGCCGACGACTGGGAGAGCTACCAGGTGCGGGTCGGCCCCGGCTCGGCGGCGTCGGCGCGGGCCAGCTCGCACCACAGCTACAACGGCCGCGACGGCGGCGACATCGGCTCCGATGCGGGGATCACGCCGCGGGTCGGCTGGGACTCGGTGCTGGGCGAGCTGCACGTCGCCGCGGGCAGCCACGCCGGCACCGCGGCCCGCGACGGCGGCGACGATCGCTGGATCACGCCGTCGAACCAGCGGCTGGTCCCGCTCGAGCCGATCGCCGCCGCCGGGGCGCCGCCGTTCGCCGTCGCCCCGCCCTGGCGGAAGCGGGTCTGGAGCGATCCCGAGTCGCCCGGAACCTAGGAGCAGGCGTCGCGCTCCACGGACCCGGGACCGCTACCTGCTCCGCGCTCGCAGCGATCGGATAGGGTGGATTCGAACCGACTGGAGAAGGTGGGATGGTGATCGGAAAGCTGAGGTTCGCGGGCGCAATCGCGCTTGCGGTGCTGGCGCTGGGTGCCGTGGCCGATGCCGCGAAGAAGGGCGGCGCGAAGGTGGTCAAGGACCGAACCGACCGGGGCGGCAAGCTCTACGACCCGAAGACGTACGCAGCCTGTGACATCAAGCAGGTGAAGGCGACGGTCAAGGGCGCCCAGCTTGTGATCACGGTGTCGACCAGGGGCAAGCAGGCGTTCCCCAACAGCTACGTCAACCTCAACACCAAGGGCAGCAAGCGCTCCGCTGCCGAGTATCAGGCACAGCCGAGCGGCGGGCTCGTGGCGATCAAGGGGGGCAAGTTCGACCAGGCCGGCGCGAAGACGAAGCAGAAGAAGGGGGGCAAGGCGCTCCGCTTCGAGATCGCGCTGAAGAAGATCGGCGGGCCGAGGAAGACCGGCTTCCAGGCCCAGACCTGCGGCGAGGGAGCGGTGGACATCGCCCCCGGGGGGAACTACTTCGACGACAAGAGCTTCGACGGCACAGTCGCCCACAAGTACAAGAGCATCAGGACCGGCTGACTGCCCCGCTCGCAGCGGCTCCCGCGACCGCTCCGCCCCCTTCCCGCGCGGCTGCTGAACGCTCGGCCGGCGTCGCCGGGTAAGCTGTTCCGATCCCGGCGCCCAGCAAGGCAACCGATAGGGCGGAGAACCTCGAGCGCCTCACCGAGGACGGCGGCTGCCGCCGGACGCGCGGTCCCGGGCGACCGGTCGGCGAGCGATGAGCGAGCGGCCACCGGCAGCCGTCGCGGGGCCCGGCCAGGACGCCTCCGCGGTCGCGTTCAAGAACGTCAGCAAGCGCTACCCCGGCGCCGAGGCGGTCGCCGTCGAGGAGCTCAGCCTCGAGGTCCGGGCGGGCGAGATCTGCGTTCTCGTCGGCCCCTCCGGCTGCGGCAAGACGACCGCGATGCGAATGGTCAACCGCACGGTCGAGATCACCTCCGGCGAGATCGAGATCGGCGGCACCTCCGTCGCCGACCGCTCGGCCGCCGAGCTGCGGCGCGAGATCGGCTACGTGATCCAGCAGATCGGCCTGTTCCCGCACCGGACGATCGCCGAGAACATCGCCACCGTCCTGAAGCTGCTCGGCTGGTCGCGCGAGCGCACCCGCGCCCGCGTCGCCGAGCTGCTGGAGCTGATCTCGCTCCCGTCCGAGATCGCCGATCGCTACCCGGCGCAGCTCTCCGGCGGCCAGCAGCAGCGGGTCGGCGTCGCCCGGGCGCTCGCCGCCGACCCGCCGGTGATGCTGATGGACGAGCCGTTCGGCGCGATCGACCCGATCAACCGCGAGCGCCTGCAGAACGAGTTCCTGCGGCTTCAGGCCGAGATCCGCAAGACGATCCTGTTCGTCACCCACGACATCGACGAGGCGATCAAGATGGGCGACCGGATCGCGGTGCTCAGGGAGGGCGGCAAGCTCGCCCAATACGCGACGCCCGCGGAGCTGCTGATGGTTCCCGCCGACGGGTTCGTCGAGGACTTCGTCGGCGCCGACCGCGCGCTCAAGCGGCTGGCGCTGATGAGGGTGAGCGACATCGACCTCTGGCGGGCGCCGCTGGCCTTCGCCGGCGAGGCGAGCGCCGACGTGCGCGCCCGGCTCGACGGGGCCGAGGTCCCGCACGCGCTGCTCGTCGACGCCGAGCGCCGGCCGCTTGGCTGGCTCTCCGACCGCGACCTCGGCGGCGCCGAGGTTCCAGCGGTGCCGGACTCCTCGCCCGAGCCGATCCTCGATCGCGACGACGTGATGCGCGACGCGCTCTCCGACCTGCTCCAGGCGGAGACCCACTACGCGCCGGTCGTCGATCGCGACGGCCGGATCGACGGCGTCCTCTCGGTCGCCGTGATCCAGGACTTCCTCACATCCGACGACGCCAGGGTCGAGGAGCACGACGCCGCCGAGCGGCCGCTCGGCTGATTCGATGCTCGGCACGCTCGCGAACGGCCTGATCCCGCTGCTCGCCCAGGTCGAGGTCCGTGAGGCGGGCCAGGGCGCGACCACCTGCCAGGGCCGGAACCAGGGCTTCTGCACCCAGTACGTCCTCGACAACCTCGACGACTACACGCGGCCGACGCTCGAGCACCTCGAGCTCGTCGTCCTCTCCGTCCTGCTCGGGTTCGTCGTCGCGATCGCGCTGGCGATCCTCTCGCACGGCCGCCGCTGGCTGATCCCGCCGCTGGTCGGCGTCACCGGCGTGCTCTACACGATCCCGAGCATCGCGCTGTTCCTGCTGATGCTGCCGATCACCGGGCGCGGGACCGAGACCGCCGTGATCGCGCTGGCGCTCTACAACCTGCAGATCATCTACCGCAACGCCAACGCCGGTCTCGCCAACGTCCCCGGGGCCGCCAAGGACGCGGGACGGGGGATGGGGATGACCAAGCGCCAGCTGCTGTGGCGCGTCGAGCTGCCGCTCGCGACCCCCGAGATCATCGCCGGGCTGCGGATCGCCACGGTCTCGACCGTCGCGATCGCCACCCTTGCGATCTTCGCCGGCGCCGGCGGGCTCGGCGAGATCATCTACAACGCCGGCCTCCAGCGCGACGTGTTCAAGACCAACATCGTGATGGGCAGCGGCCTTGCGATCCTGATGGCGATCGCGCTCGACGGGCTGCTCGTGCTCAGCCAGCGGTTCGCCGCGCCGTGGCGACGGGTGCAGGCGGCATGACCGCGCTGGCGGCACCGGCCTTCCTCGGCTCGTTCGGAGGGGCGATCGACTTCATCTTCAGCCAGCGCGGCTCGGTCGGCGACGAGAGCATCAAGGTCGGCGGCCTCGGCCAGATCTGGGATCTGCTCAGCTCGCAGATGGCGATCAGCGTCGTCGCGCTGCTGATCGCGACGCTGATCGCGCTCCCGGTCGGCCTCTACCTCGGCCATCGCGGCGTCGGCGAGTTCCTCGCGGTCGCGGTCGGCAACGCCGGCCGCGCCGTCCCCGAGCTGGCGCTGATCGCGCTGATGATCGCGTTCGTCGGCACCGGCGCGGTCAACGTCACGATCGCGGTCACGATCCTCGGCATCCCGCCGATCCTCACCAACACCTTCGTCGGCGTCCGCCAGGTCGATCGCAGCGCGGTCGAGGCGGCCCGCGGCGTCGGCATGACCGAGCTCGAGATCATCCGCAAGGTCGAGCTGCCGCTGGCGGTGCCGACGATCATGGGCGGGGTGCGAACGGCGTCGGTCAACATCATCGCGACCTCGACGATCGGCACGTTGGCCGGGGTCAAGACGCTCGGCGACCTGATCCTCGGCACCAACGTCTACGGCGACGAGGGCGTGATCGCGGGCGCGATCGTGGTCGCGCTGCTGGCGCTCGCCTTCGAGCTGATCCTCGCCGGCCTGCAGCACCTGCTCACCCCGCGCGGCCTCGAGCTGCAACGAACCGCCGCCCGTGCGACCGCGTAGGATCACGCGCAGGCCGCGGGGGACCGCGGACGCATCGTCCGACGACGACCTAACCCACAGAGAGGAACACCTCGAGATGATCAAGTCCATCCGCCCACGCGGCATCTTCGCCTTGCTCGCAGCGCTCGTGCTCGCGATCGCGATCAGCGCCTGCGGCGACGACGGCGACGACACCTCCGGCGATTCGACGTCGGCGGCGACGACCGACAGCGGCGACAACCTGATCGAGAGCAACCCCGACAACAACGGCGTCAAGCTGACGATCGGCTCGAAGAACTTCACCGAGCAGTTCATCCTCGGCCAGATCTACGCGCAGGCGCTCGAGGCCGCCGGCTACGACGTCGACACCGACCTCAACCTCGGCTCCGAGCAGGTGGCGCTGAAGGCACTCGAGGACGGCGAGATCAGCGGCTATCCGGAGTACACCTCGACCGCGCTGACCTCGTTCTTCAAGGTCGCGCCCGAGGACGTGCCCGGCGACGCCCAGCAGGCGGTCGACCAGGTGTCCGACGATTTCGCCAAGAAGGGCCTGGTGCCGTTCGCGCCGACCCCGTTCGCCGACGCCAACGCGGTCGGGCTGCTGACCTCGACGGCCGAGGACCTCGACGTCTCGACGATCTCCGACCTCGAGGGCAAGTCGCAGGACCTGACGCTGGCCGGCTCGCCCGAGTGCCGGCAGCGGATCGACTGCCTGGCCGGGCTCGAGAAGCTCTACGGGCTCTCGTTCGCGAAGTTCACCCCGGTCGACATCGGCCTCCGCTACGAGGTCCTCGACAAGGGCGACGCCGACCTGTCGATCGTGTTCACCAGCGACGCGCAGCTGTTCGTCGACGCCGACAAGTACACGACGCTCGAGGACGACAAGAGCGTGCTGCCGGCCGGCAACGTGATCTTCATCTCCGACGAGAAGGTCGCCGAGCAGGCCGGGCCCGACTACCAGGCGACGATCGAGAAGGTCCAGCAGGGGCTGACGCTCGACGTCATGCGCGAGCTCAACGCCCGCGTCGACATCGACAAGGAGGAGCCGGCCGACGTCGCCGCCCAGTACCTGCAGGAGAGCGGCTACGTCCAGTAACGGGCGCCGGGTGGAGGCGGCCCGGGCCTCGCGCTCGCGGTCGGCTCCACCCCCCGGCCGCCTCAGCGGCGCTCGACCGAGTAAACCTCGAGGTCCTTCGGCGCCCCCTTGGCGCGAAAGCGGAGCTTGCGCTTGACCTTGAAGCGGTCGTCGCCGAGCTGTTCGCGAACCGACCCGGAGACCAGCAGCTCACCGCCCTTGGCGGCCTGCGCGACCCGGGCGGCGATGTTGACGTCGACGCCGACGTAATCGCTGCCGACCCGGCGCGGACGGCCGTGATGGGCGCCCGCCCGCATCCGCGGCCGCTCGCCGCCGACGTCGACGGCGGCGAGCGCCTCGTTGGCGTCGAGCACCGCCTCGACCGCGCCGACCGGCTCGAGGAAGGTCGCCATCAGCCCGTCGCCGAGCCGCTTGACGATGCGGCCGCCGCGTTCGGCGAACAGCGGCGTGAGCTCGCCGTCGACCTTGCGCAACAGCTCGGTCGCGGCGGTGTCGCCGACGTCGAGCGCCCAGTCGGAGAAGCGGACCAGGTCGGTGAAGGCGATCGTCAGCTCGACCTCGCCGAGCTCGTCCCAGCCGCCCCCGGCGAGCGCCTCGTAGACCTGCAGCGTGCCGAGCCCGAGCTCGCGCAGGATGCTCGGCCGGTCGGCGCTGATCTCGGCGATCCGGCGCCCGAGCTGCTGCGAGGCCCGATCGCCGCCGGTCGACATCGGATCGCCGAAGTCGCTGTCGCCGGGGAGGATCCGGCGCGCCCCGCGCGCCAGCTTCGCCAGCGTCTCGAGCCGGCTCGCCGGCTCGGAATCAAGCTCGACGACCTCGACCTCGTCCTCGTCGTCGCCGGCGTCGCTCACCGGCCCGAATCTACCCCTTCGCGGTCGTCCTATAGGCTCGCCGCGCGATGGACGTCTCGAAGCTCTCGCGCTCGGAGGTGCTGGGGATGGTGGCCGCCGCCGTGCTCGTGATCGCGGTCCTGCTGCTGCCCTGGTACGACCTCGCGCGGACCGATCCGCGGGCGGCCGGCGAGGACTTCATCTGCGGCAGCGGCGACTACACCTGCACCGGCTTCGAGACCTTCCCGATCCTGCGCTGGCTGCTGCTCGCCGCCGCCTCGGCGCCGTTCATCCTCGCCTGGATCGTCGTCCGCGGGCACAAGCTCTCGTGGGCGCCCGGTGAGATGACGATGGTCGTCGGCTTCACCGCCTTCGTGCTGATCGCCTACAACGGGCTGATCGACCCGCCGGGCTCGGGCACCGAGGAGGTCGGGGTCTCCAAGGACTGGGGCTACTACGTGGCGCTGCTCGCCGCCGCCGGCATCGCCGCCGCCGGCATCGGCCGCTCGATCGAGGAGCAGCAGGGCGGCCCGGGGACGCGCAAGACCCCGGGTACGGTCTGAGGCCGATCGCCGCCGGCTCGTCATATGGTGGGGGGAGCATGGGTGTGATCTCACAGGACGTCCGCTCCGGCAGCAAGCCCGACCGCAACCTCGCGCTCGACCTCGTTCGGGTCACCGAGGCGGCGGCGCTGGCGGCGGCGCGCTGGGTCGGGCGCGGCGACAAGGAGGCCGCCGACGGCGCCGCCGTCGACGCGATGCGGCTGCTGATCAACACCGTCCCGATGGACGGGATCGTGGTGATCGGCGAGGGCGAGAAGGACGAGGCGCCGATGCTCTACAACGGCGAGGAGATCGGCGACGGCTCGCCGCCGCGGGTCGACATCGCCGTTGACCCGCTCGAGGGCACGCGGCTGTGCGCGCAGGGCCGCCCCGGGGCGCTCGCGGTGATCGCGCTCGCCGAGCGCGGCGCGATGTTCGACCCCGGCCCCTGCGTCTACATGGAGAAGCTCGCCGGCGGCCCCGAGCTCGCCGACTGCCTGTCGCTGGAGGTCCCGGTCGGCGACGTCGTCGAGCGCGTCGCCGCGCAGCGCGGCGTCAGCCCGACCGAGGTCACGACCGTGGTCCTCGACCGCGAGCGCCACACCGAGGGAGTGCGGCAGATCCGCGCGGCGGGAGGCCGGATCCGCTTCATCACCGACGGCGACGTCTCGGCGGCGCTGCTGGCGGTCACCGAGGGCACCGGCGTCGATCTGCTCTGGGGGATCGGCGGCACCCCCGAGGGCGTGATCTCCGCCGCCGCGATCAAGTGCCTGGGCGGGCAGATCCTCGGCCGCCTGTGGCCGCGCGACGACGACGAGCGCAGGGCCGCCACCGACGCCGGCTACGAGATCGGCCGCGTGCTCACCGTCGAAGACCTGGTCGGCGGCAACGACGCGTTCTTCGCCGCCAGCGGCGTCACCGACGGCGATCTGCTGCAGGGGGTCCGCTACCACCGCGGCGAGCACGCGACGACCGAGTCGCTGGTGATGCGGTCGCGATCGGGCACGGTGCGCCGCATCAGCGGCCGCCACGACCAGGCGAAGCTGCGCGAGGTCACCGACGGGGCCTACGGTTAGCGGTCCGGGGCGGGCGACCGCCGCTCGTTCAGCGCCGCGTACTCCTGCGTCATTCCGCGCACCGTCCCGGTGTCGTGCAGCTCGTAGCGCAGCGCGTTGATCACCGCGCCGGCGAGCAGCCCGAGGGCGAGCGCGTAGAACCAGATCAGCACGATCAGCACGAAGCTGACGATCCGCCCGAACTGGCCGATCGTCGAGACGTTGACGAGGTAGAGCGGGAAGACGACGTTGGCGGCGCCGGCCGCGAGTGACATGAACAGCGCCCCGGGCCAGACCGCGCGCCACGGCAGCCGCCCCTTCGGCACCGCCCAGTAGATCACGCAGAGGATCAGGAAGCTGATCAGAAGGCCGCCGGCGATGACGACGACGTTGCCGAGCCAGTCGATCGTGTCGAGCCCGAGCGGCAGGTTGTCGGCGCCGGTGAGGACGAAGCTCTCGAGCGCCGGGATCACGATGCTGGCGGCGAGGAACAGGGCGACGACGACGAGCATGATCAGCGCGAACCGCTTCTGCGCCCACCAGCCGCGACACTCGACGTGGTAGATGCGGCAGAAGGCGGTGTCCATCGCGCCCCAGAACGAGGCGCCGATCCAGAGCCCGGCGACGATCGCGACGATCCCGATCTCGGTCGAGCGCGCCCGCAGGTCGTTGAGCGTCGACTGCAGGGTGCCCTGCTCGGTCGAGGGGAACAGCTCCTGCAGGTCGCGCAGGATCGTCGCCTGCACGTCGCCGCTCTGCAGCAGCTTGCCGGTGATGAACAGCAGCAGCAGCGCGAACGGAAACAGCGACAGCATCAGGTTGTAGGCGACCATCGCCGCCATCCCGGTGATGTTCTCCTCGTAGGCCCGCCGCCAGAAGGCCCCGAGCCCGCGGCGAGCGCTGCCGCTCACCGCCGCTCGACGGCGTCCCGAACCGCGGCGGCGGCCCGTCCCGCCAGCCGCAGGCCGAGCGCTGCCGCCTCGCCGGCGACGGCGAGGCCGCCGCGGGCCAGCGCCTCGAGCTCGGCCGCCTGCCCGCCATCGGCGCGATCGGCGGGCGGATCGGCCGCGGCGCGGCGTTGCGGCGGCGTCTCGCGGCGCCGCGGGCTGCGCACCGCCGGGCGCGAGCGCGGCAGGTTGCCGAGCACGCCCGCCTGCGGGGTGCTGCGTTGCTCTCGCCCGGACTCGTCGCTCATTCGGCGTCCTATTTCACCGCTTTTCGCGGACGGCGGCGCCGCCATCGGTGGCGGGATCGCCGCGCCGGCGCATGGAAGCGGCCGTAACCGGGTAGTGGAGCCGGTGTAAGCAACCGCGCAGACCCAGGCACACCGAGAGGGCCGGACCGCCCGACCCCTTGACTTCAGAAAGTATAGCGACTACAATGCCGATGCGGAACTTTCACCTGCGCCGGGTGATTCAAGTTTCAATGGGCGTGATCGGCGAGGACCGCACGGGTTCCTCCGTCGCGCCCAGACGGCTCTCATGGACCGCCGGCCGCCGCCGATAGACCTACGACTCGAGCGCGGCCACCATCGAACAGACCCAAGAACGGAGCACGAAGACCAAGGATGCTTGTAGCTGAGCTTCAGGAACTCGAAGAGGTGAAGGGCCTGCTGGCCAGGGGCCAGCAGGTCGGGGTGCTGACCTTCGGCGAGATCGCGACCGCGGTCTCCGAGGTCGACGTCGACGAGGGCGACATCGAGGAGCTTTACGGCCACCTCGAGCGCTCCGGCATCGAGCTCGTCGAGGACGTCGATCCCGCGCAGGCGTCGGCGCCCGAGCGCGACGACGGCAAGCGCGGCAAGCGCCGCGCGAAGTCGACGATCGACCTCAAGCCCGACATGACCACCGACAGCCTGCAGCTGTTCCTCAAGGACATCGGCAAGGTGCGGCTGCTGACCGCGGCCGAGGAGGTCGAGCTCGCGAAGCGGATCGAGCGCGGCGACCTCGCGGCGAAGGAGAAGATGGTCGAGTCGAACCTGCGGCTCGTCGTCTCGATCGCCAAGAACTACCGCAACCAGGGGCTGCCGTTCCTCGACCTGATCCAGGAGGGCACGCTCGGGCTGGTGCGCGCCGCCGAGAAGTTCGACTACCGCAAGGGCTTCAAGTTCTCGACCTACGCGACCTGGTGGATCCGCCAGGCGATCGCCCGCGCGCTCGCCGACAAGGCGCGGACGATCCGGATCCCCGTCCACGTCGTCGAGAAGCTGAACAAGATCGGTCGTGCCGAGCGCAAGCTCGTGACCGAGCTCGGGCGCGAGCCGACGCCGGAGGAGATCGCCGACGTCACCGGCATCGAGCCCGAGGAGGTCGACTCGATCAAGCGCTCGGCGCAGGCCCCGGTCTCGCTCGAGAAGCCGGTCGGCGACGAGGAGGAGTCGGAGTTCGGGCAGTTCATCGCCGACGAGAAGGCCGAGTCGCCGTTCGACCGCGCCGCCGACCTGCTCACCAAGGAGGCGCTGCGCGAGGCGCTGGAGAACCTCTCCTACCGCGAGCGCCGGGTGCTCGAGCTGCGCTACGGGCTCGGCGGCGAGCACCCGCGCACGCTCGACGAGGTCGGGCGGACGTTCAACGTGACCCGTGAGCGGATCCGGCAGATCGAGAACCAGTCGCTGAAGAAGCTGCAGACGCTGGCCGAGGCGCAAAAGCTGCGCGAAGTCGCCTAGCCCGGCGAGGACGCGCGGCCCCCGCCGCCCTGGCGCGGGGTAGATCAGAGGAAGCGGACCCGAGCCAGGCGCCGGGCACCGCAAGTCAGACGGAAGAAGGAAAAGAGATGAGCACCGCCACCAAGGAACAGCCGAAGGTCAAGGTCAAGGAGTTCACCTGCGCGCGCTGCGAGGTGACCAGCCGCTGGACCGAGGGTCTCGGCGCCGCGACGCCGCCGAACTGGGTCAAGGAGAACGGCCTCTACTACTGCCTCGTCTGCCGCCGCGAGCGCGCGATCGACGACGCGATCGCCAAGGCCGGCGACGTCAGCACCGCCGACCGCGCGAAGCTGCGCTCCTCGGCGGTCGTCGATTTCGAGATCGCCCGCGATCCGAACCGGACCGAGGGCGAGATCGCGAAGGCGGCCCGCGCCTCGATCGGCGCGGTTCGCAAAGCCCGCAAGCGCCGCCCCTCCTGACGGCGCGCGAGGCGCCGGCTCGGCGTCCTCGCCCGGCTCATGGCCCGGCGGCCACCGCGCCGGGCTGATCCTTGGCTCATGGCCCGGCGGCCACCGCGCCGGGCTGATCCTTGATCCGGCGCCCCGCGCGCTCGTCAGGGCGGATCCGCCGCGAGTGGAATCGCTCTCGCCCTGCGAGAGCGATTCCCGATGCAGGCCGGCGGTCTAACCGTCGTAGCCAACGCGGGCCGGCGGTCAACCGTCGCCTACGCGGGAGCGCCGCTGCTGCGAACCGGAGGCGGCGGCGCGTCCGGCCGGCGGCGCGTCCGGCGCTGAACGGCCCGCCGGCTCCGGCGTCCTCGCCCGGCTTTCTGGCCAAGTGTCCAGACCGTGCGCTCGTGGCTTGCTTGCCGCCGCCCCGAGGTCTAGGGTGGCCGGCGGCCACGACCGCAGATCTCGAAGGAGGGGGCACAGGAATGTCAGCACGGAGCTTCAGGCGCAGCCACGAGCGCGAGGCGCGGCGTCGCGGACGCCGGCTCGCGCGGCGGACCGCCGGTGCCGCCGCCGCGGTCGCCGCCGCCGCGGTCGTCACCGCGCCCGGCGCGGAGGCGGCGAACTTCACGGTCAGCAACCTCAACAACGCCGGCGCCGGCAGCCTGCGGCAGGCCGTCCTCGACGCCAACGGCGCCGCCGGTCCCGACACGATCACCTTCACCGGAGCGGCGACCAGCGGCGAGATCATCCTCGCCGACGAGATCCCGATCAGCGACGATCTGACGATCAGCGGCCCCGGCGCCCAGCTCGCGGTCAGCGGCGATTCGAACGACAACGGCGTCCCCGACTTCGCGACCAGCGCCGTGAGCCTCGGCGACACCCGGATCTTCAACGTCGACGATCCGACTTCGCCGGGCTCGCCGCTCGAGGTCGTCTCGATCTCCGGCCTGACCCTGAAGGAGGGCGTCGCCGACGACTGGCCCGGCAGCCCGCAGAGCGAGCCCGGTGGCGCGATCCTGGCCAACAACGTCGACCTCCGGCTCAGCAACGTGACGATGACCGACAACGTCGCGACCGAGGACGGCGGCGCCGTCTCGATCGGGGGCAACGAGAGCCACCTCAGCGTGGCCGACTCGACCCTGACCGGCAACCGCGCGAAGCAAGAGGGCGGCGCGATCCGCGCCGACACCGGCAAGTACTTCGGGCCCAGTGCGCCTGCGGATTTCGGGACCGCGATCACCGGCTCACGAATCGCCGACAACGTCGCCGGCGGCACCGACTTCGGTGCCTTCGGCTACGACCCGAACCCCGAGGGCGGCGGCTTCGCCACCAAGTACGGAACGGCGCTGATCAGCGACTCGACGATCACCGGCAACGCGGCGCTCACCGCCGTCGGCGGCGACGTCGACGGCCAGGCCGGCGGCCTCTCGCTGAGGAGCAGGTCGCGGGTCGTCGACTCGACGATCAGCGGCAACACGGCCGGCAGGATCGGCGGCGGCGCATTGATCAGCGGCGCCCGGCTGCTGTCGACCACGGTCTCCGGCAACACCGCCGTCAACGGGGCCGGCGGCGGCGTGCTGGCGACGCCCGGTGGCCCCACCGGCGGCGTCTCGCGCATCGACGAGTCGACGATCAGCGGCAACGCGGCCGACGCCACCACCACGGTCCAACCGTTCTACGGCGCCGGCGGCGGCGTCGCCACCTACGGGGTCGACGACTCGCTACAGGTTCGCAACTCGACGATCGCCGCCAACACGGGGGCGGCGAGGGCCGGTGGGGTCTTCGCCTTCCTGTTCACCGGCGATCAGGAGGCGGTGGCGGGGCTGCAGGGCACGATCGTTGCCGACAACGTCGCCGCCGGCGCGCCCAACGACCTCGGGACCGTGAGCTACAACTCGGGGTCGCCGGTCGATGCCACGGGCGGCTTCGCCGCCGGCTTCAGTTTGATCGAGAACCCGGCGAACGTCGTCGTCGCCGGCGCCCCCAGCGGCACGAACATCACCGGCGTCGACCCGAAGCTGGCGCCGCTCGCCGCGAACGGCGGCCCGACGGAGACGCAGGCGCTGAGCCCGACCAGCGTCGCGATCGACTCCGCGCAGGCGAACGGGTTCTCGACCGACCAGCGTGGGTCGACGCGGCCGGTCGACTCGGTGGCGACCAACGCGACGCTCAGCGACGGCACCGACATCGGCGCCTTCGAGGTGCAGGACGCCAACGCCACCGGCGGCGATCCCGACACCGCCTTCACCAAGAAGCCGAAGAAGAAGAAGAAGCTGAAGGGCAAAAAGAAGAAGGCGAAGCTGAAGGTCAAGTTCAACGGCACGATCAACTCCGGCGCCCCCGGGCCGCTCAGCTTCGAGTGCAAGCTCGACAAGGGCCGCTTCAAGCCGTGCTCATCGCCGCGCAAGCTGAAGCTGAAGAAGGGCAAGCACAAGTTCCAGGTGCGGGCGATCGACTCGACCGGCCGCGTCGACAACAGCCCCGCGAAGGCGAAGATCAAGATCAAGAAGAAGAAGCACAAGAAGGGCAAGAAGTAGCGGCGGGCGCCGCTCGGGCGGCGCTCAAGGCATCGGCGGGCGCGCCGATAGGGGGGCGATGGCCTTCGACATCGACTCGGCGCTGCGCCATACGGTCGCCAACGAGGGATCCGATCTGCACCTGAAGGTCGGATCGCCGCCGACCGTGCGCGTCCACGGCACCCTGGCGCCGATCGAGGGCGCGGCGCCGCTGGCGCCCGCCGACACCGAGGCGGCGCTGGCGACGATCCTCGCCGGAAGCCACGTCGATGGGGAGTTCGAGGCCGAGGGCGAGGCCGACCTCTCCTACTCGATCGCCGGCCTGTCACGGTTTCGCGTCAACGCCTTCCGCCAGCGCGGCGCGGTCTCGATCGTCTGCCGGGTGATCCCCTACCAGGTGCGAACGATCGAGGACCTCGGGCTGCCGCCGGTGATCCGCGCGCTCGCCGAGGAGCGCCGCGGGATCATCCTGCTGACCGGGACGACCGGCTCCGGCAAGTCGACGACGCTGGCGGCGATGATCGACCACATCAACTCGACCCGGCCCGAGCACGTGATCACGCTCGAGGACCCGATCGAGTACCTGCACGAGGACAAGAAGGCGATCATCAACCAGCGCGAGGTCGGCTCCGACACGGTCAGCTTCGGCCGCGCGATGCGCCGCGTCCTGCGCCAGGACCCGGACGTGATCCTGATCGGCGAGATGCGTGACGAGGAAACGGTGCGGACCGCGCTGAGCGCCGCCGAGACCGGCCATCTCGTGCTCTCGACCCTGCACACGCTCGACGCGACCGAGACGATCAACCGGATCATCGACTTCTTCCCGCCCCACCTCCAGCAGCAGGCGCGGGTGATGCTCGCCTCGACCCTGAAGGGCGCCGTCTCGCAGCGCCTGGTCCCGACCGCCGACGGCGAGGGCCGGGTCGCGGCCAGCGAGATCCTCGTCGTCACCGGCCGGGTCGAGGATCTGATCCTGAGCCCGGCCGAGACCGGCAAGATCAGCCAGGTGATCGCCGAGGGCGAGTACTACGGGATGCAGACCTTCGACCAGTCGCTGCTCAAGCACGTGCAGTCGGGAGCGGTCTCGGAGGCGACCGCGATGGAGTACGCGTCGAGCCCGCACGACTTCAAGCTGATGCTGCAGTCGGCGGGCAACCGCGCGAGCGACATCTCGAACCTGATCGGGGCGCCCGACGACGGAGCGGCGCCCGCGAGCGGTCCGCCACCGCCCGCCGCCGCGCCCGAACCCGCGGCGCCCGGCGCTGGAGCCGAACCGGAGGCGAGCCCCGGATCGTCGCCGCCCGCCGCCGCGCCCGAGCCCCAGCCGATCCCCGACGCAGCGCCACAGCCCGAGTCGGTCCCGGAGCCGGCCGTCGGGCCGGTCCCGCCCGCAGCGCCGCAGCCCGGGTCGGTCCCGGAGCCCGCCAGCGAGCCCGCCGCCGCCGCGCCGGTGTCGCGGTCGGTGCCGCCGCCGGCGCCGGCCGAGCCCGCAGCGAACGCGCCCGGGTCTCACTTCACTTCCTGAAGTATTGCTATCCTCGGTGCTCGAGGCGGCGCCTGGCATCGTGCCGCGGGCCGCCGCGGAGACGATGACCAGCACCGAGACCGACTGTCCAGTCTGCGCCTGTGCCGAGATCATCTCGGGCAAGTGGACCCTGCTGGTGATCCGCGATCTCGCCGCCGGCAACCGCCGCTTCTGCGAGCTCGAGCGCTCGCTCGAGGGGATCAGCCCGCGGACGCTGTCGTTGCGGCTGCGGGCGCTCGAGGACTGCGGCGTCGTCGAGCGCCACACCTACCCCGAGGTTCCGCCCCGGGTCGAGTACGGGCTGACCGAGAAGGGCCGGGCGCTGTCGCCGCT
This sequence comes from uncultured Conexibacter sp., assembly GCA_964497825.1. GTDB lineage: Bacteria > Actinomycetota > Thermoleophilia > Solirubrobacterales > 70-9 > RHKX01. Next base: position 19,852 of record CAZCFA010000001.1, read on the forward strand.
GATCGACGAGATGCGCGGCTACGGGCGGCGCTGGCTCGGCGTCGGCACCGATCCGGGGTCGAAGTCGGCGCCGGTCGCGGTCTGATCGCCTGAGCCCGCCACGCGGGGGCGGACGACGACCGGCGCGCTGCAAGGAATCTTGCAGGCAGGAGCGCGCCCGGCACGGGCGAAGACCGCGTGCGTGCGCGACCTTCACCTCAGACACACGCTGACCATGCTCTGCCGCGACGCCTCCGAGGTCCTCACCGGCCTGGTCGAGGGCGGACAGGAGATCCAGTACGAGATCGGTGAGCCCGGCGACGGGTTCGCCTTCTGCCACTACCGGCCGCTGACCGCGCGCTACGTGCGCGACAACGCCGCGAGCCTGCGCGAGCTGCCGAGCTTCGCCGAGGCGGTCGAGACGATGCGCCGGGCCGACGTCGCCGGCCCCTATCTCGAGGAGGCGGGAATCACGCCGCCGACCGACGCGACCGAGCGAGCGACGCTCGCCGTCACCTACTTCCTCGCGCGCCTGTGGGACGGCTGCGCCTCGTTCGAGACCGACGACGAGCGCTTCGCCGCCGCCGTCGCCGAGATCGAGGACTGCGCCGAGCCCGAGGAGGGCGAGGTCGAGGCGATCGTGCCGCTGGTCGGGTTCCAGATGCCGAGCACGCGGATCGAGCTTGCCGGCGCCTCGATCGTGCGCGCCGACGCCGTCGACGTGCCCGCCGAGGCGGCCCGCGGCGAACGTCCCAGCGGCGCCGCCTGGGAGCCGACCTTCCTGATCAGCGCCCGCGTCTCGCTTGACCCCGACGGCGGCCTCGGTGGCGCCGGCGAGCGCGTCGCCCGGACCTTCGAGCGCGTCGTCACCACGCTGCGCCTGTTCAAGGCCGGCGGCGTCGGCCTCGCTCCGCACGGCTGGGTTCGCGTCGCCGGCGACCGCTGGCGGCGGATCGCGACCGGGGCGGGCCGGCCGCGTCCCGGCGGCTACCGGCTGACCGAGGGCGACGCCGATGCGCTGATCGCCCTCGCCCGGGTCGTCGACGTGCACCCGGGCCGGATCAAGCGCCTGCGCCGCGCGCTGCTGCGCTTCGAGGCCGGCCTCGATCGCCGCGGCGCGATCGACGCGCTCAACGACCATCTGCTCGCGCTCCGCTTCCTGCTCGAGGGCGAGGGCCCGGCCGGAGTCGGCCTGCCGATGCGCGTCGCCGCGCTCGCCGGCAGCGCCGACCGGGCCGAGGCGCGGCGAACCGTCGAGCGGGCGATCGCGCTCGAGCGTGAGATCTGGAGCGGCGAGCCGGCCCGGACCGCGGCCGGCCCCGGCCCCTCCGAGGTCGCGGCCGCGGTCGAGGAGCTGCTCCGGGCGGTCCTGCGCCGCGGGGTGAGCGGCGAGCTCGGCAACGACTTCCGCGCGGCCGCCGACGAGGCGCTGCTGGCCGAGGGTCTCGCCGTCGGCGAGGGCTCGGCGGCAGAGCGCGGCGGCGAGGCCGAGTGGAACCTCGAGCCCGGGCCGGAGCCGGCGACCGCGGAGCAGGCCGCTGCCGGCGATCGCGAGCCCGAGGACTTCGACATCCCCGACGCCGAGCGGATCCGGGTCAGCCGCACCGCGGCCGAGCCGGCGACGACGGCCGATCAGGCGACCGCGGCCGACCCGGCGACGGCGGCCGATCAGCCCACCCCGTTCGCCTTCGTCGAGGATGACGGCACCGTGGTCGAAGCGCCCGAGGAGGAGGAACCAATGATTGATCAGCAGACCGTCCCGGCCGAGCCCGCCGGCTGGCTCGACGAGGTCGACGGCGGGGCGACGATGGACTTCCCGGCGCGCTCCAAGCACCTCGAGGAGCTGGCGCGGCCGCCGCTCGACCGCGAGGAGGTCAAGGCCCGGGTCGAGTACCTGTTCCCGCGCACCGAGACCGACTGGAACGTCGGCACCCGCGCCCCGCGCCGGGTCGCCGGCTGAGCCGGGGCGAGAGTGATCCCACTCGCGGCGGCTCCGCGACGCGCCGCCGCATCCAGCTCGCAGCAGCGGCGCTCGCGCGCAGGCGACGGCTGACCGCCGGCCTGCGCCGGCTACGACGGCTGACCGCCGGCCTGCGCCGGCCTGCGCTGGAGGCGACGGCTGACCGCCGGCCTGCGCCGGCTACGACGGCTGACCGCCGGCCTGC
>CAZCFA010000001.1:22095-82677 GCA_964497825.1 uncultured Conexibacter sp.
ACGGCTGACCGCCGGCCTGCGCCGGCTACGACGGCTGACCGCCGGCCTGCGCCGGAGGCGACGGCTGACCGCCGGCCTGCATCGGGGATCGCTCTCGCAGGGCGAGAGTGATTCCACTCGCGGCGGCTCCGCCGCCGGCAGCGGAGCCCGCGACGACTGGCCGCCGATCCGCGACGAACGACCGGCTCCGACCGCCGGGCGTCGGCCGACACCAGGGCCCCGCGCCGGGTCGCCGGCTGAGCCGGACCGTCAGGCTCGCGCCGGCTCGGCGGCGCCGAACAGGTACGGCCGCAGCGACAGCAGGCCGGCGAGGTCGTGGATCTCGTCGGCCATCTCGGGCACCGTCAGCAGCGGCGCCGAACCGATCCGCTCGCGCAGGTCCTCGATGTTGGCGGCGTCGCGCTCGACCAGACCGTGGCGGTCGCGGTAGCTGGCGAGGACGCGGTCGCTGAGGTCGTCGTCGAGCGCCTCGCGCAGCGCCGCCTCGATCAGCTCGTCGGCGCCCTCGCCGGGGGCGGCGGTGTGAACGCGGTTGACGACGAGGCCGCCGAACGGCAGCCCGCCCTCGAGCAGCTTGTCGTGCAGGTAGACCGCTTCGGCGATCGGATCCCCGGCGGGCCCGGTGACGATCAGAAACTTCGTGCCGGCGGCGCCGAGCAGCGCCTCGACCTTGGTCGCGCGCTCGCGGAAGCCGCCGATCAGGCCCGACATCGCGTTGAAGAACTCGGACAGGTCGTCGATCAGGTCGACGCCGGTGAGCCGCCGCAAAACCGAGAGGATCGTCGCGGCGCCGCGGCCGGCGATCCGGGCGCCGAGCCCGGTCGGCCGCAGAAACAGCTTCAGGGCGCGGCCGTCGACGAACTGCACCAGCCGCTGCGGCGCGTCGAGGAAGTCGAGCGCGTGGCGGGACGGCGGCGTGTCGAGCACGAGCAGGTCGTACTCGCCCTGCTCGTGCAGCTCGTACAGGCGCTCCATCGCCATGTACTCCTGCGATCCCGCCAGCGCTCCGGAGATCTGCTTGTAGATCCGGTTGTCGAGGATCTTCTCGCTCGACTCGCGGTCCTCCGAGTAGCGGACGACGACCTCGTCGAAGGTCGCCTTGGCGTCGAGCATCGTCGCCCACAGCTCGCCGGCGCCGGGATCGACGCCGGCGGCGGCGAACAGCTCCGGATCGACCCGCGCCTCGCGGTTGCCGAGCTGCTCGAGCCCGAGCGAATCGGCGAGCCGCTTCGCCGGGTCGATCGTCAGCACCGCCACCTTGCTGCCGCGGGCGGCCATGCCGGCGGCGATCGCCGCCGACGTCGTCGTCTTGCCGACGCCGCCGGATCCGGCGCAGATGCAGACCGAGACGTCCTCGAGCAGGTCGAGCAGCGACCCGTCGGCGGGCTCGGCGCTCACGGCGAGAGCACCGTCGCCAGCTCGCGCAGGCCGGCCTCGTCGAGCCGCGGCTCGAACAGGAACGGCAGCTCGGTGATCGGGCTGGTCGTGTTCTCGCCGAGCCGGGCCAGCTGCGACTCCTGCGCCGCCCGGCGCCCGGCCTCCTCGGCGACGGCCGCCAGCGCCGGCTCGGCCCGCTCGCGCACCGCGGCGGCGACGGCGCCGATCCGCTTGCGCTCGGCCGCCGAGAAGCGGGCCGGGTAGACGCCGTTGGCGAAGATCCGATCGACGGCGAACGGGCCTCCCTTCGGCGGGTCGAGCAGCGTCGCCTCGAGCTCGATCGACTCGTTGATCGCCATCTCCTCGGGCCGGGCGACGATCGCGACGCCGGTCCGCTCGCGGTCGGTGATCAGCTCCTCGATCCGCTTCGCCTGGTTGGCGAGCGGGCCGACGCGGGCGATCTCCCGAAACGTGCGCGGCGTCTGCAGGAAGCCGACCCCGTGGCCGGTCGCCGGCGAATCGACGACGACGAGGTCGTAGGTGCGCTTCGCGCCCTTCAGCTTGCGCGGCTTCTGGGCCAGCTCCCAGACCTTGCCCATCGTCACCATCTCCGGCAACCCGGGGGTGGCGGCCGCGAGGTAGTTGAACAGGGTGCTGCGGCGCAGCAGGGAGGCCATCGCCCGCACCGGCATGTGCGTCTCCAGGTACTCGCCCACCATCTTGTCGGGATCGACCGAGAGCGACCATAGGCGGGTCGCGAGCCGGCGCTCGGCGAACTCGCTCGGGCGCTTGCCGAACAGCTCGGCGCCGCGCTCCTGGGAGGCGATCTCGCAGACGATCACCCGCTTGCCGCGCTCGGCGGCGGCGAGCGCGAGCGCGTAGGCGACGGTGGTCTTGCCGACCCCGCCCTTCCCGGTGACGAATGCCAGCTGCTTGTCGAGCAGGTCGGCGATCGCCGCATTCTCGCAACCCGGGGAAGGAAACCCCGCACCGCGGCCGAATAGGGGCGCGACATGGGCTTGTTCAACAGAAAGCAGCAGGAGGAGCGCCGCGACGACCGCGAGCGCGAAGGCGACCTCGACCGCGAGGACGAGCGCGATCGCGACCGGCGGCAGGCGGAGCTACCGACCGAGCCGCTGAGCACGCGACCGGTCCCGGTCGAGATCGAGGAGGACGAGACGCTTCCACCCGAGCCGGTCGTCCGCGCCGGGCCCGGACCCGAATCCGATCCGATCGAGGCCGAGCTGCGCGAGCTCGACCGGGCGACCGCCACGGAGCCGGCCGAGCGGCCCGCCGCCGCGCCGGCCGAGCGGCCCGCCGCCGCGCGCTCGACCGGGACGCTCGACAAGGACGAGCTTCGCCGCGCCGTCAAGGGCGGCGGCACCGAGCTGCCCGATCAGGAGGACGACGGCGATGACGACGATGGCCGCCGCTCCGCCGCCGAGCTGATCGCGCCGCAGATGCAGTCGCGGAAGCATCCGTTCGCGCCGGAGCGGGCCGAGGTCGAGGGCGAGCGGCGGATGCGCGTGCTCGCCTTCGCCAACCAGAAGGGCGGCGTCGCGAAGACGACGACGACCCTGAACCTCGCCGTGGCGCTGTCGGAGTCCGGCCACCGGGTCCTCTGCGTCGACCTCGATCCGCAGGGCAACCTGACGATGAGCCAGGGGATCGATCCCGACACGGTCGAGAAGAGCCTCTACCACGTCCTCGTCGAGCGGGTTCCGATCGAGGAGATCATCCAGCACCGCGAGGTTGACATCGCGGTCGCCTCGATCGACCTCGCCGGCGCCGAGATCGCGATGAGCACCCAGATCGGCCGCGAGCGGTCGCTGCAGAAGGCGCTCGCAACGGTCGCCGACGACTACGACTTCGTCTGCATCGACACGCCGCCGAGCCTCGGCCTGCTGACGATCAACGCGCTGACCGCGGCCGACAAGGTGATCGTGCCGGTCCAGTGCGAGTACCTGTCGATGCGCGGCCTCGTCCAGCTCCAGAACACGCTCGAGATGATCCGCGAGAACCTCAACCCCGACGTCCAGATCGAGGGCATCCTGCCGACGATGCTGGACACGCGGACGATCCACGCCAAGGAGGCGGTCGAGATCCTCGAGGAGAACTTCGGCGAGCTCGTCTTCAAGTCGCGAATCCGAAAGGCGATCAAGTTCGCCGAAGCCCCCGTGAAGGGAAGCTCCGTTCTCAAGTACGATCCGCAGAGCAACGCGGCTCAGTGCTACCGAGACTTGGCGGAGGAGGTCCTTGAACATGGCGCGTCGACCTAAGCGGGCCAGCATGCGGGAGGGGCCGCTCGCCGACCTCTTCCGATCGACCGACAAGCCCGAGGATCCGCCCGAGATGGGCGCGCCGCAGGCCGAGGAGCCCGCGGCCGAGGAGGCCGAGCCGCCGCCCCCGCTCGACACGCCGCCGGTGCGGCACGAGCCGCAGCCGGCCGCCGAGGACGCCGTCGAGGCGCCCGCCCCGCCACGGCCGGCGAAGGACCGCCTGCGCGAGGCCTTCAGCAGCGAGGAGAACGACTCGTTCGATCGCGAGCCGGCCTACGGCCGCGGCGAGCCGGCGCGCGCGCCGGCGACGGCGCCGCCGGTCGTCAACGACCCGGTGATCCGCGTCGTCGGCGTCGGCGGCGGCGGCGTCAACGCCGTCAACCGCATGGTCGAGGCCGGCATCGGCGGCGTCGAGTTCATGGCCGTCAACACCGACCTGCAGTCGCTGCAGCAGAGCGCCGCCGACCTCACCGTTCACATCGGCGGCGGCGTCACCCGCGGGCTCGGCTCCGGCTCCGACCCCGAGCTCGGCTACCGCGCCGCGTTCGAGGAGCAGGACCGGATCAAGCGGATGCTGAAGGGGTCCGACATGGTCTTCGTCGCCGCCGGGGCCGGCGGCGGCACCGGCACCGGCGCCGCGCCGGTGATCGCCCGGCTCGCCCGCGACGTCGGCGCCCTCACGGTCGGCATCGTCACCCGCCCGTTCGGGTTCGAGGGGACGCGCCGCGCCAAGCAGGCCGACAAGGGCATCGAGCAGCTCGCCGGCGAGGTCGACACGCTGATCGTCGTCCCCAACGATCGCCTGCTCTCGGTGCTCGAGCGCAACACCTCGATGGTCGAGGCGTTCCGGGTCGCCGACGACGTCCTGCGCCAGGGCGTGCAGGGCATCTCCGACCTGATCACGCTGCCGGCGCTGATCAACCTCGACTTCGCCGACGTGCGGACGACGATGCGCGACGCCGGCCCGGCGCTGCTTGGGATCGGCATGGGCACCGGCGACACCCGCGCCACGTTCGCCGCCGAGCGCGCGATCGCCTCGCCGCTGCTGGAGACGTCGATCGAGGGCGCCCGCTCGATCCTGCTCTCGATCACCGGCGGCGGCGACCTCTCGCTGGTCGAGATCTCCGAGGCCGCCCGCGTGATTCAGGAGGCCGCCCATCCCGACGCGCACATCATCTTCGGCGCCAACGTCGACGACTCGCTCGACGAGCAGATCTGGGTGACGGTGATCGCGACCCGCTTCGACGCCCGCGGCCGCCGCGCCGACGGCTCCTCGACCGGCGCCCGCCGCGCGACGGCGCGACCGTCCTCGCGGCGCGCCAGCGAGAGCCGCTCCCCCGCTCGCGGCGTCCCCGGCTACGAGGCGGAGCCGAAGGACCTCGGGATCGACGTCCCCGAGTTCATCCCCAACTGATCGGAGCAGCGTGGCGCCCGCGCGCGGCGTAGTCGCCGCCGGGCACCCGGCGACCGCCGAGGCCGGCACCTGGGCGCTGCGCGCGGGCGGCAACGCGGTCGACGCCGCCGTCGCCGCGGTCTGCGCATCGCTGGTCGCCGAGAGCCCGCTGACCGGGCTCGGCGCCGGCGGCTACATGCTGATCAGCCTGCCGGCGCTCGAGCGGCCGGTGCTGCTCGACTTCTTCGTCGCCGCCCCGGGACTCGACGGCGACCGGCGCGGCGCCGAGCTGGTGCCGGTCGAGGTCGACTTCGGCGACACGGTCCAGATCTTCAACGTCGGCGCCGCGTCGTGCGGCGTTCCCGGTATGCCGAGCGGGCTCGCCGCGGCCTCGAGCCGCTACGGCTCGATCGCGCTCGCCGACCTCGTCGCGCCCGGCGTCCGGCTCGCCCGCGAGGGCGCCCTCGTCACCGCCCAGCAGGCGTACCTGTTCGAGATCCTCGCGCCGATCCTCACCGCCGGTCCCGACGGCGAGCGGATCTACGCGCCCACCGGCACGCCGCTGCGCGCGGGCGAGCTCGTCCGCATCCCCGAGCTGGCGGCGACGCTCGAGCGGCTTGGCGCCGACGGCCCGGCGCCGTTCTACGAGGGCGATCTCGCTGCCGCGATCAGCGCCGCGGTCCGCGCCGGCGGCGGCACCGTCGGGCCCGGCGACCTCGCCGCCTACGAGACGATCGCCCGCGAGCCGGTCCGGGCCCGCTTCGCCGGCCGCGAGATCCTCACCAACCCGCCGCCCTCCTCGGGCGGCATCCTGATCGCGTTCGCGCTCGAGCTGCTCGGCGAGCTCGGCGCCACCGGCACCGAGACGCTGGTCGCGGCGATGGAGCAGGCGCAGGGCGCCCGCACCCCGGGGTTCCTCGCCGGGCTCTACGAGGACGGCTTCGGTGAGCGGTTCCTGACCGCGGACGCGGTCGCCGCCGCCGCGGACCGCTGCCGCGCCGGCCACGGCGTCGGCTCCGACCCCGATCCCCAGGGGCGGCTCGGCTCGACCACCCACATCACCGCCGTCGACGGCGACGGCGGCTGCGCCAGCGTCACCTGCTCGAACGGCAGCGGCTCGGGCCTGTTCGTCGCCGGCACCGGGATCCAGGTCAACAACATGCTCGGCGAGCACGACCTGAACCCGTTCGGGTTCCATGCCACCCCCCCGGGACGGCGGATGCCGTCGATGATGAGCCCGACGGTCGCGCTCCGCGACGGCGAGCTCGAGCTCGGGCTCGGCAGCGGCGGCTCGAACCGGATCCGCTCGGCGATCACGCAGGTGCTGGTGCGGGCGCTCGCCGAGGGGCTGCCGGTCGGCGATGCGGTGGTCGCGCCGCGGATCCACTTCGAGGCGGGGATCGTCCACGCCGAGCCCGGGATCGATCGCGCCGCCCTCGACCGGCTCGCCGGTGCCGGCTACGAGGTGCTGCGATGGCGCCGTCCGAACCTGTTCTTTGGCGGCGTTCACGCGGTCAGCGCCGCCGGCGCGACCGCGGTCGGCGCCGGCGACCCGCGCCGCGGCGGCGCCGTCGCGGTCGCCTAGCGCCCGGGACCGATCCGGCCCGGAGCGTGGCCGTTGCCCTTCGCGCGCTCGCTGAGCGCCCGCGACTCCGCGAGGCCGGCGAGCAGCCGCCGCAACGAGCGCTCGAGCGCGACCAGGCGCTCGCGCTCGCCGCCCGCCTCGAGCAGCGCCTGCTTGTCGGCCGGCGGCAGCTCGACCTGGGCGGCGACCTCGTAGGCGCCGGCGGCCGCGGCGGCGCGCTCCTCGCCGGCGCCGACCGCGGCGAGCAGCTCGGCGAAGGCGGCGCGGGCCGCCCGCAGCTCGCGCCCCGGCGCCGCCTGCCCGTCGGCGGTGGCGAGGACGACGTGCGCCGCGGGCCAGTCGGCGGCGTCGAAGCGGTCGAGGACGCGGAACGGATTCGAGCCGGTGACGACGATGTCGAGGCGCCCGTCCTCGTAGCGCTCGACGACGTCGGTCACCTCGGCGCTGCAGCCGGCCGAGCGGGCGCCGGCGCCGTCGCGAAGGACGATCCCGAACGGCGAATCGCGCTCGATGCAGGCGTCGATCATCAGCCGGTAGCGGCGCTCGAAGATGTGCAGCGGGACCTGCTCGCCGGGAACGATCGCGAGCCCGAGCTCGAAGATCGGCAGCTCGATCGGCCCCGGCTCGCTCACCGGGCGATCATAGGCGCGCCGCGGCGGCGACAATGCCGGGAATGGCGCCAGCAGCCGACTTCGAGGCCGAGGGCCTGCTCGACGGCCTCGCCGGCGACGAGCGCGACGATCGTCGTGCCCTGCTCGAGCAGCTCGCCGCCGAGGGCGTCGAGATCGACGAGCTGCGCGCCGCCGTTGCCGAGGGCAGGCTGGCGCTGCTCGCGGTCGAGCGCGTGCTCGCCGGCGAGCCCAGGTACACGCCGCTCGAGGTCGCCGAGCGCTCCGGGGTCGAGATCGACGAGCTCGAGCGGCAGTGGCGATCGATCGGCGTCGCGGTTCCCAGCCGCGACCTCGCCTGCCTAAGCCGCGAGGACCTCGAGGCCGCGCACCGGCAGCGGGCGCTGATCGACGCCGGGCTCGATTCCGACGCGCTCGCCGAGCTCGGCCGCACGATCGCGGTATCGATGTCGCAGTTCGCGGCGGCGAGCAGGCAGGCGCTCGCGGCGGCGTTCGTCGATCCCGGCGACACCGAGCGCGAGACGTCGGACCGGATCAGCCGCAGGACGGAGACGCTGCTGCCGCTGGTCGCGCCGACGCTCGAGTACGTCTACCGGCTCCAGCTTCGCGAGCAGCTCCGGCACGCGGCCGTCCTCGGCGCCGGCGCCGGCGAGGACGTGGGGCCGGGCACCGAGCTGGTCACCGTCGCCTTCGCCGACCTCGTCGGCTTCACCGAGCTCGGCGAGGACGTGGCCCCGGAGGAGCTCGGCCGGATCACCGGCCGGCTCGACGAGGTCGCCCGCGACGTCGCCCACGGACCGGTGCGGCTGGTGAAGCTGATCGGCGACGCGGCGATGCTCTCCTGCGCCGACACCCCGACCCTGCTCGAAGCGGTGCTCGACGTGGTCGCGGAGATGGCCGCCGAGGGCGACTACCCGCTGATCCGGGCCGGCGTCGCCCGCGGCCGCGTCGTCAACCGGGCCGGCGACTACTACGGCGCGGTCGTCAACCTTGCGAGCAGGATCACCGGGGTGGCGCGACCGGGCACCGTGCTGACCTCGACCGAGGTGCGCGAGGACGCCGAGGCGCAGGGAGGCAGGTTCAGCTTCTCGAAGCCGATCCGCCGTCACCTGAAGGGGATCGGCGGCACCGTCGAGCTGCACCGCTGCCGCGCCGCCGACGAGGGCGGGGCCGACGCCGGCGAGGCGGGGGGCGAGGCCGCCGAGGCGGGAGAAGAGGGCGCTACAGAGCCGCGAGAACCTCGCCGGCGGCGCGCTCGCCGGAGCTGACGGCGCCGTCCATGAACCCGGCCCAGCGGGTCGCCGTCTCGGTGCCGGCCCAGTGGATCGGGCCGAGCGGCCGGCGCAGCGCCTCGCCGGCGGCCGTCCAGCCGCCGGGCGGCACCGCGAAGGTGGGGCCGCCGCCGCTCCAGGCCTCGCGCCCCCAGTCGCGCTCGAGGTATGCGTCGGGCGCGCTCGCCCGCGGCCCGAAGATCCGGGTCAGGTCGGCGAGCACCGCCCGCCGCCGCTCGCCAAAGTCGACCTCGCCCCAGCGCCGGGCGGCGGCGCCGCCGACGAAACCGAGCAGGACTCCGGGGGCGTCGCCGGGCGGTGATGCGTCGAAGCTGAGCCCGACCGGGCCGACGTCGCTGAGGCATTCGCCGGAGAGACCGTCGGCGCGCCAGAACGGCTCCGCGTAGACGGCGGCGCACTTGATCAGGCGCCCGGCCGGGATCCGCTGGGCGACGCTGCCGGGAGCGGCGGGCGTGAGCTCGATCGAGCCGCGCAGCGGCGGCGGCACGGCGACGATCGCCCGCCGTGCCCGCAGCTGCTCGCCGCCGGCGTCGCGCGCGAGCACCCCCTCCGCCGACCACGCGAGCGCCGCCAGCGGCGTCTCGAGCCGCAGCCGCGCCCCGAGCCGCTCGGCGAGCGCGGTGGCGAGCCGGACCGAGCCGCCGACGATCCGGTCCTGCTGGGCGCCGCCCTCGACGTCGAACAGCGGGTCGAGCCCGCCGGCCGAGCGGATGTAGGTCAAGACGTGCAGCAGCGACATGTCCTCGGGCTCGGCCCCCCAGATCGTGCGCGCCACCACCCTCAGCATCGCGCGGGCGGCGCCGGTCCACATCCCGCCGCGCTCGAGCCAGTCGGCGAGCGTGCGCGCGTCAAGCCGGTCCGCCCGCGGCGTCGCCCAGGGCGCCTCGGCGGGCACCTTGCGCGCGAGCCGCTCGAGCCGCAGCCGCGCCTGGGCGACGTCGAGCAGCACCAGCGGCCCGAGCCGCGGGATCGTCCCCGAGTAGCGGCGGACCCCGCCGCCGAGCTCGAGGATGCTCTCACCGCGGTCGAAGGTCGGGAAGGTGCCGATGCCGAGCTCGTCGGCGAGCGCGGCGACCCGTCGCTGCGCCGGGCCGATCCACTGGCCGCCGAGCTCGACGATCTCGCCGCCCGGGAGCTCGCCGTTGGCCAGCCTGCCACCGACGCGATCACGCGCCTCGAGCACGATCACCTCGACGCCGGCGCGATCGAGGTCACGCGCGGCGACGAGCCCGGCCAGCCCGGCGCCGGCGATGATCACCTCCGCATCGAGCTCGACCGCGGCCATCGCGTCGCATCCTCGCAAGCCGGCCGCCCCGGTGGTGGATCGCGGTCACAGGCGGCGGGCGCCGCCCGCAGGCCGCTCCGGCCATCGGCAGCGCGCCGTTGTGGACCTCCGGCAGCGGGGCCGTTCGGGCTCCGGCAGCCCGCCGTTGTGGACCTTCGGCAGCCAGCCATTCGCGCCGCGGGCAGCCCGCCGTTCGAGCCTCGGCAGCGGCCGTTCGAGCCTCGGCAGCCCGCCGTTCGAGGCTTGGCAGCCCGCCGTTTGCGGCTCGGCAGCCCGCCACGGCTGTCGAATGTCGATCGGGCCGCAGATTCCGGCACCCCCGTTGCCGCAATACGCGGCTCGGCGCCAGAATCGCGGCCGCGGCGAGCTCGTGCATGCGAGCTGCGGGCTTTCGACCCCGAGGGACTCGTGTTCGGTCGCGAGGTTCGCAAGGCCGAGATGTCGATCGGGCCGCGGATTCCGGCACCCCCGTTGCCGCGATATGCGGCTCGGCGCCAACTCGCGGCGGCCTACGGGAAGTCGCCCCGTCCTCGGCGGGCCGCGACATCCGGCTGCCGTCCCCGCCGAGCGGCGGCTGCGGCCCGCCAGCGCGCCAACTGCTGGGCCGCCCAGCGCCGACCGCGGGTTCACGGAGCGCCGGCGGCGGGTTCGCGGAGCGCCGGCTGCGGGTTCGCCGAGCGCCGGCAGCGGGTTCGCCGAGCGCCGGCTGCGGGTTCGCGGAGCGCCGGCTGCGGGTTCGCCGAGCGTCGGCAGCGGGGTCCGTCGAGCGCGCCGGCCGACGTCGCCCGGCGATCGATCGGCCACAACCGCGAGCGGCGGCCCCCGTGTCATCGAGACCGATCGCGCCCCGCAGCCGCCACTCGGGCCTCGAGCAGCGCGACCAGCTTGCGGCCGCTCCGCTCTGGCTCGAGCTTGATCTGGTTGCGCGTGAAGTGAACGACGGACCAGCCGGCGATCGTCAGCAGCTGATCGCGGTCGCGGTCGGACTCGGCCTTGAGCTTGCCGCCGTGCCAGCGCCACGAGTCGCACTCGACGATCAACCGCAGCTCGGGCCAGCAGAAGTCTGCGCGGAAGCGTCGGCCGTCGGTCGCCGTGACCTCGTACTGCGTCTCGGGCTCGGGGATCCCGATGCGGCGGCAGAGCCGCAGCATCCGCCGCTCGTTGATCGAGTCGGTCTGCTTCGGATCGTCGCTGATCAGCGCCCGCAGGTTGGCGATCCCGCGCCGGCCCCTGTGCGCGGCGACGAGCTGCTCGAGCCGCGGGCGGTCGAGGCCCGGCCGCCCCGAGTCGGCCGCCATCAGCAGCGCCTCGAGCTCCTCGATACCGACCGATGCCGCGCAGTCGAGGATCGTCCGCGCCGGCGTCGTGCAGGGGATGCCGAAGCGGTCGATGACATCACGACGGACGATCTCCCGCTCGTGGACGACGATGCCGGCGATCGTGCGGCCGTTGCCGTAGGGGTTGCTGACGTGGGGCAGGCGCGGCACGGACTCCTCCATCCCGAGCAGCCAGGCGGCGGGCAGGTCGCTCACGGCCGATCTCGCTCCGCAGGCGTAGATGGCTGCGAGCAGGGTCTGGTGCGGCGAGTAGGGAGGGGGGTGGAGGGCGAAGACGCCGCGGTGGATCCGAAACAGCCTGCTCGCCTCAACGCGGGCCCGGACGGCGCGCGCGCTTAGCCCGATCCCGACGAGCTGGCCGAGCGTCAGCAGCTGCTTCTGGCCACCGCCGACCCGGGCGATCTGAGCCGCGATCTCACGCCGAGCCGCGGATTGCGGCAATGGGGGTGCCGGAATCTGCGCCTCGCGGGACATCTCGGCCTCGGGGAACCCCGACGGGCGGACGGCCGCCCCCTTGCGGGAGAAAGGCCGCCCCCGCCTGGGCGAGCCGGCCGCGGCCGCGATCACGCGCCGAGCCGCGCATTGCGGCAATGGGAGTGCCGGAATCTGCGGCGCGGCGGGAATCCACCGTGCGCGGCGGGCCGGCACATGAGGCGGGCCCGCGCGACGCTCGGCGCCGCCGGGCGCGGCGCGACAGCCTGCCGTGCGCGGCGGCCGCCGGCGCCTGACCTGGGGGCCGCCGTGGGATGTCGGATGCCGCGTGCCCCCAGCCGCGGCGAGGCGCGACAGCCCGCCGCGCGCGGCGGGACGCCGGCGCGACGGCCGCCGCGCCCGGCTACAGCGGTTCGCCGCCTACCGCGGCTTCCGCGCCGAGAGGACCAGGTTGTAGAAGATCTGCGGCGGCAGCCGCGGCTCGAGCAGGGTCGAGTCGACCTTCTGCAACGCGAGGTAGCTGCGGAACGCGAACAGGCGCCAGCGGTAGGGGATCTCGTCCGGTTCGGCCGTCGCCTCGACCGTGCGCAGCAGCCAGCCGTAGAGGTTCGCGACCAGCTCCTCGCCGCGGATCCGCACGTCCTCGAAGCCGGCGCCGACGAGCAGCTCGTCGAGCGCGCCGGGGTCGAAGGCGTGGACGTCGACCTCGGCCTCCATCGCGTGCCCGTAGTCGGGGTCGGTTCCGTCGCCGTTGCGGGCGCCGGCGCCGACCGCGCGGCGCCACAGCGGCGCGGCAACGGTCGCGGCCCGCTTCGGCCAGGCGGCGATCTGGTCGCCGTGGGCGGAAGGCTCGCCGCAGAAGGCGAGCGTGCCGCCGGGCTCCAGCACCCGCAACAGCTCGGCCGCGGCGGCGTCGAGGTCGGGCAGGTGGTGCAGGACCGCGTGGCCGAGCACGAGGTCGAAGGCGCCGTCGGGGAACGGCAGCCGCTCGGCGCCGGTGACTACCGTCTTGACGTCGAGGCCGAGCTGGTCGGCATTGGCCCGCAGCGCCGCCAGCATTCCCGGGGCGATGTCGGTCGCGGTCAGCCGTTCGATCAGCCCCGCCGCCATCAGGTTGAGCGAGAAGTAGCCGGTGCCGGCGCCGATCTCGAGCGCGTGCTCCCAGCCCCCCGGCGCGGCGCCGAGCGCCTTGCCGAGCTTTGAGATGACCTGCCGCCGGCCGACCGCGCCGAAGTCGATCCCCCACTTGGCGTCGTAGCTGGCCGCCGCCAGGTCGTGGTAGGCGGTGTTGACCTCGCGGATCCGCTCCGCCGTGGCATCGGCAGCCGCGGGCATGCGCGGGACTGTAGCGTCCGCCAGTCGTGCCGAAGCGCTACCTGCAGGACGACCAGCCCGAGGGCGTGCCGCCGCTGGAGCTGACCGGCGAGCGCACCCTTCCCGACGTCCCCGAGGAGAACTACTGGTACCGGCGTCACCTCGTCGTCTACGAGTGGATCGCCGCCCGGGTGGAGGGGATGCGGGTCGCCGACCTCGCCTGCGGCGAAGGCTACGGCTCGGCGCTGCTGGCCGAGCGCGCCGCCGCCGTGGTCGGCGTCGACGCCAACCCCGATGCGCACGAGCACGCGCGGCTGCGCTACGTGCGACCCAACCTCCGGTTCGAGCGCGACCTGGTCGAGAACGTCGGCGCGATCGACCCGGCGCCCGACGCCGTCGTCTTCCTGCAGACGATCGAGCACATCGAGGACGTGCCGGCGCTGCTCGCCGCGATCGCCGCCGCGGCGCCGCTGGCCTTCATCTCGACCCCGAACCGGCTCACGCTCGCGCCCGCCGGGGCCGAGAAGTCCGGCAACCCCTGGCACCTGCGCGAGTACCTGCTCGGTGAGTACCGGGAGCTGCTCGAGGGCGCGTTCACCGAGGTCGAGCTGCTCGGCCTCTTCCACGCCGGCAAGCTCGCCGTGCACGAGCGCGCGATCGCGCTCGGCTGGGATCGCGTCCACCGCGCGCTGCGGCTGACGAGGCCGTTCTACGACCGGTTCACGCCGGCGATCGCCAGCTCCGACTTCGCGCTTCGCGGCGGGGCCGAGGCGGACCTCGAACGGGCGCTGGACTTCGTCGCCGTCTGCCGGCGTTGAGCGAGCGCATCGGCGACATCGCGATCGTCCTGCACTCGCACATGCCCTACGTCGAGGGCTACGGGACCTACCCGTTCGGCGAGGAGTGGCTGTTCGACGCGGTGCTCCGCTCGCACCTGCCGGTGCTCGCCGTTGCCGCCGAGCTGACGATCAGCGTCACGCCGGTGCTCGCCGACCAGCTCGAGGACCCGGCGACGGCCGAGCGGCTGGTCGCGTTCGGCCGCGAGCTCCGGGTCCGATCGGCCGAGCTCGACGCCGCCGACGTCGAGCCCGAGCTGGCGCCGGCCTGCGTGGCGGAGGCGGTCCGCTACCGGGCCGCGCTCGCCGAGCTCGAGCGCTTCGGCGGCGACCCGCTCGCCGCCTTCGCGGCGGCCGAGCGCGAGGGCCGCATCGAGCTGCTCGCCTCGGCCGCGACCCACGCGGTGCTGCCGCTGCTCGCCAGCCGCGAGGGGCGGCTGCTGCAGCTCGACGCCGGGCTCGCCTCGCACCGGCGGCGGTTCGGCGAGCCGCGCGGCTTCTGGCTTCCCGAGTGCGCCTACGAGCCCGGGCTCGAGGACCCGCTGGCCGACTTCGGGATCGAGCACTTCTGCGTCGATCGCTCCGCCTACGAGCGCGCCGGCGAGGCGATGCGCCCGATCGCGGCCGGCACCGCCGTGGCCTTCCCGATCGACTGGGAGGCGATCTCGTGGCTGTGGTCGATGAGCGGCTACCCGTCCGATCCCGGCCACGCCGACTTCCACCGCAAGTCGCTGCGCGGTTGCCGTCCCTGGTCGATCGGCGGCGGGCCCTACGACCCGGCCGCCGCCGCCGCCCGGGCCCGGACGCAGGCGCGCGAGTTCGCCGCCGCCGCCGCCGCCCGGCTCGCCGCTCACCGCGACGCCGCCGGCGAGCCCGGCCTGATCACGTTCGCGGTCGACACCGAGCTGCTCGGACACTGGTGGTGGGAGGGGCCGCACTGGCTCGAGGAGGTGCTGCGGGCGCTGCCGGCGGCGGGGGTGCGGCCGCTGACGCTGTCGCGGGCCCGCGAGCAGCACGGCGCCGCCGCGCTCGAGCTGCGCCGCTCGAGCTGGGGCGCGGGCAAGGACCTGCGCACCTGGGACTCGCCCGCGGTCGCCGACCTCGCCTGGGCCGCGCGCAGCCTCGAGCTGCGGGTCCTGCGCGAGATCGGAGCCGGCCGGCTGCGCGGGCCGGCGCTGCTCCGTGCCGCCCGCGAGCTGCTCGCCGTGCAGTCGAGCGACTGGGCGTTCCTCGACTACACCCGGCAGGCCGGCGACTACCCGCTGGAGCGTGCCGTCACGCACTCACGAGCCCTGTTCGAGGCCATAGAATCGGGCGACGAGGCCGATCCCGCGCTGCGCAACCTCGCCCCCGACCTCTCGACCTCGCCGCTGCTCGAGCCATGACCCGCAGGAACCGACCGCCACGGGGCGCCGCGTGAGCCGCGCGCTGATCCTCTCCTGGGAGTACCCGCCGTTGATCGAGGGCGGGCTCGCGCGCCACGTGCGCAAGCTCTCCGAGGGCCTCGTCGACCACGACGTCGAGGTCCACGTCCTCACCCGCGGCGGCGAGGAGTCCCCGGACGAGGAGGTCGTCGCCGGCGTCAACGTCCACCGCGTCCGCGAGCCCACCCGCCCCCGCGACCTCGGCGAGTTCGTGACCTGGATCGAGCGCATGAACGCCGACATGCTCGCCGCCGGGGTCGAGCTCGGCGACCGCTGGGACTTCGACCTCGTCCACGGCCACGACTGGCTCGTCGCCGCCGCCTGCGACCACCTCGCGCGCCGGTTCGGGGCGCCGCTGGTGACGACGATCCACGCGACCGAGCACGGTCGCCATCAGGGCTGGGTCGACAAGCACCCACAGTCCTACATCCACGGGGTCGAGCGCTGGATCACGAACCGCTCCGACCGGGTGATCACCTGCTCCTCCTACATGCGCGAGCAGGTCGCCGACATCTTCGCCGTCGCCGAGCAGCGGATCGTCGTCATCCCCAACGGCATCGACCCCGGCGACCTGCCCGCCGCCGGCCGCGACGAGCTCGCACGGCTGCGCGGCGAGTTCGCCGCCGCCGACGAACGGCTCGTCCTGCTGATCGGGCGCCTCGTCTACGAGAAGGGCTTCCAGATCGCGCTCGAGGCGATGCCGGAGCTGATCGAGCGCGTGCCCGGCACCCGCTTTCTCGTCGCCGGCTCGGGCACCCACGAGGAGCAGCTGCGGGCGCAGGCGCGCGAGCTCGGCCTGATTGAGCACGGAACCTTCCTCGGCTGGATCGGCGACGACGTCCTGCACCAGCTCTACCGGATCGCCGACGTCTGCGTGGTCCCCTCGATCTACGAGCCGTTCGGGCTTGTCGCGCTCGAGGCGATGGCCTCGGGCTGCCCCTGCATCGTCGCCGACACCGGCGGCCTGCGCGAGGTCGTCCCGCACGACGAGGTCGGGTTGCGCTTCCGCACCCGGGACCCCGAGGAGCTCGGTCGGATGATGGAGCGGGTGCTGACCGATGCGGCGCTCTGCGAGCGGCTCGTCGCCGAGGCCGCCGAGCACGTGCTGCGGTTCGACTGGGACGACGTCGCCGCCCGCACCGCGGCGGTCTACGCCGGGCTGCTGGCGCGGCGGCGCCGCGGCGCCGCGGCCCGCTGAGGCGGTTCACGCTTGCGCGCCATCGACTTTTCGTCAATAATCGTGCCGATGTCTCGTCGCGCCCTGGGAGGGTTGCTCGCGCTCTGCTGCCTGATGCTGGTCGGATCGGCGCCCGCGACCGCGTCCGCGAAGAAGAAGCCGAAGGACCCGGTGCTGAAGCCGGCGACCTACCCCGACATGACCACCTACCAGTGCCGGACCGACGCGATCCCGATTCATCCGGGCCAGAACGTCAACGACTTCACGGTGACCAGGACCTGCCCCAATGCGGTCAAGGTCAGCGGACCCGGCGACGCCTCGATCTTCAACGCGGGCTCGACCGCGGAGGGCTACATAACCCGGTTCAAGCCGAGCATGGTCGAGGTCCACCCCGACGGCTCGGTCACGACCCCGAGCGTCTGGGACCTGCACCTCCATCACGTCGTCTGGCTGCGCGGCGGCAGCGGGCCGACCTTCGCCTCGGGCGAGGAGAAGACGGTCGCGATGGAGCCGCAGGGCTACGGGATCAAGGTCAAGGCGACCGAGAACTGGGGTCTGAACCAGATGATCCACAACCTCAACGCCAGCGACGGGCGCTCGGTCTACATCACCTGGGAGATCGACTGGGTCCCGGAGACGACCCCGGCCCGGACCGACATCGAGGACGTCACCGTGCGCTGGCTCGACGTCGCCGGCCTGCCGCAGATCTACCCGGTTTTCGACGCCGAGAAGGGCTATGACCTCGACGGCGACGGCAAGTGGACGTTCCCCGACGACGTCCCGACCGACCCCTCGGCGCCGGGCTACGAGGAGCGCGGCAAGATCAGCCAGGCGCGCCAGTGGACCGTGCCCGCGAGCGGCGCCACGCTCGTGTTCACCGCCGGCCACATGCACCCGGGCGGGCTCCGGGTCATGCTCAAGGCCGGTCGCGACGGTCCCGACGAGGGCACCGTCCCCGGCGACAGCGCCGGCGAGGTGAAGCGCCTGTTCCGATCCGACGCCCGCTACTACGAGCCCGCCGGCGCGGTCAGCTGGGACGTCGCGATCGAGGCGACCGCCCGCGACTGGCGGATCCGGCTCAAGCCCGGCGACCGGGTCTGGATCAACGTCACCTACAAGGTCAAGCGCGCCTCCTGGTACGAGTCGATGGGGATCATGCCGCTGTCGTGGACGCCGAGCCCGGATGCGGCCGCGCGCGACCCCTGGGAGGACGGCGGCGAGGTCAAGGCGATGTACAAGCGCGGCGGCGTCCTCACCCACCGCCGGCTGAAGGAGAACATCGACTTCAAGGCCCGCAAGAACCTCGGCCTGCCCGACCCGCGCGACCTTCGCGCCGGCCGTCCGGTGCCGCAGGCGGGGATCCCGATCCGCAGCTTCTTCAACACGATCGGCGGCTTCTCCGCCGTCCGTGGCTTCCCGGCGAGCCAGATGCGGCCGCCGACGATCGCGTCCGGCCAGACGGTGACGTTCGAGAACCAGGACGCGCTCGCCGGCACCCCGAACAGCGCCCAGGCCTGGCACTCGATCACCTCCTGCCGCGCTCCCTGCAACAAGGGCACCGGGATCGGCTACCCGCTGGCGAACGGGCCGATCAAGTTCGACTCCGGCCAGCTCGGCTACGGCCGCGGGACCAGCGCCGGCGTCACGACCGGGGACAACACCTACACGACGCCGCCGCTGACGACGAGCCCGACCGCGAACAAGCGCGGCACCACCTACACCTACTTCTGCCGGATCCACCCCTACATGCGGGGCTCGATCCGGGTCGTCGACTAGCGCGGGCCCGCGGGCCCGTAGTCGGCGGGCTCGACCGGGTCCGGCCAGCGCAGGCGCTCGGGCGCGGGCCGCATCCGCACGACCCGCGCCGGCGCCCCGGCGGCGACCGCGTTGGCGGGGATGTCGCGGGTGACGACCGCGCCGGCGCCGATGATCGCGTTGTCGCCGACGGTGACGCCGCGGAGGATCTGGGCGCCGTAGCCGATCCAGACGTTGGCGCCGACGACGACGTCGCGCTTGTAGATCCCCTGCAGCCGGATCGGCCGCTCGGGGTCGGTGACGACGTGGTCGAAGTCGATCAGCATCACCCGGTCGGCGACCACGCACTGCTCGCCGATCGCGACCCGCTGGTAGGCGGAGATCGTGCAGTCCTGGCCGAGCACGGTCTTCGCCCCGATCTCGACGCTGCCCTCGTGGCAGCGGATCTTGGTCCCGGCGCCGATCCAGGCGAAGCGGCCGAAGCGGATCACGCCGCGGCGGCCGATCTGCAGCTGCAGGCGCGGGCCGAGAAAGAGCATGCCGTCGGTACGCCAGCGGTGGCCGGCGACGGTCAGCCAGCGCCGGGCGAGGAAGCGGGCGAGCAGCAGCGCGTACTTGGCGTCGAGCATCCCGTGCGAGGCCGCGAACCCAAGCGCCGCCAGGCCGCGGGCCGGCGGGCCGCCGCGGCCGTCCGCCCCCGGCGCGGCCGCGGAACCGTCGGTGGCGGGACGCGGATGCTCTGTCAGCGCCGGCGAGCGCACGGGCCGGGATCATAGGTCGGCGCGGCGCCGCCCCGGCGCGTCCGTCCACCGGCGCGGCCGCGCCGCCCCGGCGTGGCCGCCCACCGCCGTGGCATAGTCCGCCGCCCGATGAGCGCAGCGTCCGATCTCGTCCCCCGGCTGCTCGATGGCGACAAGCGCGCGCTCGCGCGGGCGATCTCGCTGATCGAGAACGGCGATCCGGCTGGCGCCGAGGTCGTGGCCGAGCTCTACCCGCGCACCGGCTCGGCGCGGGTGGTCGGCATCACCGGGCCGCCCGGCGTCGGCAAGAGCACGCTGATCGGGGCGCTGGTGGGGGCGCTGCGCGAGCGCGACCGCCGCGTCGGCGTGCTCTCGATCGACCCCTCGAGCCCGTTCACGCGCGGGGCGCTGCTCGGCGACCGGATCCGCCTCTCCGAGCACTTCCTCGACGACGGCGTCTTCATCCGCTCGATGGCCAGCCGCGGCGCTCTCGGCGGCCTCGCCGAGGCGTCGTTGCAGGCGGCGCTCGTGATCGATGCCGCGGGAGCGGAGGACGTCCTGCTCGAGACCGTCGGCGTCGGCCAGGCCGAGATCGACATCGTCGACCACGCCGACACCGTGGTGCTGACGCTGATGCCGGGATCGGGCGATTCGATCCAGGCGCTGAAGGCGGGCGTGATGGAGATCCCCGACGTGATCGTCGTCAACAAGGCCGAGCATCCGCTCGCGGACACGATGGTGCGCGAGGTGCGGACGGCGCTCTCGCTCGGCCCGAAGGGCGAATGGAAGGTGCCGATCGTCAAGACGGTGGCGTCGAAGGGCGAGGGCATCGACGAGCTGCTCGACGCGATCGAGCGCCACCGCGCCCGGATCGAGGAAACCGGCACGCTGGCGGAGCGGCGGGCGCGCAACCTCCGCAACGAGGTGCTGGCGCTGGCGGCGGCGCGGATGCGGCGCCGGCTCGAGCTCAGGGTGGGGGAGGACCCTGAGGTCGCGGCGCTGCTCGAGCGCGTCACCAGCCGCGAGATCGATCCGGCCACCGCCGCCGGCAGGTTGCTAGAACTCGGCGAGGATGGCTGAGCAGTCCGAGGCGGCCGCCGCGGAGCCGGCGGAGAGCAGCGACGGCGAGCGCGGCTGGCTCGCCGAGCGCGAGGGGATCGACGCCGCGCGCGCCTGCGTCGGCGCGAAGCTCGACGACTCGGGCGGCAGCTCGGTCGGCAGGGTCGAGGCGGTGCTGGTCGACGCCGCCGACGGCGCCCCGACCTGGCTCGTCGTCCGGCTCGGCCGGTTCGGCAGGCGCGCCGCCGTTCCCTTCGACTACACGGCCGCCGGGGCCGGCCGCGTCTGGACCCCGTTCGCGCGCGAGACGATCCGCGCCGCCTCCGAGATCGACCCCGTCGCCGGCTTCAGCGTCGCCGACGAGCGCGCGCTCGCCGACCACTACGGGGTGCCCGCGGGCAGCGGCCGGCTCGCCGCGATCGCCGGCCGCGGCGAGGAGGTCCCGGGCTCAGTCCCCGCTTGAGCCCTCGCCCTCCGGCGCCGCCTCGGCCTCCTCGATCTCCTCGGCGTAGCTCCGTTCGAGGGTCTGCGTCGCCATCTCGATCGCCGCCAGCACCTCGTCGAGCTCGGCGAGCTGGCGCCCGACCGACGGGTCGGGCTCGCCCGCGCCCTCCGTCGTCGCCGGCTCCGATTCAAGCTTCGCTCGCGGCTCGAGCGCGTCCTCGGTCGCCGGCGCTCCCGGCTCCGGCTCGCCCCGCTCGGGTGCGAGCGCCGCGCGCAGCTCGCCCAGCGTCCGGTCGTGCTGGGCGAAGGCGAGCCACAGCGCCGCGATGTCGCGGCGCAGCTCATCGAGCTCGGCATCGCGGGCGTCGAGCTCGCTCGCGCGCGCTTCGAGCGCCTGCTCGACGTCCGCTCGCTTGTAGCCGAGCAGGCGCCGCCGCATCCGTGGCGCGCCCGCCGCCGTCTCGTCGGTCTCGCTCACCCTGGAGCGAGTATAGGAGCGCACGGCGAGCCGTCAGGCGCGCTTCGCGGGCAGCTGGGCGCTGATCCGGCAGAAGCTCTCCGCCGCGGCCGGGTCGTTGACCTTCCAGGAGCCCGGCAGCGTGATGCCGGCCGCTCGGTGGGGGACGGCGCTGCCCACCGGAGAGGTCGCCGACTGGCCCCGGAGCCCGACGGTGGCGTCGCCCGCGGCGGCTTCAGGCACGTTCCGGGGCCGTTTGCTCGTAGCCGGCACGCGGGACGGGTGGTAACGTGCCGCGACGCGGGTTGGCTGCTGGATGCCCGCCCGGAGGATGACAGGACGGATGATGGCCGCGGCCGAGTTGCGTGGGGGAGGCAAACCGAAGCTGAACGAGGCGCTCGGCTGGATCGGCTCGCGCGTCGACGACATCTACGGCACCGGCGTCGGCCGCCTCGAGGACGTCTGGATCGACCCCGGAACCGGCGCGCCGCGCTGGCTGCTGGTCAAGGAGGGCCGGTTCGGCGGCCGCAGCACGCTGATCCCGTTCGAGGACGCCACCGCCGGCGCCGGCCACGTCTGGGTTCCCTACGAGCGCGACGTCGTTGGCGCCGCGCCCGAGATCGAGCCCGGCGCGCCGCTCACCCAGCAGGTCGAGGCGGCGCTGCGGAGCCATTACGCCGCCAACGTGCCGAGCTCGATCTCCTACGGGTCGGGTGGCCGGTCCGAGCAGGCGCCGTCCGAGCGCCGGCGCGGATCGTCGATCGGGACCGCGACGATCCGCTTCGACCCGCCGCCGGAGCCGGGTTCCGCCGAGCCGTTCTCGTCGGGGCGAGCGGACCGCGAGCGCCAGCCGCCGCCGCAACCACCGATGATCCGCGGACCTCGAGCCGACCGGCGGGTGGGTGAAGCGGATGAGGACGAGGAGGCTTTCACGCCGCGGCTGCCGCAACGACCGGCGCCGCCGATCGCGGCTCCCGACCCGCGGAGCGCCTGGGCCGAACCGGGGCCGGTCGATGCCGGGCGGCAGGGCGAGCCGCCGCAGCCCTCATGGGCGGGCGCCTACGCGCCGCCGCAGGCCGAACGCGGCCGTGCACCGCAGCCCGGCGATCACGGGGTGACGCAACCGCGGCGCGACTACGGGCAGCAGCCGCCGCGCGCGTACGCGCCTCCGCAACGCGACTACGGGCCGCCGGAGCAGGCGCCGCCGCCGCGGGGCTACGCGGCGCCCGCCGGGCCGCGGCAGCCCGTCGGCGGCTGGCAGCGGCCCGCGCCCGATCCCGCCCAGGGGCCGGTCGATCAGCTCCGGGCGCTCGCCGCGGCCGGCCGCAGCCACTACGTCGAGATCGAGCTCAGCGGTGAGCTGACGATCCGCGGCGAGCTGCGGGCCATCCGCGTCACCCCCCGCGGCGTCGAGCACGACGACCGCCGCTAGCCGCCGCGGTTCCAAGAAGCGGTCGGGCCGGCCGGTCAGGGCGGTGACGGCGCCGGTACAGCCGTTGTCGGCTTACGCGGCGAACGCGCTCGGTCGGGAGTGGCCCTGCGTGTCGCGAGCCGGCTCCGTGCCCGCCCGGCGCTCCGGCTCGCGGGCGATCCGGTCGGCGGTCGCCGCGAGCGCGCGGATGAACGCGTCGAACTGGGCGCGCACGCGCTCGGCATCGTCCATGCCGGCGGTCAGCGCCGCGGCGCGGTCGCTGATCCCATCGGAGAGCCTGGCGATCCGCTGCTGGCGCTCGGAGACCATCCGCGCGGCGACCCGGCGGGCGTTCTCGACGTGGCGGGTCGCGTCGACCTCGACCTGATTCCAGCGCACCCGAATCGCCTCCTCGGCCTCGCGCCGGGCCTGCGCCGCCTCGTGCTCGACGGCGCTGACCATCGACGCCACGAGGCTGTCGGCGCGCCGCTTCGCCGACTCGAGATAGGCCCGCGCCTCGAGCTCGGCCTCGCGCAGCCGGCGGTCGAAGGCGCGGTTGCGTTCGATCGCCGCGCCGGCCTCGGCCTCGGACGGCGCGGGGCTCGGAGCGGGCGCGCGATCCGGGCCTGCGACGGTCGCGGACCCCGGGCCCGCGGCGAGGATCGCCCGTTCGCCGGCGCGCCGCGCGCGCTCGACGTCCTGCTGCCCCTCGCCGAGCCGCCGGGTGAACTCGCGGGTGGCGCGATCGAGCTCGCCGAGCGCCGCCTCGAGCTCGGCCGCAGCGGGCGCGGAGGCCGGCGGCGGCGGCGCCGGGCGATGGCCGCCGGGAACGCGCGCGTTGCGGGATCCGTCCCCTTCCTGTGCAGCCATCGTCACTCCTTCTCGGGGTTCGCGGACGCGGGCCCCGCACGAGGTCCGCCGCGGCCAGTCTAGGTTTGGTCCCGGCGGTAACCGGTGCCAGGAAAGCCGCTCTTTGCGGGGGGCGGGGAGGCCGCCGTCAGCGCGCCCGCGGGGCGCTCAGCGCCGGCTCGCAGTCCACGGAACCTGGGCGCCCTCGCCGCTGCCGGGCCCGAACACCTCGTCGAGCACGGCACCGGTGTCATCGAGCCCGAGGGCGTGGTGCAGGTGCTCGCGAACGGCGCCCCGGGTCGCCCCCGTCGCCGCCATCTGGATCGCCACCATCCGCGCCTCGTCCTGCTCGCGCCAGCCGTGCTCGGCGCCGGTGCTCGCCGCCGGGACGGGATCGCCGCCGAGCCCGCGCCAGCCCGGGGCCGCCGGGGCGCGGGCGGGGTGAGTCGGCTCCGCAGAGGCCCGTGGCGGGGCGACCGCCTCGCGGGCCGGGTAGCCCGGCTGGGGCGGGCCCGCGGCGGGGCCGTAGGCGTCGGCCGCGAACGGCGCCGCATCGCCCCCTTGCCGGTAGGGCTCCGCCGCCGCATACGGCTGCGGGACCGGTTCCCGCTCGGCCGCGGCGGTGGCCGCATGGCGGGCGCCGAACGGGGGCGGCTCGAACTCGGTGCCG
Source organism: uncultured Conexibacter sp. (assembly GCA_964497825.1). GTDB lineage: Bacteria > Actinomycetota > Thermoleophilia > Solirubrobacterales > 70-9 > RHKX01. The sequence continues at coordinate 45,841 of CAZCFA010000001.1, forward strand.
CCGCCGTCAGCCTCGCGGGCGAGCCGCTCGGCGGCGTCGCCGAGCGCGCGGACGAGGTTCTCGAAGCCCTGCCTGACCGGCGCCGCGTCGTCGAGCCGGGCGATCACGGCCTCGGACTTGGCGACGAGCTCGTCGCTGAGCTCGCCGATCCGGCGCTGGCGCTCGGCGACGAGGTCGTCGGCGCGGCGGCGGGCGTTGTCGAGGTAGCCGGCCGCCTCGACCCGCGCCTCCTCGCGCAGCCGCGCCGCCTCGCGCTCGACCGCATCGAGGATCGAGCCGACCCGGCGCGAGATCTCCGGCGCGGCGATGCTGCCGGGGCCGGTCCCCTGCGGCGGCGGGGCTTGTTCGTCTTCGGTCATCGCGATCGGGGCCAGCGAACGGAGCGGCAACCTCACCTTATCCCGTACGGCGATCCGCCCACGCTGATCGCGGTCGCCGCCTCAGCAGCCGAGCGCGCGGGCGATCACCAGCTGCTGGACCTCGTCGGTGCCCTCGCCGATCGTCAGGATCTTCGCGTCGCGGTAGTGGCGGCAGACCGGATACTCCTCGATGTAGCCGTAGCCGCCGTGGATCTGGACCGCCTCCTCGGCGCAGCGGACCGCGAGCCGGCCCGTCTTCAGCTTCGCCTGGGCCGCGGTCAGCGTGAACGGCTCGCCGCCGTCCTTCTGCAGCGCCGCCCGGTAGGTGAGCAGCCGCGCCGCCTCGATCTCTGTCGCCATGTCGGCGAGCTTCGCCGAGATCGCCTGGAAGCGTGCGATCGGCTGCCCGAACGCATTGCGCTGCTTCGCGTAGGCGAGCGCCTCGTCGAGGCAGCCCTGGGCGAGCCCGAGGCCCATCGCGGCGACGCCGATCCGGCCGCCGTCGAGGATCTGCAGGAACTGCTTGAAGCCGTTGCCGCGCGGGCCGAGCAGGTTGGCCTCGGGCACGCGGGCGCCGTCGAAGGCGAGCGGCCGGGTGTCGGAGGCGTGCCAGCCCATCTTCCGGTAGGCGGCGCCGATCTCGTAGCCCGGGGTGCCGTTGGGGACGATGATGTTCGAGATCTCGTCGGGCCCGGTGCGGGCGGTGATCGTCACGCAGGCGGAGATCTCGGTTCCCGAGTTGGTGATGAACTGCTTGGCGCCGTCGATCACCCACTCGCCGCCGTCGAGCGCCGCCGTGGTGCGGACGTTGCCGGCGTCGGAGCCGGCCTCGGGCTCGGTCAGCCCGAACGCCGCCAGCCGCTGCCCCGAGCACAGCGACGGCAGCCACTCGCGCTGCTGCTCGGCGCTGCCCCACAGGTGGATCGGCATCGTCCCGAGCGAGGTGTGCGCCGCCATCGTGATCGCCGTCGAGGAGTCGATCCGGGCCAGCTCCTCGACCGCGAGCGCGTAGGAGAGCGTGTCGGCGGCGCCGCCGCCGTACTCGGCCGGGAACGGGATCCCCATCAGCCCGAGCTCGCCCATCGCGGCGACGAGCTCGTAGGGAAACGCCTTCGTCCGGTCCTGCTGCTCGGCCCGGGGCGCGACCTCGCGCCGGGCGAAGTCGCGCACGGTGTCGCGCAGTAGCCGCTGCTCGTCGCTGAGGTCGAAGTCCATGGCGGCGCCGATCTTGGCAGGCGCGCGACCGCGGCGGCGGTCAGGCTTGCCGAGCGCCGGCGAGCGCGGCGTGGATCGCCGCCGCTTCCCCGGGCCGTCCGAGCAGGTAGCCCTGGCCGTAGCGGCAGCCGAGCTCGCGCAGGCGCTCGAGCTGCTCGGGCCGCTCGATCCCCTCGGCGACGACGCGCAGCCCGAGGCTCTGGCCGATGTCGAGGATCGCCTTGACCAGCGCCGCGTCATCGCCGGCCGGGCCGAGGCCGTCGACGAACGGCTTCGGGATCTTCAGCTGGTCGATCGGGAAGTGCTGGAGGTGCTGCAGCGAGGAGAAGCCGGTGCCGAAGTCGTCGATCGCGAGCTCGACGTCGAGGTCGCTGAGCTCCTGCAGCAGCGCCGCCATCCGCCGCGCGTCGCTGCCGAACGCGGTCTCGGTCAGCTCCAGGGTCAGCGTCCCGGGCCGGATCCCGGAGCCGGCGAGGACATCACGCACGGCCTCGACGATGCCGCCCTGCTCGAGCTGGATCAGCGACACGTTGACGCTGACGGCGACGTCGCCGCCGGCCGCGGCCTCGCGCTGCCAGCGTGAGGCGGCCCGCGTCGCGTGATCGAGCACGAAGCGACCGAGCCCGACGATCGCGCCGGTCTGCTCGGCCAGCGGGATGAAGTCGGCGGGGGCGAGGGCGCCGCGGGCCGGGTGATCCCAGCGGGCCAGCGCCTCGACCGCGACGATGCGCCGGGCCTCGAGCTCGAAGATCGGCTGGTAGTGGACGTCGAGCTGCCCGGCGAGGATCGCCCGCTTCAGCTCGGCCTCGAGCGCGAGCCGCTCGACCACCGCCGCGTGCAGCTCGGGGCGGAAGCGCTCGTAGCCGGAGCCGCGGCGCTTCGCCTCATACATCGCCAGGTCGGCGTTGCGCAGCAGATCCTCGCTGCGGCTGCCGCCGGTCGCGATCCCGATGCTGCCGGCGAGGAACACCTCCATGCCGCGAACGGCGAACGGCTCCTCGAGCGCCCGCAGGATGCGCTCGGCCAGCTCCCGCGGATCAGTTCGCGAGGTGTCGTCGATCAGGACCGCGAACTCGTCGCCGCCGAACCGCGCGACCGCGTCCTCGGCACCGATGCAGCCGAACAGCCGCCGGCCGACGGCGACGAGCAGCTCGTCGCCGGCCGCGTGACCGAGGCTGTCGTTGACGTTCTTGAACTGGTCGAGGTCGCAGAACAGGATCGCCGCCTCGCTCCCGTGCCGTTCGGCCCGGGCCAGCGCCGTGTCGAGCCGGTCGGCGAGCAACGCCCGGTTCGGCAGCTTCGTCAGCGGGTCCTGAAGCGCCTGGTCGATCGCGTCCTGGACGGTGCGCGCGTCGGTCAGCGCGATGCTCGCGTGCTTGGCGAAGGCGACGAGGATGTCGCGCTCGGCCGCGGTGAACCCGTGGCCGTCCTTCGCGCGGGCGACGGCGAGGCTGCCGACGACCCGGTCGCCCTCGCGGACCGGCGCCGCCATCGCCGCGCGCAGGCCGCGCTCGGCGAACTGCGGGATCGCCTCCTCGCGGCGGTCATAGCCGTCGATCACGACCAGCTCCTCGCGCAGGATCGCCTGGCCGCCGGCGCCCTCGCCGACGCGGCCGAAGCGGATCTCCTCGAGCAGCTCGGGCGCGACCCCGCGCGAGGCGACCAGGGTCATCCGCGAGCGGTCGTCGCGGTCGACCAGCCGCAGGCCGACGGTCTCGTCGCTGAGCAGCTCGGCGGCGCCGTCGACGATCGCCTCGAGCACGTCGTCGATCGCCAGCCGGGCGACGATCGAGCTCTGGATCCGCGACAGCCGCTCGAACAGGAGCTGGCGCTCGAGCAGCGACTCGAGCAGGCGCTCGTTCTCGGCCCCACGGCGCTCGCTCTCGAGCCGCAGCGCGCGCTCGGAGCGCATCGTCCGGAGCGCCCGCAGCGTCAGCGCCAGCACCCGCGCGAACCCGCGCAGCAGGTTCGCCTCCTCGCCGTCGAAGGCCCCGTCGCGGCGGGCGAGGACGAGGCCGTCGAGATCGGGGTCGACGATCGTGACGGCGGTCGCGTGACAGCGGCCGATCGCCTCGAGCGCCAGCGATCCCGTCTCGCCGGCGAGGATCGCGGCGATCGCCGGCCCCGGATCGGGCTCGGCGTCGAGGCCGACCGAGGCGACGATCTCGCCGCCGCCGACGATCGCCGCCGCCGCCGATCCGGTCGTTCGCACGGCGCGCTCGATCGCCGTCGCGATCGCCGCGTCGGCGTCTTCGCAGCCGGCCAGCGCCGCGACGAGCTCGTCGAGACGCGCGGCCGTCGAGGCCCGGTCGCCGACCGGCGTCCGCCGCGGGTCGCGGATCGTCCCCGCGTCGGTCATCGCGGCACCCGGGCCGAGCGCGAGCCGCGCCCGGCCGAGCCCCGGCAGCCGGGAACGCTCGTCTCGCTCTCGCTCGCTGGCGTAACGGTCCCCATCGCCGGGACCATCGGCTATCCGCTGCGGTTCGTTGAGTCCGGGGCGGCGTCGTGGCCGATCATCGTCCGGCGCCTGCGAGCCCGCTTGCGAGCTCGACCAGCAGCCGCGTCCCGAACCCGGTCGCGCCCTTGCCGACGTACTCGCGGCCGACGTCCCAGGAGGTGCCGGCGATGTCGAGGTGGGCCCAGGTGACGCCGTCGACGAACTCCTCGAGGAACGCCGCCGCGGTGATCGCCCCCGCCTTGCGCTTCGGCGCCGAGTTGGTCAGGTCGGCGGTCGTCCCCCGCATCAGCTCCTTGTACTCGGGGTGCAGGGGCAGGCGCCAGACGAGCTCGCCGACGGTCGCGCCGGCGGCGGCGACCCGCTCGGCCCAATCGTCGTCGTTGGCGACAAGCCCGGCGTGGCTCGAGCCGAGCGCGACGACCACGGCCCCGGTCAGCGTCGCGATGTCGACGAGGCGGTCGGCGCCAGCGCGGACCGCCCAGGTCAGCGCGTCGGCGAGGATCAGCCTGCCCTCGGCGTCGGTGTTGTTGACCTCGACCGTGCGGCCGTTGAGCTGGGTGATCACGTCGCCGGGGCGGGTCGCCGACCCCGACGGCATGTTCTCGACCGCGGGCACGACCGCGATCAGGTCGATCGGCAGCGCCAGCTCGGCGATCGCCGCGGTCGCCTCGAGCACCGCGGCGGCGCCCGACATGTCCTTCTTCATCAGCTCCATCCCCGCCGCCGGCTTGATCGAGATGCCGCCGCTGTCGAAGGTGACCCCCTTGCCGACGAGGCCGAGCGTCGGGCCCGCGGACCGCGGCCCCGCGCCGGCGTAGCGGAGCGTGATCAGCGCCGGGTCCTTGGCCGAGCCGGCGGCGACCGCGGCGAGCCCGCCGAGGCCCTCGGCCTCGATCTCGGCGGCGCCGAGGATCCGCGCCTCGAGCCGCTCGCCGGCGGACGCGATCTCGCGGGCGCGATCGGCGAGGAACGCCGGGTCGCAGATGTTCGCGGGGAGGTTCTGCAGGTCGCGGGCGCGGTTCGCGGCCGCGGAGGCGGCGCGCGCGACCGGCACCGTCGCGGCGGCGCGCTCGGGGTCGGCGGCGCCGTGCAGGGTCAGCGACTCGATCTCGACCTCGTCGCGATCGCGGTCGGCGGCGCTCTTGAGCCGGTCGAAGCGGTAGGCGGCCAGGATCGTCCCCGCGGTCAGCGCCGCCGGAACCGCGGCGCCCGGCGGGCACTGCCAGGCGATCGCCGCGGCGTCGAGGCGGCGTGCCTGGCGGACGGCGAGCGCGGCGGCGACCCGCGCCCGCTCGGGCTCGAACTCGTCGCGCTGGCCGAGCCCGACGACGAGCGCGCGGCCGCCCTCGGGGCGCAGCACCGAGAGGCTCCCCTCCTGCGCGCGGGCATCCTCGGCCCCGGCGGCGTCGCGGAGGTCGGGCGGCAGCTCCTCGCCGGCGAACAGGCCGAGGCAGCGGAGGGCGCCGTCGACCGCGGCTGCCGGTGCCTGGGAGAGCTCGACGCGCATCGGGCCACGATAGAGGTGATCGGCGCGGCGCCGGCCTCATTACGATCCCCGGCACCCCGCTTCCACCCACCAGCCTCAGGAGATCAGCCGATGCCCCAGACCGTGATCCTCGCGACCGCCCGGACGCCGTTCGGGAAGATGGGCGGCGCGCTGGCCCCGCTCGACGCCACCGACCTCGGCGGGACCGTGATCGCGGCCGCGCTCGAACGCTCCGGCGTCGACCCCGAGCAGGTCGAGGGCGTCTCCTACGGCCAGGTACTGCAGGCCGGCCAGGGGCAGATCCCCTCGCGCCAGGCGCAGATCAAGGCCGGGATCCCGAAGCAGGTCGCGTCGGAGACGGTCAACAAGGTCTGCGCCTCCGGCATGCGCTCGGTCGGGCTGCTCGACCAGGCGGTCCGCGCCGGCGACGTCGGCGTCGCCGTCGGCGGCGGCATGGAGTCGATGTCGAACGCGCCCTACCTGCTCCCCGGCGCCCGCTTCGGGTTCCGGATGGGGGACGTCGCCGCGATCGACGCGATGACCCACGACGGGCTCACCAACCCGTTCACCGACAAGCAGATGATCAACGAGGCGAGCGAGGTCGGCAACGAGCTCGAGATCACCCGCCCCGACCTCGACCGCTTCGCCGTGCGCTCGCACGAGCTCGCCGCGCGGGCGACCGACGAGGGCCGGCTCGCCGAGGAGATCGTCGAGGTGACGGTCAAGACCCGCAAGGGCGAGAACGTGGTCGGCGCCGACGAGGCGATCCGGCCCGACACCTCGCTCGAGACCCTGGCCAAGCTGAAGGCGATCGGCGGCCCCGACGCCACCCACACCGCCGGCAACTCTCCCGGCGTCAACGACGGCGCCTCGGCCGTCGTCGTCGCATCGGAGGAGTGGGCGCGGGCCAACGGCAAGGACGGGCTCGCGACGATCGTCGGCTACGGGATGGTCGGCGACGACTTCGCCTACCTCGCGAAGACCCCGGCGAGGGCGGCCCAGCAGGCGCTCGAGCGGGCCGGGCTCAGCGCCTCCGACGTCGACCTCTGGGAGATCAACGAGGCGTTCGCCTCGGTCGCCCTGAACTCGATCCGGATGCTCGGCATCGACGAGGACAAGGTCAACGTCAACGGCGGTGCGATCGCGCTCGGGCACCCGATCGGCGCCTCCGGCGGGCGGATCATCGGCGCCCTCGTGCACGAGCTGCAGCGCCGCGGCGGCGGCCTCGGCTGCGCCGCGATCTGCTCCGGCGGCGGCCAGGGCGACGCGATCCTCGTCCGCGTCTGAGCGCCGGCTCGGCGCGACGCCGGCGCCGGCTTGGGTCCGCCGTCCGCCGGCCGCTACCCGACGTCGGCGGGATCGCCGTCCGCCGGCCGCCGCCGGACGTCGGCGGGACCGGGCTTCGAAGGCCGCTGTCCGACGTCGCCGGCCGCGGGCTTCGGCGGCCGCTGCCCGAAGTCGGCGGGACCGGCTACGACCGGCTCGGCGCTGCCGCTCGCCGGCCCCCGGCCCGGCCAAGCCGCGGAACCCCAGCGCTGGTCGCGCCCGCGCCCGGCCGAGCCGCAGATCACAGCGCTGCTCGCCGCCCGCGCCCGGCCGAGCCGCGGATCCCAGCGCTGCTCGCCGCCCCGCCCAGCCGAGCCGCAGATTCCGGCACTGGGCTGGCCGCAATCCGCGGCTCGATCAGGTTCGAACCGCCGGACGGGTCGGCCGGCGGTTCGGCAGCGTCGGGCGCGTCGGCGCCCGCTTCGACCGGCTCGGCGCGGGTGCTCGCCGGCCCCCCGGCACCGGCCGAGCCGCAGATTCCGGCACTGGGCTGGCCGCAATCCGCGGCTCGATCAAAGTTCGAGCCGCCGGGGCTGGGCGGCCGGTGGTCCGGCGGGGCCGGCGCCCCGGAAGGGCGACCGCCGGTCCGGTCATGGCGACCCGCGGTCCGGCAGCGGCGGCCGGCGCCGTCCTGCGGCGCCTGGGGAAGGCCCGCGGCCCGGCCGGCCCCGGGCTGCTGATCTTCGCCATCTAGCCTGCTTGCGATGACCGAGCCCCGCGGCGCCGCCTTCTTCGACCTCGACCGGACGCTGATGTCGGGATCGAGCGGCGCCCAGTTCGGCCGGGCCGCGTTCCGCAGCGGCATGGTCTCGCGGCGGGTGATGACCCGCTGGGCGCTCGAGCACCTGCGGTTCCGCCTGCGCGGCGCCAGCGACGAGCAGACCGAGGCGCTCGTACGCGAGGTCAGCGAGCTGCTGCGCGGCGTCCCCGAGCGGAGCCTGCGGCGGATGGTCCCCGACCTGATGGCGGCGATCCTGCCCCGGATCTACCCGCAGATGCTGGAGCAGGTGCGCTCCCACCAGGACGCTGGGCGGCCGGCGTTCATCGTCAGCGCCGCCAGCCACGGGGTCGTCGAGCTGCTCGCCCGCGTCCTCGACATGGAGGGTGGAATCGGCAGTCGCTACGAGGTCGACGGCGACGGCCGCTACACGGGCCGGCTGATCGGCGGACTCAACTACGGCGCTCAGAAGGTCGCGCCGATGCGCGAGTTCGCCGTCGTCCACGGAATCGACCTCGAGGCCTCCTGGGCCTACTCCGACGCGGCCTCCGACCTGCCGATGCTCGAGCTCGTCGGCAATCCGGTCGCGGTCAATCCCGACGCCGAGCTGCTGGCGCTCGCCCGCGAGCGCGGCTGGCGGGTGATGCGATTCGAGCGCCTCGGCCGCCGGATCGCGGTCGCCGCGGCGGCGCTTGCGGCGGTGGTCGCCGGCGGCGCAGTCGCCCGCCGCCGCTGAGGCGGGGCGATGGCGGCGGCGCCCGCGCCGGCGGTCGCCGGCGGCGCCTTGACCCGGCGCCGTTGAGCGGGGCCGATCATCTAGGCTCGCGCCGTGGATCGAACGCGGTTGCTCGCGGCGGGAATCGTCCGTCAGGCCGAGCTGCTGGCGAGCGGCGAGGTCTCCTCGCGCGAGCTGACCGAGGCCTGCCTGCGGCGGATCGAGGAGCTCGAGCCGCGCCTCAACGCGTTCCGGGTCGTGCTCGCCGAGCGCGCTCGCGAGGCCGCCGACGAGGCCGACCGCCGGCTCGCCGCCGGCGATCGGGCGCCGCTGCTCGGCGTCCCGGTCGCGGTCAAGGACAACGTCGACGTCGCCGGCGAGCTGAGCGCGCACGGGACCCGGGCCTTCACGACGATCGCCGGCGCCGACTCGGCGCAGGCGGCGAGGCTGCGCGAAGCCGGCGCCGTCCTGGTCGGCAAGACGAACCAGCCGGAGCTGGCGATCCTCCCGTTCACCGAGACCGAGGCCTGGGGGATAACCCGCAATCCCTGGGACCCCGGCCGGACGCCGGGTGGCTCTTCGGGCGGCTCCGGCGCCGCCGTCGCGGCGCTGATGGTCGGCGCCGCCTCGGCCTCCGACGGCGGCGGCTCGATCCGGATCCCGGCCGCATGCTGCGGCCTGTTCGGCCTCAAGCCGCAGCGCGGGCGCATCAGCCTGATGCCCGATCGCGAGCACTGGTACGGGCTCACCGCCGCCGGGTGCCTGACCCGGCGCGTCGCTGACGCGGCGTTGTGGCTGGACGTCGTCTCCGGCCGCGTCGACGGCGATGCCGACACGCCGCCGCCAGCGCCGGGATCGTTCGCCGCGGCGGCCGCGACGGCGCCCGGCAGGCTGCGAATCGCCGCCGCGATCGAGCCCCCGCGGGCGCTGCTGCCGCCGGTCCGCGACGAGCGCATCGCCGCCGCGTTCGCGGCGACCAAGGAGGCGCTGCGCGGGCTCGGCCACGAGGTCGTCGACCACGAGCTCGACTACGGCACGGTCGCCAACGACTTCATCCCCCGCTACCTGCGCGGGATCGCCGCCGACGTCGCCGGCGTCGAGTTCCCCGAGCGGCTCGAGCCGCGAACGAGGGGCTTCGGACGGCTCGGCCGCCGCGTGCCGGAGCGGGCGCTGCAGGCGTCGCTGCGCCGCCAGGGCGAGCACGCGGCGCGGATCAACGCGGTCTTCGACGGCTTCGACCTGGTGCTGACGCCGACCGCCGCCGAGCCCGCCGTCGAGATCGGTCGCTGGGCCGGCATCGGCGCCCTGCGCACCCTGCTCGGCATCGCCCGCAGCTTCCCCTACACGCCGGTCTGGAACCAGACCGGCCAGCCGGCGGCGTCGATCCCGGCCCCGGTCGGCGCCGGCGAGCTCCCGGTCGGGATGACGCTGGTCGCGCCGCCCGACCGCGAGGATCTGCTGCTGGCGCTCGCCGCCGAGCTCGAGGCCGAGACCGGCTGGCCCGACCGCGTCCCGCCGATCGCCGCGGGCTGACGGCCGCCGCTGGCCGCCCGACCGCGCCCCTGCGGGCGCCCCTACCCTGTCCCGCCGATCGCCGCGGGCCGACGGCCGCCGCGCGGCTCCCCGGCGCCCCACCCTGTCGCCGCGTTCGCCGGGCCGACGCCTGCCGCGGGGGCCAAGCGGCGACCGCGGCGGCGCTCGCCGGCCTGCCCGGTCGAGCCGCAGATTCCGGCACTGGGGCAGCCGCAATCCGCGGCTCGATCAAGTTCGAACGACCGGACGCGGGTGGCCGCCGGTCCGGCGGTGCCCGGCGCGGCGGCCGGCGCTCCAGCAGCGCCCGGCGCGCCCGCGCCGGCTTCAGCCGGCTCGGCGTCCCGCGATCGCCGCGGGCCGGCGCCCGCCGCGTGCCCCGCTCGCCGCGGCCCCCGGCGGCGCCGGCGATACGCTCCCGGCATGGCGATCGAGCAGCGAGCGCGCGAGCGGGAGGCCCCGTTCACGACCCTCTCCGGGCACCCGGTCGAGGCCCTCTACAGCGCCGGCGACCTCGCCGGCCACGACGCCGAGCGCGACGAGGGGCGCCCGGGCGAGTTCCCGTTCACCCGCGGCGTCTACGAGTCGATGTACCGCGAGCGGCTGTGGACGATGCGGCAGTTCGCCGGGTTCGGCACCGTCGAGGAGACCAACCGCCGCTTCCGCTACCTGCTCGACCAGGGCCAGACCGGGCTCTCGACCGCGTTCGACATGCCGACGCTGATGGGGCTCGACTCCGACCATGAGCGCTCGTTCGGCGAGGTCGGCGTCGAGGGCGTCGCGCTCGACACCGTCGATGACATGGCGACCCTGTTCGACGGGATCCCGCTCGACGAGGTGACGGTCTCGATGACGATCAACGCCCCGGCGGCGATCCTGCTCGCCTTCTACGTCGTCGCCGCCGAGGAGAAGGGGATCCGCCCGCACGAGCTCGGCGGCACGATCCAGACCGACATCCTCAAGGAGTACATCGCCCAGAAGGAGTGGTGCTTCCCGGTCGAGCCGGCGATGCGGATCGTCACCGACATGATCGAGTGGTGCGCGGCCGAGATGCCGCGCTGGCACCCGATCTCGATCTCCGGCTACCACATCCGCGAGGCCGGCTCGACGGCGCAGCAGGAGCTCGCGTTCACGCTCAAGAACGGGCTCACCTACGTCGAGCGCGCGGTCGGGCGCGGCCTCGATGTCGACCGCTTCGCGCCGCGGCTGAGCTTCTTCTTCAACGCCCACATCGACTTCTTCGAGGAGATCGCCAAGTACCGCGCCGCGCGCCGGATCTGGGCCCGGGAGATGCGCGAGACCTTCGGCGCCCAGCGGCCTGAGTCGTGGCGGCTTCGAACCCACACCCAGACCGCGGGCGTCAGCCTGACGGCGCAGCAGCCGCTGGTCAACATCGTCCGGACGACGATCGAGGCGATGGCCGGGGTGCTCGGCGGCACCCAGTCGATGCACACGAACTCGTTCGACGAGGCGCTGGCGCTGCCGACCGAGGAGGCGGTCCGGATCGCGCTGCGGACCCAGCAGGTGATCGCGCACGAGTCCGGGGTCACCAACACGGTCGATCCGCTCGGCGGCTCCTACTTCGTCGAGAAGCTGACCGACGAGCTCGAGGCGGCCGCCTACGACTACTTCGCCCGCATCGACGAGCTCGGCGGCATGGCCGCCGCGATCGAGGCCAACTTCCCCCAGCGCGAGATCGCCGACGCCGCCTTCGCCCACCAGGCGGCGCTCGAGCGCGGCGATCGGATCATGGTCGGGGTCAACGCCTTCGCGGTCGCCGACGACGAGCTGACGGAGATCCATCGTCCCGACCCGGACGCCGAGCGGCGCCAGCGCGAGCGCCTGGCGCGGACGCTTGCCGACCGCGACGGCGGCGCCGCCGAGGCCGCGATCGAGCGCCTCCGCGAGGCCGCCGCCGGCGACGCCAACCTGATGGCGCCGCTGCTCGACTGCGCCCGGGCCCGGGTCAGCGAGGGGGAGATGGTCGCGGCGATGCAGTCGGTCTTCGGCACCTACACCGAGACCCCGGTCTACTGAGCGGGGGCCGCGAGCGCGGCCCCATCCGGCCTCCATCGGCGGCCGCCGTCGGCGCCGCCAGCGCGGTTCCTGCCCTGAACGCGATCTTGCAAGTGTGAGAGCGGCGCTAAGCGATCGCTAACGCGTTGCTTATCGTGCCGGCCGCGATGCTCGCGCCCCAGCTCCGGCTGATCGCCGCAACCTTCTGCCTGACGATCGTGCTCGCGATCATCCTCGTCGCCGTTGCCAACGCCGGCGACGCCGGCCGCTACGGCGGCCACGGCAAGAACGTCGACAAGCGCCACAAGCCGGTCTACGACCACCTCTGGAAGCGCAAGGTCTCGCCGCGCAACAAGCGCTGGGCGCGCCGGGTCGCCGAATGCGAGTCCGGCAAGGACCCCGACGCGATCGGCGCCGGCGGCCTCTACCGCGGCGCCTTCCAGTTCTCGCTCGCGACCTGGCGCAGCTCGCCGCGCAGCCCCGGCGGCGACCCGATCGCGTTCAGCTTCCGGACGCAGGCGTTCGTCGCCGTGCGGCTCAAGGGCCGGGCGGGAGCGAGCCCCTGGCCCAGCTGCGGCTAGCCGATTCGCCGCGGGCGTTGCCGGGTAAGCCCGGCCTGATGAGCGATTACGACTACGAGGTCGTCCGCAGCGACGTCGAGGGCTGGGACGTGCGCCGGGTCGGCGAGAGCGAGGCGATCGCCAACTACCCGACCCGCGAGCTCGCCGAGCGGGCGGCGCAGCGCGATCAGCACGCCGAGAACCTCGGCGGCTCGAATCCGCACCCGGTCGAGGTCCACGCCGAGCTCCACTCCAAGGGGCCGGAGGAGGAGCTCAACGTGCGGCGGGTGGTGCTGATCGCGGGCCTGATCCTGCTGACGATGATCACGCTGATCGCCGTGATCGCGATCGTGACCACGACGACCGGCTTCCCCGACTGAGCCGCGGCGGGATACGCTTGCCGCGATGAGCGAGCGCAAGATCAGGGTCGTCGTCGCCAAGCCCGGCCTCGACGGGCACGACCGCGGGGCGAAGATCATCGCCCGGGCGCTGCGCGACGCCGGCATGGAGGTGATCTACACCGGCCTGCACCAGACGCCCGAGCAGATCGCCGCGACCGTGATCCAGGAGGACGCCGACGCGGTCGGGCTCTCGATCCTCTCCGGCGCCCACATGACGCTGGTGCCGAAGATCGTCGCGATCCTGCGCGAGCAGGGCGCGGCCGACGTCGTCGTCACGGTCGGCGGCACGATCCCCGCCGACGACATCCCCGAGCTGAAGCGGCTCGGGGTCGCGGCGGTGTTCACGCCGGGCGCGCCGACCGACGACATCGTCGAGTTCCTGCGCTCGAGCGTCGGCGCCGCTGCGTGACCGATTGACCGATCAGTCAATCGTCGAATCAGTAGCATTGCCCGCCGCAAGTCCCCAATCCCTCGGGAGGCACCCACTTTGAAGATCTGTTGCCTTGTCAAGGAGGTGCCGGACGCCGCCGTGCAGAAGCGGATCGATCCGGCCACCAAGCGGCTCGACCGCTCCGGCGAGCGGAACCTGAACCCGTTCGATACCCACGGCATCGAGGCGGCGATGCAGATTCGCGAGGGCGGCGAGGTCGAGGTCGACGAGATCGTCGCCGTCACGATGGGCCCCGACAGCGCCTCGCGGGCGCTGCACAAGGCGGTCGCGCTCGGCGCCGACCGCTCGGTCCACCTCAGCGACGCGGCGCTGGCCGGCTCCGACGTCTGCGCGACCGGCTACGCGCTCGCCAAGGTGCTCGAGTCGGAGTCCCCGGACCTGGTCCTGCTCGGCCAGCAGTCCGACGACGGCGAGTGCTACACGATCGGCGCGGTCGTCGCCGACCACCTGAAGATGCCGTCGCTGACCCAGGTGATCAAGATGGACGTCGCCGGCGGCAAGCTGCGCTGCGAGCGCCAGGCCGAGTACGGCTACGACACCGTCGAGATCGAGATGCCGGCCGTGATCAGCGTCGGCGACGCGATCAACGAGCCCCGCTACCCGTCGCTGAAGGCGATCATGGGGGCGAAGAAGAAGCCGCTCGAGGCGAAGGCCACCGGCGACCTCGGCATCGAGGCCGACAGGGTCGGCGAGAGCGGCTCGCAGACCACCGTCCTCGCGATCAACCCGCCGCCCGAGAAGGAGGCAGGCGAGGTGTTCGAGGACGAGGACACCGCCGAGACGGTCGAGAAGATCGTCGCCTGGCTCGAGGAAAGGAAGCTGATCTAGATGTCGGGCATCCTCGTTTACGCCCTCCACTCCGACGAGGGCGAGTTCAACAACAACTCGCTCGGCGCGATCTCCGAGGCCGCGAAGCTGGCCGGCGAGATCGGCGGCGACGCCGCGGCGCTGGTCGTTGGCGACGTCGACGACGCCGCCGCCGCCGGCCTCGGCAAGTACGGCGCGACCAAGGTCTACCGGGCGAAGTCGGTCCCCGAGGGCCTGGCGCAGCCGATCGTCGACGCGATGGCGAAGGTGATCACCGAGAACGACGTCTCCTACGCGCTGTTCGGCGGCGGCCTGCTCGGCTTCGAGATCGGCGCCGGCCTGACCGCCCGGCTCGGCGCCGGCGTGACGATGGAGGTGACCGCGGTCAAGGCCGACGGCGGCAAGCTGATCGCCGAGCGCCCGGTCCTGCAGGACTCGGCCGTCGTCGACGTCGGCTACGTCTCCGAGCCCGGCGTGATCATCGGCCGCCTCAACGCCTTCGACGCGAGCGAGTCGGGCGGCGCCGACGCCGAGGTCGTCGACATCGAGGTCGAGCTCTCCGAGTTCTCGTCCAGGGCGACGATGGTGACCCGCGGCGAGTCCGGCGACGAGGGCGGCGTCGACATCGCCGACGCCGAGTTCCTCGTCGGCTCCGGCCGCGGCTTCGGCGGCGAGGAGAACCTCGCGGTCGCCCGCGAGCTCGCCGCCGCGCTCGGCGGCGAGGTCGCCGCGACCCGGGCGATCGTCGATGCCGGCTGGATCCCCTACGCGACCCAGATCGGCCAGACGGGCAAGACCGTGGCGCCGAAGCTGTACCTCGCGGCCGGCATCTCGGGGGCGATCCAGCACAAGGTCGGGATGCAGAACAGCGAGAACATCGTCGCGATCAACAAGGACGCGAACGCGCCGATCTTCGAGTACTGCGACCTCGGGGTGGTCGGCGATCTGCACAAGATCCTCCCGAAGCTGACCGAGGCGATCAAGGCGAAGAAGGGCTAGCCGGCGGCCCGGGCCCGGCGCCACCGCGCCGGGCTTCACCGCGCCCCGACCGGCCTCCATCCGCGGACCCCGAAAGCGACCCAGGACAGCAATGGCAGTAGCACCAAGCCAGTTCCCGCCCCCGTTCGACCCCGGCGCCTACATCGGGGCGCCGACCGACGCCGAGGACGAGCGCCTCGAGGCGGGGATCGTGATCGTCGGCGGCGGTCCCGCCGGGCTCGCCTGCGCGAACCGGCTGATGCAGCTGCTCGAGGACGAGCCCGAGCTGACCGAGACGCTCGGCGAGATCCCGGTCGCGGTGCTCGAGAAGGGCAAGGTCTGCGGCGCCCACAACCTCTCCGGCGCCAACATGCGGCCGTCGGCGATGGCGGAGCTGTTCCCCGACCTCGATCCCGGCGAGTGGCCCGTCTACCAGAAGGTCACCAAGGACGCCGTCTACCTGCTGACCGAGCGGCGCGCGATCCCGCTGCCGATCGCGCCGCCGAACTTCCGCAACCACGGCAACTACGTCACCTCGGTCTCGAAGCTGAGCCGGTTCCTCGCCGAGCGGGCCGAGGAGGCGGGCGCCTACATCCTCACCGAGACCGTCGCCGACAAGCTGCTGGTCAGCGACCGGATCGTCCGCGGCGTCCGCTCCGGCGACAAGGGGCGCGGCAAGGACGGCGAGAAGCTCGGCAACTTCGAGCCCGGCTCCGACCTGATGGCGAGGGCGACCGTCCTGGCCGAGGGAACGCTCGGCCACCTGACCCAGTGCGCGCTCGACTACTTCGACATCGCCGGCGACGCGCAGCGCTGGGAGATCGGCGTCAAGGAGGTCTGGGAGGTCGCCGAGCCGCTCGACCGGGTGATCCACACGATGAACTGGCCGCTGCGGCCGGCGGCCCGCTACAACGAGTTCGGCGGATCGTTCATCTACCCGATGGGCGCCGACAAGATCTGCATCGGCATGGTCGCCGGCCTCGACACCACCGACGCCACCTTCTCCTGCCACGACCTGCTGCAGCAGTTCAAGACCCACCCGGCGATCAGGAAGATGCTGGCCGGCGGCAAGCGCGTCGGGTGGGGCGCGAAGACGATCCCCTCGGGCGGCTACTGGTCGATGCCGAAGCGGCTCGCCGTGCCCGGGATGATGATGTGCGGCGACAACGCCGGGATGGTCAACATCCCCTACCTGAAGGGGATCCACTACGCGATGCACGCCGGCATCTACGCGGCCGAGGCGATCGTCGAGAGCCTCAAGCGGGACCCGGACTCGGTCGACTTCTCCGGCTACGAGGAGCGGGTCCGCGGCTCCGAGATCGAGAAGGACCTCTACAAGTCGCGCAACATCCGCCAGTACGGGGACAAGGGGTTCCTCGCGTTCGGCGCGATCGCCAACGCGTGGCTGGCCTCGAACGGGGCGCTGCCGCCGGGCCACAAGGTCAACGAGCCCGACGCCGAGGTGCCGACGTTCATCGGCGACGCGTCGCGCGAGTACCCCGAGCCCGACAACGAGCTCACCTTCAACAAGCTCGACTCGGTGTTCCTGTCAGGCAACGCGACCCGCGACGACGCCCCCAACCACATCCGGATCCAGACGCACGTGCCGCGCGAGGTCGCCCAGACCTGGGTCTCGATGTGCCCGGCGCAGGTCTATGAGATCCCCGAGGACCAGCGCGAGAGCGACGAGGCCACCGTCGACGTCCACGTCACCGCCTCCAACTGCGTCCAGTGCGGCGCGATCAACGCCAAGGGCGGCCGCCTGACGATGCCCGAGGGCGGCGACGGGCCGCTCTACCAGGAGGTCTGAGCGGGCGCGGATCGGCCGCCGCCGCGGCAGCGCCCGCGAGCCGCGAGCGACCACGAGCCGGTCCGGCCGGCGCCGCTAAGCAGCCGGATCGAGAAGAAGTCGAGCATCTGCGGCAGCGGACGGCTGAGGTCGAGGCGGCTCGGGAGCGCCGCCGGCGTGCGCCGCGCGAAGCGGAGGTTCTCGAGCAGGCTCGCCGGGGGAGGTCGGCGCTCATCCGTGGCAGTCGTAGTCGATCCTGTCGTGCTGCAACGCGAGCAGCGCCGGCGGCTCCCCGGCGGGGTCGTCGGCGGCCCAGATCAGGATCCGGGCCGAGTCGCCGACGACCCGGGGCCGCGATGCGCCGCCGCCCACGGCGCTGATCTTGCCCGGGTCGGGCGTCGCCGTCGTGAAGAACGCGATCTCTCCGTCGAGCCCCGGCGTGTCGATCGTCGCGACCGCGTCGATGCAGGCGGCGCCGAAGCGGGCGAGCGTGATCAGCTCGCCGTCGCCGTCGAGCTGCACGAGCTCCTCGGGCGGGTCGTGGGGGTCGGCGCTGACGACCGGCTTCGCATCGCCGGGATCGTCGGCGAACGCGATCAGCCGATCGCCGAGCGCGATCGCGAACCCGCCGTCCTCGGCGACCCACTCGCCCTCCTCGTCCCTCATTCCCGCGGCGCGCAGCATCGGCTTGAAGTCGGAGGTGTCGCCGCTGACCTTGAACGCCGTCACGCCCTCGTCACCGGCGACGCCGGCGATCGATCCGGTCCGCTTCAGCGCCGCGTCGACGATCGGCTGCGGGAACTCGCCGCTGGCGACGATCCCGAGCGCCGGCGTGATCTCGTTCAGGAAGGTGACGTCGTCGGCGTCGGACTTCGTCGGCGGGATCGCGCCCGCGGCCATGCCCAGCGTCCTGCGAATCGCGCTGACGTCGGCGATCGCGATGTTGAGCGCATCGTTGCTCGGCAGCCGTGCCGCCAGCGCGACCCCCGGGGTCCGGGTCACGGCCTTCCCCTCGTCCTCGCCGCCGCAACCGTTGAGCGCGATCAACAGTCCCGCCAGGGCGATCGCCGATCCGCTTCGCAGCCGGTTCCGAAAGCTCCCCTCCACAACCAGCGCAGGGTATTCGACCCCCCTGCGGCCGAGCGCTGGACGGCCTCCCTAACATGGTCGGCGATGAAGCCCGAGATCCACCCCGACTACGCGGTCGCGCACGTGCGCTGCGCCTGCGGCAACGAGTTCCTGACGCGCTCGACGGAGTCCGACATCCACGTCGAGATCTGCTCCGCCTGCCACCCCTTCTACACCGGCAAGCAGAAGCTGGTCGACACGGGTGGCCGCGTCGAGCGCTTCAACCGCCGCCGCCAGAAGGCCGCGGGCTGAGCAGCCGAAACCCGCGGCCGGCTCGCGCCGGCCCCGGGATCGGCGCGCGCCGAGCGGCGCGCGCCTGCTTGCGCCTGCGGCTCAGCGGACGCCGGCGAACCGCTCGGGTTCGCTGCCGGACGCTGCCGGCTCCTCGGCCGCCGGAGCGGCGAGCTCGTGCACGACGCGCTCGGTCTTGAGCTCGTGCAGGGTCAGGCCGGCCAGCGCGAGGACGGCGAAGGCGCCGCCGGAGGCGAAGCCGAGCCAGGTCACGGTGGCCCCGACGAACACCAGCGAGGCGACGATCGTCCAGGCGGCGGCGACGGCCGTGGCGCCGTCGAGGCCGTACTGGGCGATGCCGCGCGAGCGGATCGCCATCGCCGGCAGCGCGATCGCGGCCGCGGCGATGCCGCCGCCGAGCATGATCCACGCGAACGTGTCCCACGCGAACGCCTGCGAGGTGACGAGCAGCAAACCGCCGATCACCGCCAGAAGCACGTTTGTCAGGTAACGGGTGGTCATCGCATTACCTCCTTCTGATTGCGCCTGCCGGGTCGTGGCTGGGAGGTCACGGCGAGACGCCTGACAGGTGCGTCGTTGATCCGGTCTCGCTGTCCTCGGTATATCACTCTGAGCGATCAGTTCAAGCGCTCAGGCTGTTGTGTTACGATGTTCCTATGAGCGGCGACGCGAAGGGAGAACGGGCGCGCCTGACCAACACCGGACGCGTGCTGCTGGGGATGATCGCCGAGGGGCACGAGACCGGCTACGCGATCAAGGCCGAGATCGAGCGCTCGACGCGGATGTACTGGGGCGCCAGCATCGGCGGCATCTATCCGGAGCTGCGCGCGCTCGAGCGGGCCGGGCTGGTCCGCTCCCGCGACGACTTCCGCGGCGCCGTCCGCCGTCATTCCTACCGCCTCACAGCGGCCGGACGCGATGCCCTGAGCGGCTGGCTCGGCGATGCCGGCGAGCCCCTGCTCGAGCTCCGTCACGAGGCGCTGCTGAAGCTGCGCTTCGCCGGCGTGCTGCCGACCGCCGGGCAGCTCACCGTGCTGGAGACGATGCGCGACGTCCACGCCGACCGCCTCGCCGAGCTCACCGGGGTGCTCGAGGCCGGCGGCTTCGACGACCCGCTGCACCGGCTCGCGGTCGAGTTCGCCGCCGGCTGGAACGCCTGGGCGCGCGACTGGTGCGAGACGGCGTCGCGCGAGCTCGCCGCCGGAGCGGCCGCCGGCGGGCACGCCGTGAGACCATGACCCGGTGAGCGCGCCGCCGGATCCCGCCTCGTGATCGAGCAGCTCGTCGAGCAGGTCGAGTCCCGCTTCGCCGAGCTCGAGCGCGAGCTCGCCGACCCCGAGGTGATCGCCGACCGCGAGCGCTACGCCGAGGTCGGCCGCGAGTACCGGCGGCTCGAGCCGGCGAACGCGCTGGCGATCGAGTGGCGGACGCTCAGCGACGACCTCGAGGGCGCCCGCGAGCTGCTCGCCGAGGAGGAGGACGAGGACCTGCGCGCGGTCGTCGCCGAGGCGCCCGCCCAGCTCGAGCGGATCGCCGAGCGGCTGCGGCTGGCGATGGTCGAGACCGACCCCAACGACGACAAGAACGTGCTCGTCGAGATCCGCGGCGGCGCCGGCGGCGACGAGGCCGCGATCTTCGCCGGCGACCTCTACAAGATGCTGACCCGCTACGCCGAGCTGCGCGGCTTCGCGACCGAGCTGATCTCGCAGAGCTCCGCCGAGCAGGGTGGCTTCAAGGACGTCACCTTCGCGGTCAAGGGCGAGGGCGCGTACTCGGTCTTCAAGTACGAGGGCGGCACCCACCGCGTCCAGCGCGTCCCCAGGACCGAGTCGCAGGGGCGGATCCACACCTCGACCGCGACGGTCGCGGTGCTGCCCGAGGCCGAGGAGGTCGACGTCGAGATCGATCCCGGCGACCTCCAGGTCGACGTCTACCGCTCCTCCGGCCCCGGTGGGCAGTCGGTCAACACGACCGACTCGGCGGTCCGGATCACCCACCTCCCGAGCGCCATCGTCGTCTCGATGCAGGACGAGAAGTCGCAGCTGCAGAATCGCGACAAGGCGATGCGGGTGCTGCGCGCGCGGCTGCTCGAGCAGGCGATCGCCGAGCAGCGGGCGGAGCTGTCGGCCGAGCGCCGCTCCCAGGTCGGAACCGGCGACCGCTCCGAGAAGGTCCGCACCTACAACTTCCCCCAGGGCCGGCGCACCGCCCACCGGCTCAAGCTCACCAGCCACGCGCTCGACGAGATCCTCGGCGGCGACCTGCGCGAGTTCACCGACGCCCTCGCCGCCGAGGAGAAGCGAAGTCGGCTCGAGGCGCAGGCCGCCGAGGCGTAGATGGCGGTCGTCGCCGCGACGATCGGCGACGCGCTCGCCGCCGCCACCGACGCGCTGCGGGCGGCGGCGGTCGAGGCGCCCCGGCTCGATGCCGAGCTGCTGCTCGCCGCGGCGACCGGCCGCGACCGGGCGGCGCTCGCGGCGGCTCCGGAGGACGGGGTCGAGGCCGCCGCCGGGCGCTCGTTCGCGGCGATGGTGCGGCGCCGGCTCGAGCGCGAGCCCGTCGCCTACATCCTCGGCCGCAAGGGGTTCCGCTCGCTCGAGCTGCGCTGCGACCGGCGGGCGCTGATCCCGCGCCCGGAGAGCGAGCTGCTGGTCGAGGTCGCGCTCGAGCTCGGGCCCGCGAGCGCGCTCGACGTCGGCACCGGCGGCGGCGCGATCGCGCTGGCGCTCGCCGACGAGCTGGCGCCGCCGCGGCTGGTCGCCGTCGACACCTCGGCCGAGGCGCTGGCGCTGGCGCGCGAGAACGCCGCGGCGCTCGGCCTCGAGGCCCGCGTCGGCTTCGAGCACGGGCCGCTGCCAGGGCGCCGCCGGTTCGAGCTCGTCGTCGCCAACCTGCCCTACGTGCGCAGCGACGAGTGGCCGCGGCTCGCGCCGGAGATCACCAGGTGGGAGCCACGCGCGGCGCTCCTCGCCGGCGCCGACGGCCTCGACGCGATCCGCGGGTTGCTCGCCGAGCTCGGTCCGGGGGGGAGGCTGCGGGCGGACGCGGTCGCGCTCGAGATCGGCGCCGAGCAGGGCGCGGCGGTGGCGGCGCTGGTCCGGCGAGCCGGGTTCGACGCGGTCACCGTGCGCCGCGACCTGGCGGGCCTCGATCGGGTGGTGGTCGGCCAGCGGACGGGCGGCGCGCCGCAGATAGCGGCAACATCAGTGCCGCAATCCGCGGCTCGGCCGCCGGCGGGCGGGGCGGGCGCCGGGGGCTCGGGGCGATGAGCGAGCGGGTCTCGATCGAGGCCGACGGCGCCGCCGCCGCGCGGGCGGCGCTCGAGCGCACGATCAACGCCGGCGGCGTCGCCGTGTTCCCCGCCGACGGCCTCTACGGGCTCGCCTGCGACCCGTTGCGGGCCGAGGCGATCGCCCGCATCCACGCGCTCAAGGGCCGCGACGACGGCAAGCCGTCGGCGGTCATGTATCTGTCGCCGCTGCTTCTGCGCGAGCTCGTCGGCTCGATGGGGGAGCGGACGCGGAGCGCCGCGGCGGCGCTGTTGCCGGGCCCGGTGACGCTGGTGATCGCCAACCCCGAGCGCCGCTACCCGCTCGCCTGCCGCGCCGACCCCGAGCGGCTCGGCGTCCGGCTGATCGACGGCCCGCTCGCCGGCGCAAGCGTCGTCCTCTTCCAGACCAGCGCCAACGTCTCCGGCGAGCCCGCGCCCGCCTCGTTCGCCGCGGTCCCGGCCGCGATCGTCGCCGCCGTCGACCTCGCGATCGACGGCGGCGAGCTGACCGGCCTGCCGTCGACGGTGATCGACCTGAGCGCGATCGAGGCCGGGGCAGGGTGGTCGATCCTGCGCGCCGGGGCGCTCGGCCGCGACGAGGTCGAGGCGGCGCTCGGTTGAGCGCGCCGCGCACCCTGCGCCGCGGCCGCCCCCGGCGCCGTTGCTAGGCTCGCGCGGTGCGCATCGCGATCGGATCCGACCACGCCGGCTACGAGCTCAAGAGCGCGGTCGGGACGCTGCTCGCCGGCGACGGTCACGAGGTCGAGGACGTCGGCACCGACTCGACCGAGTCGGTCGACTACCCGGACTACGCGGCCGCCGCGGCCGAGCTGGTCGCCGAGGGCGCGGCCGACCGGGCGGTGATCGTCTGCGGCTCCGGGGTCGGGGTGTCGATCGTCGCCAACAAGCTCGACGGGGTCCGCGCCGTCAACGCCCACGATCCCGACGAGGCCGAGATGAGCCGCCGCCACAACGATGCCAACGTGCTGACGCTGTCGGGCAAGCGGCTGCAGCCCGGCGACGCCGAGCCGATCGTCGAGCGCTTCCTCGACACCGACTTCGAGGGCGGCCGGCACGCCCGCCGGGTCGAGCGGATCGCCGCGATCGAACGCGAGCGCGATCGCCGGATCGCCGACGACGAGGAGGAGTGACGCCGATGCCCGAGCTGCCCGAGGACTTCCAGACCGCGCCGCTCGGCGCGATCGACCCCGAGATCGCCGCCGTGCTCGACGGCGAGCTCGCCCGCCAGCAGGGCACGCTGGAGATGATCGCCTCCGAGAACTTCGTGCCGCAGGCGGTGCTCGACGCCGCCGGTTCGGTGCTGACCAACAAGTACGCCGAGGGCTACCCGGGCAAGCGCTACTACGGCGGCTGTGAGGAGGTCGACGTCGCCGAGACGCTGGCGATCGAGCGCGCCAGGGAGCTGTTCGGTGCCGAGCACGTCAACGTCCAGCCGCACGCCGGCGCCCAGGCCAACAACGCGGTCTACACGGCGCTGCTCGACCCCGGCGACACCTTTCTCGGGCTGGCGCTCGATCACGGCGGCCACCTGACCCACGGGATGAAGCTGAACCTGTCCGGCAAGCTCTACTCGCCGGTCGCCTACCACGTCGACCGCGAGAGCCTGCGCGTCGACATGGACGAGGTCGAGCGGCTCGCCCGCGAGCACCGGCCGAAGCTGATCGTCGCCGGCTGGTCGGCTTACCCGCGCTGGCTCGACTTCGCCCGCTTCCGCGAGATCGCCGACTCGGTCGGCGCCCTGCTGATGGTCGACATGGCGCACTTCGCCGGCCTCGTCGCCGCCGGCGAGCACCCGAACCCGGTCGAGCACGCCGACGTCGTCACCACCACCGTCCACAAGACCCTCTGCGGGCCGCGCAGCGGCATGATCCTCTGCCGCGAGGAGCACGCGAAGCGGATCAACAGCTCGATCTTCCCCGGCAACCAGGGCGGGCCGCTGATGCACATGATCGCTGCCAAGGCGGTGGCGCTGCGGATCGCGCTGACCGAGGAGTTCCGCGAGCGCCAGCGGCGCACGGTCGCCAACGCGAAGGCGTTCGCGGCCGCGCTCGAGGCGGGCGGCGTCAGGGTCCTGACCGGCGGCACCGACGTCCACCTGGTCCTCGTCGACGTCACCGTCAGCGGCCTCGACGGCAGCACCGCCGAGCAGCGGCTCGAGCGGATCGGGATCACCGTCAACCGCAACGCGATCCCGTTCGACGAGCGGCCGCCGATGAACCCCTCCGGGCTGCGGATCGGGACCCCGGCGCTGACCACCCGCGGGCTCGGGACCGACGAGATGGCCGAGATCGCCGAGGTCGTCTCGATCGCCCTCTCCGACCGCTTCGAGGCCGAGCGTGAGGCGCTCGCGGAGCGGACCCGGGCGCTGACCGAGGCGTTCCCGCTCTATCCCCAGATCCGCCCGTTCGCCGCCGCCGGCGCGCTCTGAGCCCGGCCGACGCCGCTTGCGAGTCTGGGTCGACTGCACGGCGGCGGCGCACCCGCTGGTGCTGCGGCCGGTGATCGAGGTCCTGCGCGAGCGCGGCCACGAGGTCGAGATCACGGCGCGCAGCTACGGTCAGACCGAGGGCGTGCTCGACCGCCTCGGCCTCGCCCACGAGAGCTTCGGCAGCCACGGCGGCGCCTCGCTGCTCGCCAAGGGCGGCGCGCTCGCCGGCCGCAGCGCCCGGCTCGCGCGCTGGGCGCTGCGCCGTCGCTTCGACCTCGCGGTCGCCCACGGCTCGGTCGACGTCGCCGTCGTCGGCACGGCGCTGCGGATCCCGCAGGCGCAGCTCCAGGACTACGAGTACGCGGGCCTGCAGCGCAGGCTCGCCTGGCGCGCCGCCCGGCGCGTGATCGTCCCCGACGCGATCCCGCTCGAGCGCCTGCTCGCCGCCGGCGCCGCCGCCGCCAAGCTGGTCCGCTACCCGGGGCTGAAGGAGGACTACTACCTCGCCGACTTCGAGCCCGACCCGGCGGTGCTGACCGGACTCGGGCTAGCCGAGCGCGGGGTCGATCCGGCCCGCGGAGCCGACGACCGCGTCCTCGTCGTCGTCCGGCCGCCGCCGGAGACCTCGGCCTACCACGCCGACAACCCGCTCTACGCGGGGCTACTAGACCGGCTCGCCGCCGATCGGCGCACGCTGACCGTGCTGATCCCGCGCACCGAGGAGCAGGGCCGCGCCGCCCGCCGCCGCGCCGAGGGGCGCCTGATCGTCCCCGACCGCGCGATCGACGCCCAGAGCCTGATCGCCTACGCCGACCTCGTCGTCAGCGCCGGCGGCACGATGAATCGCGAGGCGGTCGCGCTCGGCGTCCCCGTCTGGACGATCTTCTCGGGCCGGATGGGCGCCGTCGACGAGCGGCTGATCGCCGCCGGGCGGCTGCGCGAGCTGCGCGACCCGGCGGCGCTCGAGCTCGGCAAGCGCGACCGCGAGCCCGGCCCGGTCGATCCGCGCGACCCCGCGATCCTCGCCGACGGTGCCCTCGCCGCCGTCGAGTAGGCTCGCCGCGGGCCCCGCCGATGCCTGAGACGATCGATGCATTGTTCGCCTTCGCGGCGGCCGCCGCCATCGCCTGGCTGCTCGTGCCGGTCGCCGAGTCGCTCGCCTGGAGCGTCGGCGCGATCGATCAGCCCCGCGAGCGCTCGCTGCACGTCGCGCCGACGCCGAAGCTGTCCGGGGTCGCGATCCTCGTCGCGGTCTGCGCCTCGGGCGCGATCTTTCTGCCCTGGGGCGAGGAGACGCGCGCGATCCTCGGGGGCGCGGCGGTGATCGCGGCGGTCGGCATCGTCGACGACATCGTCGACCTCAACCCGCTGCTGAAGCTGCTCGGCCAGATCGCGGCGGCGATCATCCCGGTCTCGGCCGGGGTCACCGTCGACGTCTTCACGCTGCCGTTCATCGGCGGCGTCGACCCCGCCGCCCACACCGTCTTCGACCTGCCGGTGACCGGCGCCGTCGACATCGGCGAGCTCGGCTCGATCCTCGGGATCGTCGCGATGGCCAACGTCGTCAACCTGATCGACGGCGTCGACGGGCTCGCCGCCGGCGTCTGCCTGATCAGCGCCGCGACGCTCGCCGCGGTGGCGCTGTCGCTGGAGCGCAACCCGGCCGGGATCCTGGCCGCGATCACGGCCGGCGGCGCGCTCGGCTTCCTCCGCCACGGCTTCCCGCCCGCCTCCAGCTTCATGGGTGACACCGGCTCGAACCTGCTCGGCTACCTGCTCGCGGTCGCGGCGATCCAGGGGGCGCTGAAGACGAACGCGGTCGTCGCCCTCGCGTTCCCGCTGCTGGTCCTGGCGGTGCCGATCCTCGACACCGGCTTCGTCGTCGCCAAGCGGATCAAGTACCGGCGCCCGATCTACGAGGCCGACGCCTGGCACTTCCACCACCGGATGGCCAACATCGGCTTCTCGCAGCGGCGCACGCTCGCCTACCTGTACGGCTGGACCGCGGTGATGGCCGCGGTCGCGCTGGCGCTGCGCTTCGTCCCCTACAGCGACGACCGCGGCAACTTCGACACCGGTTGGACGATCGTGATGGCGGCGATCCTGCTGCTCGCCGCGGCCGCCAGCTTCTACGTGATCTACGTGCTCGAGATCCTCAAGCTGCGCCGGTTCCGGTTCCGCCAGGTCGCCGCCGGGCCGGGCCCGCGGCCGGACGCCCAGCAGGTCGATCGCGAGGTCGAGCGCGAGCTCGAGACCGGCAGCTTCCGGGCGCCCGACCCCGAGACCGGCGAGTTCCCGGCGCTCGACGACCGCTGACGGCGGCCGTGCCGCGGCGCCGGCGAGCGGCGGCGCCGCCCCGATCGCGATGCGGCGGCCGGAATCCCGGCAAATGCGGCCTGCCACGCACTCGAGCCCGCGCGGTTAGGCCCTCGCCGGAGCGTCCCCGAGGCGCCCGCTGAGGCGTCCGGCTATCGGGTATATTCGCTCGCCCGCAGCCCGAGTCGCCGGCTTGGGAGAGAAGTTTCAACCGCCGGCCAATTCCCAGCTCGGACCCAGGAACTTGGACCACCGACCCTTCGACAACCCCGGAACCCGCGGCGCCCGTCGCCCCGCCGGCGCTGCGCCGCCGAGCGTCCGCCGCCGCCGGCCGTGCCCGCTCGCGGCCGCCGCCGCGCCGGCGCGCCTCCGGTCGCTGCCGTGCCGGTAGCGCTGCGGGCGGCGCCGGGCCCGATGCTCCGCAACCTCGACATCCTCGTCCTGCTCGCGGCGCTGCCCGCGTTCATCCTGCTCGACGCGCCGCTCGCCGGCTACGCCGTCGTCGTCGCCGCCTGGCTGGCGGGCCGCGTCGGCACCGAGCTGGCGGCGCGCCGCCGTCGCGAGGCGCTGGCGGCCGGCAACCGCAACGCGGCGCTCGGCGTCACCGCGGCCGCGACGATGGGCCGGGTCTGGCTGCTCGCCGGCGCGATCCTGCTCGTCGGGCTGCTGGTCGAGCGCGACGCCGGGCTCGCCGCGGCGCTGTTCGCGCTCGTCCTCGTCACCGTCAGCTTCGTGGCCCAGTTCGCCGAGCACGTCCTCCACCCCGAGGCGGAGGGGTCGCTGCGATGAGCACCGGCAAGAAGGTGCTGTTGATCTTCGGCGGCTACGCGCTGCTGATGATCGTGATCTTCCTGATCTTCGGCAGCGACGGCAAGAACGACGAGTTCCAGCCACAGAACGAGTTCAAGCTCGACAGCTGGGTTGACATCACGATCGCCGGGATCGACATGTCGATCAACAAGGCGGTGCTCTACATCGCCCTCGCCTCGGTGATCACCTGCGGCTCGATGATCTGGATCGGCCGGCGGATGCAGGCGAAGCCGAACAAGGTGCAGATGGCGGTCGAGGTCACCTACGACGTCGTCCGCAAGCAGATCACCAGCGACAACCTCAGCGACAGGCTCGCTGCCAAGTACTTCCCGTTCCTGGCAACGCTGTTCTTCTTCATCCTCTTCTCGAACTTCATCGGCCTGATCCCGCTGCCGACCAACACCGAGCACACGGTCAACATCTTCGGCGTCGAGCTGCCGTCGTTCGCGCTCTACGCGGCGACCGCCAACATCTCGATCCCGCTCGTCCTCACCCTCGTCGTCTGGATCCTCTACCAGAGCGAGGGGATCCGCCATCACGGCCCGATCACCTACCTGAAGACGTGGCTGCCGGCCGGGCTCGAGAACATGAACCCGATCGGGCGCTCGCTGATCTTCCTGATCGAGGTGATCTCGCAGTTCGTCCGGCTGATCTCGCTCTCGGTGCGGCTGTTCGCCAACATCCTCGCCGGCCACCTGCTGCTGCTGTTCATGGGCGGCGGCCTGGCGGTGCTGCTCGGGCTCGGCGCGCTCGGCGTGCTGACCTTCCCGATGGCCTTCGCCTTCTACGTCTTCGAGCTCGTGATCGTCGCCGCGTTGCAGGCGTTCATCTTCTCGATCCTGACCGCAATCTATCTCGGTGAAGCAACCTCCGAGAGCCACTAACCAAAGGAGTCAACACAATGGATCTGGTGCTTCTCGCACAGTCCGCGGACACGCTGACCGACACCGGCGTCACCGACGCGGGCAAGGCCATCGCGCTCGGCGTCGGAGCCGGGCTCGGTTCGATCGGCGCCGGCGTCGGCATCGGCTTCATCTTCGGCAAGGAGATCGAGTCGGTCGCCCGCCAGCCGGAGATGAAGGACGAGCTGCAGAGCATCCGCTGGCTCGGCTTCGCGCTGACCGAGGCCGTCGCCTTCTACACGTTCATCTTCGGCCTGATCGCGTTCTTCCTCTAGGCCGATGGTGGCGCTGTCACTGATCGCGACGACCCTCCCGGCCGCGGCCGAGGAGGAGGGCGGGAGCTTCCTCGTCCAGCCCGGCCTCGGGCTGATGATCTGGACGCTGCTCGCGTTCGTGATCACGATGCTCGTGCTGAAGCGGTTCGCGTTCCCGCTGATCTCCGACGCGCTCGAGGAGCGGGCGCGGAAGGTCGCCGAGAACATCGAGGAGTCCGAGCGGCAGCGGGCCGAGGCCGAGCAGGTCCTGGCCGAGTACCGCGAGCGGCTCAAGGAGGCGCGCGAGCAGGCCGACGACATCGTCGCCCGCGCCCGGCGCGCCGGCGACGCCGCCAAGGCCGAGGCGACCGAGGAGGGCAAGGCGAAGCGCGAGGAGCTCGTCGCCGCCGCCCGCCGCGACATCGAGGCCGAGACCAGGCGCTCGCTCGATCAGCTGCGCAAGGAGGTCGCCGACCTGACCGTGCTCGCGACCGAGAAGGTCGCCGGCAAGACGCTCGCCGGCGACGATCAGCGGCGGCTCGTCGAGGAGGCGCTCGCCGACGCCG
Source organism: uncultured Conexibacter sp. (assembly GCA_964497825.1). Classification (GTDB taxonomy): domain Bacteria; phylum Actinomycetota; class Thermoleophilia; order Solirubrobacterales; family 70-9; genus RHKX01. The sequence continues at coordinate 74,598 of CAZCFA010000001.1, forward strand.
ACTTCAGCGCCCTCTCCGGCGAGCCGAGCCGCAACTAGGAGCTCGAGATGGAGGAGATCGCCAAGGTCTACAGCGAGGCGTTGTTCGACGTCGCCAAGCAGAAGCGGGAGCTGGACGAGATCCAGACGCAGCTCGGCCAGTTCGCCGACGCCGTCGAGCGCGACCACGACCTGCAGGTGTTCTTCTTCAGCCCCTACTTCTCCTCGGCCGAGAAGCGCGAGGGGATCGCGAAGGCGGTCTCGGGCGCCAACCCGGAGCTGGTCAACTTCCTCGAGCTGCTCGCCGAGAAGCACCGGATGCCGGCGCTGTTCCGGATCAGGGCCCGCTTCGACGAGCTCTGGGACCGCGAGAACGAGCGGCTCGAGGTGACCGTGACCAGCGCGATCGCGCTCGAGCCCGCGGTCGTCGAGTCGATCGGCGCCGAGATCGAGCGCAAGACGCAGAAGACGATCGAGCTGCGCAGCGAGGTCGACGAATCGATCATCGGCGGCCTCGTCCTCCGGGTCGGCAACCGGGTGCTGGACGCCAGCGTCCGCAGCCGGCTCGAGAAGCTTCGCAGGGAGGTCGCGCAGGCCGCCTGACGCAACCGACGCACGACGATTTCGAGAACAAGGAGCCAGAAACAGACATGGACATCAAGCCCGACGAGATCTCGTCGATCCTGCGCCAGCGGATCGAGGGAATGGAGACCGGCAGCGCCGACCTCGCCGAGGTCGGGACCGTGCTCTCGATCGCCGACGGCATCGCCCGCGTGCACGGCCTCGACAACTGCATGTCGCTGGAGATGCTCGAGCTGCCCAACGACGTCACCGGCCTGGCGCTGAACCTCGAGGAGGACAACGTCGGCGCGGTGCTGTTCGGCGAGTGGGACGAGATCGTCGAGGGCGACACGGTCAAGCGCACCGGCCGGCTGCTCGAGATCCCGGTCGGCGAGCAGCTGCTCGGCCGGCTCGTCGATCCGCTCGGCCGGCCGCTCGACGGCAAGGGCGACATCAACACGACCGAGACCCGCCCGGCCGAGTTCAAGGCGCCGGGCGTGATCCAGCGCCAGGGCGTCAAGGAGCCGCTGCAGACCGGGCTGAAGGCGATCGACGCGATGATCCCGATCGGCCGCGGCCAGCGCGAGCTGATCATCGGCGACCGCCAGACCGGCAAGACGGCGATCGCGATCGACACGATCATCAACAACAAGGACGAGGACGTCGTCTCCGTCTACGTCGCGGTCGGCCAGCGGATGGCGACCGTCGTGCAGCTGATGAACACGCTCGAGGAGGCGGGCGCGATGGAGCGGACGATCATCGTCGCCGCGCCCGCCGACGAGGCCGCCCCGATCAAGTTCATGGCGCCGTATGCGGGCTGCGCGATGGCCGAGCACTTCACCTACCAGGGCGGGCACTCGCTGGTGATCTACGACGACCTCACCAAGCACGCCTACGCCTACCGGCAGATGTCGCTGCTCTTGCGCCGCCCGCCCGGCCGCGAGGCCTATCCCGGCGACGTCTTCTACCTGCACTCGCGGCTGCTCGAGCGCGGCGTCAAGCTCTCCGACGAGCTCGACGGCGGCTCGCTGACGGCGCTGCCGATCATCGAGACGCAGGCCTCCGACGTCTCCGCCTACATCCCGACCAACGTGATCTCGATCACCGACGGCCAGATCTTCCTCGAGTCGGACCTGTTCTACTCGGGCGTGCGGCCGGCGATCAACGTCGGCATCTCGGTCTCGCGGGTCGGCGGCAACGCCCAGACGAAGGCGATGAAGAAGGTCGCCGGCAAGCTCCGCCTCGACCTCTCGCAGTACCGCGAGCTCGAGGCGTTCGCCCAGTTCGGCTCCGAGCTCGACCCCGAGACCCAGCGGTCGCTGGCCCGCGGCGAGCGGCTCGTCGAGGCGCTCAACCAGGTCGAGCGCAACCCGCTGTCGGTCGCCGACCAGGTGGCGGCGATCTACTCCGGCACCGGCGGCTACCTCGACCGGATCAAGGTCGAGCGGGTCGGCGAGTTCCTGGCGCGGCTGCGCGACCGGCTGCGCAGCGAGAAGGCGGAGCTGATCGCCGCGATCAACGGCGACGGCCAGCTCGACGACGACCGCGAGGCCGAGCTCGGCGCGGCGATCGCCGAGGCGATCGACGACTTCGGACCCGACTTCGACGCCGAGGGCAACGAGCTCGAGGAGGGCGAGTCGGACCGGATCCGCTCCGAGCGGGAGCGCGCCGAGCCGGATCGCAGCGCCGAGGACGAGGCGGGCGAGGAGGCGACGGCGACCGTCTAGTCCCCCGGACCGGACCCAGCAAAGCCCATGGCCACGCAGAAGGACGTAAAGACCCGGATCGGTTCGGTCAAGAACATCCGCAAGATCACGCGGGCGATGGAGATGGTCGCGGCGGCGCGGCTGCGCCGCGCCGAGCAGCGGATCGACGCGATGCGCCCCTACGCCCAGGAGATCCGGAAGATGACCCAGCGGGTCGCCGAGGCCTCGGCGAGCAGCGAGCTGCGGGTGCCGCTGCTGCAGCGCCACGGCGAGCAGCCGCGGCGCACCGGGATCGTGCTGATCACCGGCGACCGCGGGCTCGCGGGCTCGTTCAACTCGCAGATCATCCGCGCCGGGCTGAAGCTCGGCGGCGAGTACCGGGCCGCCGGCGGCGACGTCGACTACTACGTCGTCGGCCGCCGCGGCAACTCGACGCTGAGCTTCCGCGGCGAGTCGGTCGCCGCCGCCTTCACCGGCTTCACCGACCGTCCCTCTTTCGCCGACGCGCGCCGGATTGGCGAGACGGTCAGCGCCCGCTACGTCGACGAGGAGCTCGACCGGGTCGAGGTGATCTACAACCGCTACGTCTCGCCGCTGACCCAGTACGTCCGCCGGCAGACGCTGCTGCCGCTGCAGGACGCCGAGGTCTACGGCGAGGGCATCCCCGACATCACCGACGACCACGACCCCGAGCTGGCCGAGGCCCAGAGCCGCTCGGAGTGGCACTACGAGCCCGAGCCCGAGGAGGCGCTGTCGATGCTGTTCGCGGTCTACGTCAACCTCTCCGTCTACCGCGGGCTGCTCGAGTCGACCGCCTCCGAGCACGGCGCGCGGATGACGGCGATGCGGAACGCGGCCGAGAACGCGGGCGAGATGATCGACCGGCTGACGCTGGAGATGAACCGCGTCCGCCAGGCCGAGATCACGCAGGAGATCCTCGAGGTGGTCGGCGGCGCCGAGGCGCTCGGGTCCGCCTAGAACTTCGAAACCGAGACTGAGAACAAGGAGCTGAGAACGAAGATGGCTGAGAACGAGAACAACGGCGCCGGCGGCAACGTCGGCCGGGTCGAGCAGGTGATCGGCGTCGTCGTCGACGCCGTCTTCCCCGAGGGCCTGCCCGAGATCTACTCGGCGCTGAAGATCGAGATCCCCGCCGGCGAGGGCCGCGACGCGATCGACCTCACGCTCGAGGTCCAGCAGCACCTCGGCGACGACCGCGTCCGCGCCGTCGCGATGGACGCGACCGACGGCCTGCGGCGCGGCGACCGGGTCACCGACACCGGCGCCTCGATCACGGTGCCGGTCGGCAAGGACACGCTCGGGCGCATCTTCAACCTGCTCGGCGACCCGATCGACGAGCGCGAGCCGGTCGCCGGCGAGGACCGCTGGCCGATCCATCGCCCGGCCCCGAGCGCCGACGATCTGACCCCGACCCAGGAGATCCTCGAGACCGGGATCAAGGTCGTCGACCTGCTCGCCCCCTACGCGAAGGGCGGCAAGGTCGGCCTGTTCGGCGGCGCCGGCGTCGGCAAGACGGTGCTGATCCAGGAGCTGATCCGCAACATCGCCGAGGAGCTCGAGGGGCTCTCGGCGTTCTGCGGCGTCGGCGAGCGCACCCGCGAGGGCAACGACCTCTACGTCGAGATGCAGGAGTCCGGCGTCATCGACAAGACGATGATGGTGTTCGGGCAGATGAACGAGCCGCCGGGGGCGCGGCTGCGGGTCGCCCTGACCGGGCTGACGATGGCCGAGTACTTCCGCGAGGTCGGTGGCCAGGACGTGCTGCTGTTCATCGACAACATCTTCCGCTTCGTGCAGGCGGGCTCGGAGGTCTCGGCGCTGCTCGGCCGGATGCCGTCGGCGGTCGGCTACCAGCCGACGCTGGAGACCGAGATGGGCGAGCTGCAGGAGCGGATCACCTCGACCTCGCAGGGATCGGTCACCTCGATCCAGGCCGTCTACGTGCCCGCCGACGACCTCACCGACCCGGCGCCGGCGTCGGTGTTCGCGCACCTGAACGCGACGACGACGCTGTCGCGGGCGATCTCCGAGAAGGGGATCTACCCGGCCGTCGACCCGCTCGACTCGACCTCGACGATCCTCAAGGCCGACATCCTCGGCGAGGATCACTACCGGACCGCGACCGACGTGCAGGAGGTGCTGCAGCGCTACCGCGAGCTGCAGGACATCATCGCGATCCTCGGCATCGACGAGCTCTCCGACGAAGACAAGCTCCAGGTCAACCGCGCCCGCAAGATCGAGCGCTTCCTGAGCCAGCCGTTCTTCGTCGCCGAGCAGTTCACCGGCCGCTCGGGCGAGTACGTGCCGGTCGCCGAGACCGTCGAGAGCTTCCGCGGCCTCGTCGACGGCGAGCACGACGACATCCCCGAGGGCGCCTTCTACATGAAGGGCTCGATCGAGCAGGTGCTCGCCGACGCCAAGGGCGAGGGCGAGGACGAGACCGCCGGCGCCGAGGCCGAGGCCGCCGAGCAGGCCGAGAAGGAGGAGGCCGCCGCCTAGGCGGAGCAGCGATGGCCGACGAGGCGCACAGGTTCAAGGCCGAGGTGCTGACCCCGGAGGGGCGCGTGTTCAGCGGCGAGGCGTTCCAGATCTCGGCCCGGACCGTGGTCGGCGAGGTCGGCGTCCGCGCCCGCCACGCGCCGATGCTCGCCCGGACCGTCCCGCACGAGCTGCGGATCTACGCCGACGAGTCGGAGTTCGCCGGCTCCGGCGGCGGCCGCCGCTACGCCGCGGCCGAGGGCTGGATCGAGGTCTTCGCCAACAAGGTGACGGTGCTGGTCAGCGAGGCGGTCGAGCCCGACGCGCTCGACCCAGCCGACCTGCGATCGCGGCTCGAGGACGCCGAGCAGCGGCTGCGCGAGGCCGAGCAGGGCTCGGCCCAGCAGCAGACGGCCGAGCAGGACAAGGAGCGGGCCGAGACGTTCCTCGCGATCGCCGGAGGCTGAGCCGCTCGCGGCTCAACCAATCCCCGGCCGCGCCGATAGAACGGCGTGAACCGGATCCGGTCGATCTCGCTCGCGGCGCTGGCGCTCGCGGCGCTGGTGCTCGCGGCGCTGGCCGCCGGCTGCGGCGGCGACGGCGACGGCGACGGCGACGACGTCGGCCATCAGGTCTCGATCTACGCCGACAGCGGTCCCAAGGGCGCCCCCGACCTGGTCGCCGGCGACCCCGCCAGCGGCAGCCAGGACCAGCGGGTCCCGATCACCAAGCAGGGGGTGCCGACGGTCGTCTACGAGCTGCCGGTGCGCGAGCTCAGCGCGGGCATGCACCTGCGCGCGATCGCCAGCGTCACCCTGACCAAGTGCGCGATCACCGACTACATCCCCAACCAGCGCGCCCACACCGCCTGCCAGGGGACGCGCCGGTACGGCTACGACCCGGTCCGGGTCGAGAGCCGCTTCCGAATCGTCGGCGGCGGCTCCGCGCCCGACCTGACCGGCGCGGGCGAGAACCTCGGGCCGGCGCAGACGACGACCTGCACGACGGCGATCCACCACTGCTCGATCGCGCAGAACCTCGTGCGGGTGGTCAGGCTCGCGAAGCTCAAGCAGGGCCTCGACCCCGAGGACGCGCGCTACGTCGTCTTCGAGGTGAGCGCGAGCTCGCCGCGCGCGAAGGGCTGCAGGCCGCCGCGGGCGCGCGACTGCAACGTGCTCGCGGTCGAGACCCAGAAGGGCCAGGCGATGTACTGGGTCCAGGCCGACGCCTCCGTGCCCTCGCCCGAGGACCCGCCGATCGACCGGCGGCCGGGCCGGCGCACGCTCGACGTCCTCACCGGCCACGGCGACAAGAACGACGTCCGCGAGGTCGTCTACAGCCAGGAGCTCGAGCCGGGGCGCGAGATCGGCGAGCTCGAGGGCTGGCAGTTCGAGATCGACTCGATGCTGCGGGTCGAGGAGCGGGTGCCGCAGGCGCCCGATGTCGCCGGCTACCTGGTACTCGCCGACAGCCCGACCTCGATCGAGGGCCGCTACCTGATCAGCAGCAGCTACGACGACGACAAGACCGGCAACGACGGCGGCAACTGCGATCGCAGCTGTCGCCAGTTCCGGCCCGCGGTGGCGACCGCGATCCTCGGCTGCGACGTCAGCGCCGGCCGCCGCTACGTCAACCTCGTCGCCGACGCGTCGCGGGCGGCGGCGAGCAAGGGCGAGAAGGTCGCGATCGCCGACGGCGGCTACCTCGAGATCACCCGGACCTACACGGCGGCGGAGAGCGTCGACACGGGGTCCGGCCCGACCGACTGCACGGGCTGAGCGCGCGGCGCGGCGCCGCGGCAAGCCCGGCGGCGGAGCCGGCTCAACGGCGCCGGGAGCCGCGCGCTCCGAGATACCCTTCGCCGATGCAGGAGCGCCTTCTGGCCGAGCGGCTGATCGGCTACGACACCTCGACGCCCGAGGGGATCCGGAACTGCGCCGGGTTCGTCAAGGGCTGGCTCGAGGCGCGCGACATCCCGACCAGGGAGCTGCTCGTGCGCGAGCTGCCGATCGTGATCGCCGAGGTCGGGCCCGCGGCGGGACCGGTGATCGTCGCCCACGGCCACATCGACGTCGTCCCCGGGCTCCCGGGCCAGTTCGAGCCGATCGTCGACGGCGACCGGCTGTGCGGGCGCGGCGCCTACGACATGAAGGGGGCCGCGGCGGCGATGATGCTGATGCTGGCCGACCTGCGCGAGCAGCGGGACGTCCGCGTCCGGCTCGCGCTGGTTCCCGACGAGGAGACCGAGGAGGAGTTCGACCGCGGCAGCGACGTGCTCGTCGACGCCGGCTACGGCGGCGACTTCGCGATCACCGGCGAGCCGACCGACATGCTGATCGGGATCGCCGCCAAGGGCGTGCTGGCGGTGCGGATCGAGGTCGCCGGCCGGGCCGCGCACGGCTCGACCCCATGGCAGGGCGACAACGCGATCACCAAGGCCTACTCGGTGTTCCGCGCGATCGAGTCGCTACCGTTCTCGCGCCAGTCGTCCGAGCTCTTCGATCGGCCCTCGATCAACCTCGGAAGGATCATCGGCGGAGACGCTTTGAACAAAGTGCCCGACACCTGCGTCATCGACGTCGACATCCGCTACCTGCCCGAGCAGGACCCGGCCGCGATCCTGGCCGAGATCCGGGCGATCCCCGATACCCGCGTCGTCACCACCTTCCGGCGCCCGCCGGTCGAGGTCGACCGCGACTCGCCGTTCGTGCAGGCGCTCGCCGAGGCCGCCCGCCCGCACCAGGACGACCAGGTGACCAGCATCGGCCGCGACGGCGCCTCCGACGCCGTCTCGTTCATCCGCGTCGGCGTCCCGGCGGTCGAGTTCGGGCCGCTCGGCGGCGGCCACCACGGTCCCGACGAGTGGGTCTCAATCGCCTCGCTCGGCTCCTACCGGCGCGCGCTCGGCGCGTTCGCCCGCAGCGTTCCCGCCGCGCTCGGTGAGGTGGCGCGTTGAGCGACGAGCGCCGGCCCGGGGGGCACGAGCCGCCCGAGGACGAGGAGGAGAAGCGCGTCGGGCTGACCGAGGAGTTCGAGCGCCTCGAGCGGGAGATCGAGCGTGAGCGCGGCCGCGGCCGCGAGGCCCGCCCCGATGAGGCCGACTCGTCCGAGGGGGTCGCCCCGGCCAGCCGTCCGGGCGATGAGACCGAGGAGTGGGCGGCGCCGGAGCCGCTCGGCGACATCGGCGCCGAGCCGGAGCCACCCGTCGGCGGCGGCGATGAGGAGGTAGCGGCCGGCGACGCCGGAGCCGAGGTGCGGCCGTCCGCGTCCGCGGAGGGCGGCGACGAGCCGCCCCGGTCGGCGGGCTCCGCTGGCGCGCCTGATCGAGCCGATGCC
>CAZCFA010000002.1:0-77323 GCA_964497825.1 uncultured Conexibacter sp.
CGGTCACCGCCGTGCGGCGGCCGCCGGCGGCCGCCGCTCCCGGGACGGCCCCGCCCACGGCCAGCGCCGCCGCGCGGCCCGGGACGATGCCGCCGCGGCCGACGCTGGAAGGGTTGCGGGCCTGGCTCGCGACCCTCGACCGCAAGGTCGGGCTGCGCACCTATCTCGGGATCGCCGCGATCGTTCTCGCGCTGGCGACGTCGGCGGTCGCGATCGTGCTCGCGATCGATGCCCGCGACAACTCCGCCGACAACGACGACCTCAACGCGATCTCCGAGCGTGTCAACGCGCTCGAGTCGGGCTCGACGGCGGACTTCGACGCGGCGGCCTTCGAGGCCCGGCTGACCGCGATCGAGGACCAGCTCTCGGGCTCGGGCGCCGACGCGGCCGGCGGCAAGACCGCCGAGCGCCTCGACGTGCTCGAGAGCGACATCGAGGAGCTGCGCGATCAGATCGCGGAGCTCGAGTCGGGCAACCCCTAGCTAGAGTCAGGAGCCACCCCGACTTTCCCGTCCGGAGGCGGCCCTACAGTCGGCTCAATCGACGGTTGTGCGATGTCGCACGAGCGTCGCCAACGGAGGCTCGGAAGGAGCGCTCAGATGCCAGAGGGTTACTGCGTCAAGGAACGCAAGAAGGTCGAGATCAAGGACGCCCAGCAGATCACGATGAAGAACGGGCGGCCGGCGATCCAGGGCACGTGCCCCGACTGCGGCACGAAGATCTTCAAGATCGGCAAGATGAGCTGAACGCCCGCCGGCGACCGCGGCGCAGCGCGAAAGGGGGCGGAGGCGACCGGGCGGGCGCGACCTGGTGTCAATACGCGCTAACGGTGGAATGATGTGGGCTACCGATGCCCGGCCCGCAGAAACCGCTGGAGCTGATCCTCGCCAGGAACCTGTTGACGAGCGTGACGACGCCGGCGTTCCTGGTCGCCCGGGACGGTCAGCTGCTGTTCTACAACGAGGCCGCCGGGGCGATGCTCGGGCGTCCGTTCGAGGACATCGGCCAGCTCGATCGGGGCGCATGGACCCGTGAGTTTGGGCCGTTCGGCGAGGACGGCGAGCCGATCCCGATCGGCGAGCTGCCGCTGACGCGGGCGCTGCGCGACGGCCGCCCGGCCCACACCGAGCTCCGGATCCGCTCGAGCGACGGCGAGATGCACCGGGTCGCCGCTTCGGCGATGCCGATCGTCGGCGCGGGCTCGGGGGCGAGCGGGGCGATGGTGATCTTCTGGCCGGTCGACGACGAGAAGGCGCGCGAGGTGACGACCGGGCGCCATGAGGCCGTGCGATGAGGGTCAAGGTCTGGGGAGCGCGCGGCTCGGTCCCGGCCCCCGGGCCGGAGATGAATCGCTACGGCGGCAACACATCCTGCTGCGAGGTGACCCTGGCCGGCGGCGAGACGCTGATCCTCGACGCCGGCACCGGCATCCGCACGCTCGGGTTCGCGCTGCCGCCGGACCTGCCCGAGATCAACATCCTGCTCACCCACCTGCACCTCGACCACATCCAGGGGCTGATGTTCTTCCCGCCCTGCTTCCGGGCCGAGTCGCAGATCCGGATCTGGGGGCCGAGCTCGCCGGAGGCATCGCTGGAGGCGCGGATCGCGCGCTACATCTCGGCGCCGCTGTCCCCGGTCGAGGTCCGCGAGCTGCCCTGCGACGTGTCGTTCCTCGACGCCCCGGTGAGCGAGTGGTCGATCGGCGGCGCGACGATCCGGGCCGAGGCGGTCACCCACCGCGGCCCGACGCTCGGCTACCGGATCAGCGACGGCGACACCACGCTCTGCTACATCCCCGACCACGAGCCCGGGCTCGGAGCCGCGCTCGCCGAGCTCGACCCGGAGTGGATCTCTGGCTACGACCTCGCCCGCGACGCCGACCTGCTGATCCACGACTGCCAATACACCGACGAGGAGTACCCCGGGCACGAGGGCTGGGGGCACTCGCCGATCGGCGACACGGTCACCTTCGCCCGCCGCGTCGGCGCGCGGCGGGCGCTGCTGTTCCACCACGACCCGCTGCACACCGACGGCTTCCTCGATGACCTGCACCGCAGCGCCAAGGCGCGATGGCGCGAGCTCGGCGGCGACGACGGGATGATCGCGATCGCCCGCGAGCGGGCCGAGCTGACCGTCGGCGCCGAGCCCGGCGCCAACGGCGCCGCGCCGCGGCCCGCCGCCGCAACGGCGACCGCCAACGAGGTCAGCCTGTAGGCGCTGGCGCTGGCGCTGGCGCTGGCGCGGGCGCTGGCGCGGGCGCGGAGCGCGGTCGCGGGCGCGGCCACACGCGCGCCCCGCGGCCGAGCGGCCCCGGATCCAGGGGGCGGTGCGCCGGGAAGCATCAGAGGCCCACCGCCGGATTCGTACCCAGGGGTACTCGACGGCACCGGAAGCGGGGCGCTGTCCAGCGTTGCCCGCCGCGCGGACCCTGATCGCGGCCGGCGAGCGAGCGGCAACCCGCAGGGTGGGCGCGCGTCCCACGTTGGGTACCCAGGGGTACGAATCGCAGGGACCGAGACCGCCCAACGCCTCTGAACCCAGGCGCCGATCGCCCGAGGTGACGGCGCCCGCCGGCGACCGGCCCGTACAAGAGGCCGGGGGTGAATTTTCGACGCCGGTACAAACACGGCCCGGCGCGCCGCGCGGAGACTGATCGCATCGTCGGCGATCGGAGGAAACAGATGAAACGCAGGCTCGGCATCGCGTCACTGGCGGCGGTCGCGACGGCTCTGCTGCTCCCGAGCGGCGCTTCGGCGGCCGGCACCAACGCGCTCGCCGAGCAGCTGAACGCGCTCTGGGTGATGGTCGCGGCGGTCCTCGTGCTGTTCATGCAGGCCGGCTTCCTGCTGCTCGAGATCGGCTTCTCGCGGCAGAAGAACGTCGGTGCCGGGGTCGCGAAGATCCTCGTCAACCTCGGGATCTGCTCGATCGCGTGGTGGGCGGTCGGCTACGGCGTCTCGTCCGCCTCGGGCAACAAGATCTTCGGCACCGAGGGGTTCTTCTTCCAGTTCAACCAGTCGGTCGCCGGCGTCCAGGTGAGCGGCTCGGAGACGGCGCTGATGCTGTTCGGGATGCTGTTCTGCGCGGTCTCGCTGGCGATCGTCTGGGGGACCACGCTGGAGCGGATCAAGTTCGCCGCCTACGTGATCTACGCGATCGTGTTCGCGGCGGTGATCTACCCGCTGGTCGCGCACGGCGTCTACGGCGGCGGCCTGCTCGCCGACGTCGGCGGCAAGCCGGTGATGGACTTCGCGGGCTCGACCGTCGTCCACCTGACCGGCGCCGTCGGTGGGCTCGCGGCGCTGCTGCTGCTCGGAGCGCGGATCGGCAAGTACGGACACGACGGCCGGCCGCGCCCGATCCCCGGCCACTCGATGCCGCTGACCGGGCTCGGCGTGCTGATCCTCTGGGTCGGCTGGTACGGGTTCAACGCCGGCTCGACCTTCGGCACCGGCGGCGGCGAGCTGTTCGCGCAGGTCGCGCTCAACACCCAGCTCGCAGCCGCGGCGGGGGCGCTGGCAGCGATGGGGACGATGTACCTGAAGACGAAGGCGATCGACGTCGGCATGGCCGGCAACGGCGCGATCGCCGGGCTGGTGGCGATCACGGCGCCGTCAGGCTACGTCGAGTTCCAGTTCGCGCCGCTGATCGGCGCCGTCGCCGGCGTCGTCGTCGTTGCCGGGATCCTCGCGATCGACCGCTGGCTCGACGATCCGATCGGGGCGCTCTCCGCGCACGGCCTCGCCGGCATCTGGGGGACGCTGTCGATCGGCTTGTTCGGCTCGCCGCGGCTGGTCCTTCCCGACGCCAGCCCCGGCGTCTGGTACGGCCTCACCGGCGATCAGAGCCTCGGCGCGACCCTCGGTCAGCTCGGCGTCCAGGCGGTCGGGGTCGTGGCTACGTTCGCGCTCGTCTTCGGGCTCTCGTTGCTCACGTTCTGGGCGATCAAGCGGACGATCGGGCTGCGCGTCTCGGTTGCCGAGGAGGAGGCCGGTCTCGACATCTCCGAGCACGGCATGTACGGGTACCCGGAGCAGTTCATCCCGGTCGAGGAGTACGGGTTCGCGAGTAAGGTGCAGGCGGTGGCCGCGCCGACGGCGCCGGCAGCCGCCGCGCCGAAGCCGGCATCGACAACGCCCTCGCAGGCGTAGGAAGGACGGAGCCGATGAAGAAGGTCGAAGCGTTCATCCGCCACGAGGCGTTCGAGCCGATCCGCCAGGACCTGCTCGAGCAGGGGATCCCGTCGCTCTCGATCACCGAGGTCAAGGGCTCGGGGCGTCAGAAGGGCGTCGTCGAGCACTACCGCGGCGCCAGCCTGAGCGTCAACGTGCGCCCGAAGCTGAAGGTCGAGTGCGTCGTCGACGACCACGAGAAGGACGTCGTCGTCGAGACGATCCTCAGGCACGCGCGGACCGGATCGATCGGCGACGGCAAGATCTTTGTGCTCCCGGTCGAGGAGGCGATCAGGATCCGCACCGGCGAGGACGGCGGCGAGGTCCTGCAGCTGCACGAGGCGTCGGAGATGCCGGGGTAGCGGCGTCGCGGGGTCGCGGGGCGCCGCTGCGCGGCCTGCGCGGCCCCGGAAGCGACGCTTCCAGCGCCGCGATCCGGCCGGGCCGGGCGTTCTGTCGCGAATCGCATCGCGCTGGGCTAAGCGATTCGCAGCAGTGCGCGGGGGCTGCGAGCGGACGGCGGCGGCGCGGGCGCGCGGGCCGACGCGCAAGCGCGGCGGGGCCGACGGGCAAGCGCGGCGGTCGGGCGGCGCGGGTGCGCGAGCAGACGGGCAAGCGCGGCGGTCGGGCGCGGCGGTCGGGCCGAGCTCAGCCCGGCACGGACCAGGCGAGCTCGCCGGCGCGGAAGACGGCACGGGTGAGCGGCACGCCGGGGCGGTAGATCAGGTGGGCGTAGGAGGGCGCGTCGAGAACGACGAGGTCGGCGCGGGCGCCGGGGGCGAGGTGGCCGATGTCGTCGCGCCGCAGCGCGCGGGCGCCGCCCGAGGTCGCCGCGGCCAGCGCCTCGTCGATCGTCATCCCGAGCTCGCGGACGGCGAGCGCGATGCAGAACGGCATCGAGGTCGTGTAGCTGGAGCCGGGGTTGGTGTTGGTGGCGATCGCGACGGCGACGCCGGCATCGATCGCGCGGCGCGCATCGGGGTAGGGCTCGAGGGTCGAGAAGTCGGTCGCGGGCAGGAAGGTGGCGACCGTGTCGGAGCCGGCGAGCGCCTCGCGGTCGAGGTCGTCGAGGTAGGTGCAGTGGTCGACCGAGGCGGCGCCGAGCTCGGCGGCAAGCCGCGCCCCGGGCCCGTAGCCGAGCTGGTTGCCGTGCACGCGCATCCCGAGCCCGGCTTCGCCCCCGGCCTCGAGCACCCGCCGCGACTGGTCGGGGTCGAAGGCCCCGACCTCGCAGAAGACGTCGATCCAGCGCGAGTGGGGAGCGCAGGCAGCGAGCATCTCGCCGCAGACGAGCTCGACGTAGTCGTCGGTGCGGCCCTCGTACTCGGCCGGCACGAGGTGGGCGCCGAGGAACGTGACGTCGTCGCTGAGCTCGGCCGCGAGCCGGCAGAGCCGCTGCTCGGTGGCGACCTCGAGGCCGTAGCCGGACTTGATCTCCTGGTGGGTGATGCCGGCGGCGAGCGCCTCGGCCGCGCGGGCCCGCGCCAGCCGCAGCAGCTCGCGATCGTCGGCGGCGCGGGTCGCCTCGGTGGTGACGCGGATGCCGCCCGCCTCGTAGGAGCCGCCGCTGATCCGCGCCGCGAACTCCTCGGCGCGGTCGCCGGCGAACAGCAGGTGGGTGTGGCTGTCGACGAAGCCCGGGATGACGCAGCGGCCGTCGGCATCGTGGCGGCGGTCGCCGGCGGCGCCGGCGCGCTCGACCGCGCTCACCCTCCCCTCCTCGAGCACGAGCGCCGCGTCGCGGACGATCCCGAGCGGGCCCTCGCCGAGCTCGGGGTCACCGGTGGCGAGCAGCCCGATCGAATCGATCACGGTCGCGCTCATGGCAGCACTTCACCGATCGCCGCGGACAGCTCCCGGGCGACGTCGATCTCGGTGTGGCGGCCGGCGACGACGACGGGGCGGCCGGCGCAGATCACCGAGGTGACATCGGCGGCGCCGGCCGCGAACACGGCGACGTCGAGCGCGGCCGCGGCGCCGGCGCCGGCGGTGCGGACCGAGTCGAGGCCGACGGTGACGAGGTCGGCGATCGCGCCGGGCTCGATCCGGCCGGCCTCGGGCCAGCCGATCGCGGCGTGGCCCGCGGCGGTCGCGGCGCGCAGCAGCGACGGCGCCTCGTGACGGCCGCGCTCGCCGCCGGCGAGGCGCTCGTCGAGCTCGACCGCGCGCGCCTCCTCGAGCGGGTCGATGACGGCATGCGAGTCCGAGCCGAGCACCAGCGCCGCGCCGGCGTCGGCGAGCGCGCGGGCCGGGCCGATGCCGTCGGCGAGATCGCGCTCGGTCGTCGGGCAGAGGCAGCAGCAGCAGCGCGAGCCGCCGAGCAGGCCGATGTCGGCGGCGCTGAGATGGGTCGCGTGGACCGCGGTGAAGGCGGGCCCGAGCGCGCCCGCGTCGGCGAGCAGGCGGGTCGGGCTGACCCCGTGGGCGGCCTCGCAGGCGGCGTTCTCGGCGGGCTGCTCGGAGACGTGCGCGTGCAGCGGCCAGCCCGCGGCGGCGGCGGCGGCGGCGACCGCGCGGATCGATTCCGGATCGACGGCGCGGACGCTGTGCGCGGCGGCGCCGATCCGCGCCCCGGCCGCCCCGCGCAGGTCGCCGACGCGCTCGGCCCAGCGCGCCGCGTCGCCGTCGCTGAACCGGCGCTGGGTATCGTCGGGGGGCTCGCCGAAGCCGCCGTGCAGGTAGCAGGCGTCGAGTAGCGTGATCCTGATTCCGGCCTCGCCGGCGGCGGCGATCAGCGCCTTCCCGGTCGCGTTCGGGTCGTCGTAGCGAGCGCCGCCGGGACCGTGGTGGAGGTAGTGGAACTCGCCGACGGCGGTGATCCCGGCCAGCGCCATCTCGGCGAAGACCGCTCGCGCCAGCCGCCGGTAGGAGTCGGGGTCGAGCGCCGCCGCGACCTCGTACATGCGCTCGCGCCAGCTCCAGAAGCTGCCGCGGCCGCGCTGGGTGCGGCCGCGCAGGGCGCGGTGGAAGGCGTGCGAGTGGGCGTTGGCGAAGCCGGGGATCGTCAGCCCGGGCAGCCGCGTCGCGGCCGCCGGCGCGGCGACCCCGGCCTCGACCGCGGCGATCAGCCCGCCGTCGATCGTGACGAGCGCGCCCGCGGTCGCCCGCTCGCCGCCGAGCCAGGCGAGCTCGCACCAGTACTCGGCGCTCACGCGCCGTACCTGGCGGTCAGCTCGGCGGCGCGGGCCGTGAACGCGGCGAGCCCGCGGCGCTCGAACTCGCCCCAGCTGCTCAGCGTCCGCGGGTCGCTGACCCGGTCGAGGAACAGGACCCCGTCGAGGTGGTCGACCTCGTGCTGGAAGGTGCCGGCGGTGAGGCCGAGCTTGACCTCGTCGTGCGGTCGCCCCTCCCGGTCGAGGTAGCGAACCCGCACCCGCATGCTGCGGCGCAGCTCGCCGCGCAGGCCGGGGACCGACAGACAGCCCTCGTTGATCGGCTCGGTGACGTCGTCGAGCGGCTCGATCTCGGGGTTGACGAAGACCGTCAACGGGATCTCGGGCTTGTAGGGGTAGCGCCGGTTCGAGCCGACCTCGGCGACCGCGACCCGGACCGTCTCGGCGACCTGGTTGGCGGCGAGGCCGGCGCCGGCGGCGGCCCGCATCGTCGCGATCATGTCGTCGATCAGCGCCTGGATTGCGGGCGAGCGCAGCTGCTCGAGGCTGAGCTCGCGGGCGCGCTCGCGCAGCGCCGGGTGGCCGACCTCGACGATCTCGCGGACGCTCACCGCTCGCTCGGGCCGCCGTCGCTCATCGGCACCCGCACGTCGCGCTCGGCGGCGACCTCGAGCGCGCGCTCGTAGCCCGCGTCGGCATGGCGGATCACGCCCATCCCGGGGTCGGCGGTCAGCACCCGGTCGAGCTTCGCCGCGGCGAGCTCGCTGCCGTCGGCGACGCAGACCATGCCGGCGTGGATCGAGCGGCCGATGCCGACGCCGCCGCCGTGGTGGAGGCTGACCCAGGAGGCGCCCGAGGCGGTGTTGACGAGCGCGTTCAGCAGCGGCCAGTCGGCGATCGCGTCGGAGCCGTCGATCATCGCCTCGGTCTCGCGGTAGGGCGAGGCGACCGAGCCCGAGTCGAGGTGGTCGCGGCCGATCACGATCGGGGCGCTGATCTCGCCCGCCGCGACCATCGCGTTGAAGCGCAGCCCGAGCCGGCGGCGCTCGCCGTAGCCGAGCCAGCAGATCCGCGCCGGCAGCCCCTGGAAGGCGATCCGCTCGCCCGCCATCCGGATCCAGCGCCCGAGCGCCTCGTCGTCGGGGAACTCCTCGAGCACGGCGCGGTCGGTGGCGGCGATGTCGGCCTCCGCGCCCGACAGCGCCGCCCAGCGGAACGGGCCCTTGCCCTCGCAGAACAGCGGCCGGATGTAGGCGGGGACGAAGCCGGGGTAGTCGAAGGCGCGCTCGAAGCCGCCGAGCTCGGCCTCGCGGCGGAGGCTGTTGCCGTAATCGAAGACCTCGGCGCCGCGGTCCTTGTAGGCGACCATCGCGTAGCAGTGCGCGGCGGCCGAGACGCGCGCCCGGCGGATGTACTCGTCGGGATCGGCCGCGCGCAGCGCCTCGGCCTCGGCCAGCGACAGGCCCGCCGGCACGTAGCCGACGAGCGGGTCGTGGGCGCTCGTCTGGTCGGTGACGATGTCGGCGTCGAAGCCGCGGTCGAGCAGCTCGGGGATCAGCTCGGCGGCGTTGCCGAGCAGCCCGACGCTGAGCGCCCGGCGCTCCGCCTTCGCGTCGTGGCAGCGGTTGATCGCATCGTCGAGGCCGTCGGCGACCTGATCGAGGTAGCGGGTTTCGATCCGGCGCTCGATCCGCTCGGGATCGACCTCGATGCAGAGCGCGACGCCGTCGTTCATCGTCACCGCCAGCGGCTGCGCGCCGCCCATGCCCCCGAGGCCGGCGGTCAGCGTGATCGTCCCGGCGAGCGAGCCGCCGTAGCGGCGGCGGGCGATCTCGGCGAAGCACTCGTAGGTGCCCTGCACGATGCCCTGGCTGCCGATGTAGATCCACGATCCCGCGGTCATCTGCCCGTACATCGTCAGCCCCTCGCGCTCGAGCCGCCGGAACTCGTCCCAGTTCGCCCACTCGCCGACCAGGTTCGAGTTCGCGATCAGCACCCGCGGCGCCCACTCGCTGGTGCGGAAGACGCCGACCGGCTTGCCCGAGGCGACCAGCAGCGTCTCGTCGCCGGCGAGCGCCCGCAGCTCGGCGACGATCGCGTCGAAGGCGTCCCAGGAGCGGGCGGCGCGGCCGGTGCCGCCGTAGACGACGAGCTCGTCGGGGCGCTCGGCGACGTCGGGGTCGAGGTTGTTCATCAGCATCCGCAGCGCCGCCTCCTGCTGCCAGCCGCGGCAGCTGAGCTCACTCCCGCGGGGCGCCCGCACCGCTCGCGGTCCGCTCATCGCAATCCTCCGATCTCGGCCGCGACGGCCGCGGTGACGGCCCCGGAGCGCAACAGCTCCTCGACGGCGCCGAGCTCGGGCGCGAGCCAGCGGTCGGGGCCGGCGCCGGCGACGCGCCCGCGCAGCGCCGCGAGCGCCGCGGCGGTGCCCGCGGCGGGGCGCAGCGGCGCCCGCAGCTCGAGCGCCCGGCAGCCGCAGCTGAGCTCGACGGCGAGGATCCGGCGCAGGTTGGCGAGCGCGGCTCGGAGCTTGCGGGCCGCGCCCCAGCCCATCGAGACGTGGTCCTCCTGCATCGCGCTGGTCGGCAGCGAATCGACGCTCGCCGGCGCCGCCAGCCGCCGGTTCTCGGCGACCATCGCCGCCTGCGTGTACTGGGCGATCATCATCCCCGAGTCGACGCCGGCCTCGGGGGCGAGGAACGGCGGCAGGCCCTGCGAGCGCGAGGCATCGAGCAGCCGGTCGGTGCGGCGCTCGGCGATCGCCCCGGCCTCGGCGGCGGCGATCGCGAGGAAGTCGCAGGCGAAGGCGACCGGGGCGCCGTGGAAGTTCCCGCACGACTCGACCCGGCCGTCGGGCAGCACCATCGGGTTGTCGATCGCCGCGCGCAGCTCGGCGTCGGCGGCGCGGGCGGCGTTGGCGAGCGCGTCGCGGGCGGCGCCGTGAACCTGCGGCGTGCAGCGGATCGAGTAGGCGTCCTGGACGCGCGGGTCGCCGCTGCGGTGGCTGGCGACCACCGCCGAGCCGTCGAGCAGCGCCCGCAGGTTGGCGGCGCTGTCGGCCTGGCCGGGCTGCGGCCGCAGCGCGACTAGGTCGGCGGCGAAGGCGCGGTCGGTGCCGAGCAGCGCCTCGGTGCTGATCGCGGCGGCGACGTCGGCGGCCCGCAGCAACTCGCCGAGGTCGGCGATCGCCAGGACCAGCATCCCGAGGATGCCGTCGGTGCCGTTGATCAGCGCCAGCCCCTCCTTCGGCCCCAACAGCGGCGGCTCGATCCCGGCCTCGGCGAGCGCCTCGCCGGCGGGCCGGGGCGCATCGTCGGCATCGAGCACCTCGCCCTCGCCGAGCATCGCCAGCGCGCAGGCGGCGAGCGGCGCGAGATCGCCGCTGGCGCCAAGCGAGCCGTGCTCGGGCACGACCGGGTCGAGCCCGGCATCGAGCATCGCCAGCATCGTCTCGGCGAGCACCGGCCGGGCGCCGGAACGGCCCATCGCCAGCGAGCGGGCGCGCAGGAACATCATCGCGCGGACGACCTCGCGCTCGACCGGAGGGCCCATGCCGGCGGCGTGCGAGCGGATCAGCGCCCGCTGCAGCTCGGTCCGGCGGGCGGCCGGGATCGGCGTCTGCGCGAGCGATCCGAACCCGGTCGAGACGCCGTATGCGGGCTGATCGGAGGCGGCAAGGCGGGCGACCACCGCCGCCGTCTGCTCCATCGCATCCCGCGCCGCGGCTGTCAGCCGGGCGGTCGCGCCCTCACGCGCGACCGCGATCACGTCAGCGGCCTCGACGCCGTCCGCTCCGAGCGCGACCGCGGCGACGGTCGTCAAGGCTCGGGTGTCCGTCGTCGGGGGCCGCTCAAGGTCTGCTCGCGGCCAGCGTATCGCCGCGCGGCCGCTAGCCGAGGGCGGCCCGGCGGGCGGCGGCCGCCGCGTCGGCGGCCTCGCGCTCGGCGCGCTCGCGAAGCTCGGCCTCGAGCTGCTCGCGACGGCGGCGCTCGGCCTCGGCCCGCTCGGCCTCGCGGCGCGCCGCCTCGCGCTCGAACTCCTCGCGCACGCGCCGCTCGACGTCCTCGGCGGCGGCAACCGTCTCCTCGCGGGCGCGCTGCTCGGCCTGCGAGCGCAGCGCCTCGGCCTCCTCGTCGAGGCGTCGCTGCAGATCCGCCCGCGCCTTCTCCTCGGCCTCGGCCCGGGCCCGCTCGGCCGCCGCGGCGGCCTCGCGCTCGCGCTGCCGTCCCTCCTCGAGCAGGCGCTGCTCGGCCTCGTAGCGGGCCCGCTCCTCGGCCTCGGTGGCGAGCCGGTCGACGAGCCGCTTCAGCTTCCCCTCCGCCTCCGCCAGCTGCTCCTCGGCCTCGGCCCGGGCGGCGCGCTCGGCGGCGAGCGCCCGGCGCCCGTCCTCGCGGACGCGCTCGAGCTCCTCCTCGAAGCCGTCCTCGCGGGCGGCGATCCGGGCGTCGAGCTCACGGGCGCGGTTCTCGATGCCCTCCTCGAGCTGCTTGCGGCGGGCGGCGATCTCGACGTCCGCCTTGCGGTTCTTGATCTCGAGCTGCTCCTCGAGCGCCGCGCCGCGGGTCCGCACCTCGGACTTGATCCGCTCGATCGCCTGCTCGCGCAGCCGCGCCTGCAGCTCGCGCATCCGCGCCTCGGCCTTGGCCCGGATCTGCTCCCGGGCCTCGGCGACGCGGGCTTCGAGCCGGCCCTCGGCCCGCCGCACCTCGGCGGCGGCGTCCTCGGCGGCAGCGGCGGCGGCGCGCTCGGCGTCCTCGGCGCGCTCGAGCGCGATCGCACGCTCGGTGACGGCGCGGCGGGCGAGCGCCTCGGCATCGGCGGCGCGCAGCGCCGACTCCCGCGCCTCGGCGGCGAGCCTGCGGACGTCGTCGGCGAGCGAATCGAGGCCGGCATTGCGCGCCGCCTCGATCCCCGAGTCGAGCTCCGCCGCGGCGGCGCGGGCGCGCTGCGACCCCTCGGGAAGAATCTCGCTCGGCTCGGCTGACACGTCGGCTCCCGCCGCCGAGACTAGGGCACTACGGCTTGGTGCGGGGCGCGGAGCCGCCGTAGGAGAACGAGACCGCGATCGCGATCAGCGAGCCGATCAGCACGACGGCGATCGCGAAGGCGAGCAGCCGCGGCATCCTCGCCGCGTGCGCGTAGACGCCGAGGGCGAAGCCGGCGCCGATCACGAGGGCGTACGGGCCGGCGTCGTCGGGCAGCCCGAGGAGGGTGGCGCTCAGCACCCCGGCATTATCATCAGCCCGGCGATGTTCGACGCGCCACAGCCCGGCGAGGCCGCCGCGCCCGCGTCGGTCGAGGAGTCGCGGGCGGCGCTCGAGGGCGCCGGCTACCTCGCCGATGAGCCGGCGGCGCTGGTCTCGCTGCTCGCCCAGCGGCTCGGCAAGCCGGTGCTGGTCGAGGGGCCCGCCGGCGTCGGCAAGACCGAGCTGGCGAAGGCGCTCGCCCGCGCCTCCGACCGCGAGCTCGTGCGGCTGCAGTGCTACGAGGGGCTCGACGAGGCGAAGGCGCTGTACGAGTGGAACTATCGCAAGCAGCTGCTGCGGATCCAGGCCGAGTCCTCGGGCGAGGCGAATGCGGTGCTCGACGACATCTTCGCCGAGGAGTTCCTGCTCACCCGGCCGCTCTTGACCGCGATCGCCTCCTCCGACCCGGTCGTCCTGCTGATCGACGAGATCGACAAGACCGATCAGGAGTTCGAGGCGATGCTGCTCGAGGTCCTCTCCGACTTCCAGATCTCGATCCCCGAGCTCGGCGTCGTTGAGGCGACGACGATGCCGATCGTCGTGCTCACCTCGAACAACTCGCGCGAGCTGACCGAGGCGCTGAAGCGCCGTTGCCTGTACCTGTGGCTCGACTACCCCGACGCCGATCGCGAGGTCGAGATCATCCGCCTGCACGAGCCCGGGATCGAT
Source organism: uncultured Conexibacter sp. (assembly GCA_964497825.1). GTDB lineage: Bacteria > Actinomycetota > Thermoleophilia > Solirubrobacterales > 70-9 > RHKX01. Next base: position 13,201 of record CAZCFA010000002.1, read on the forward strand.
GAGCGGCTCGCCCGGCGCCTGATCGAGATCGTCGGCATGGTCCGCGAGCTCGACCTCAAGAAGCCGCCCTCGATCGCCGAGTCGATCGACTGGGCGCGGGCGCTGCTGCTGCTCGGCGCCGACGACATCGACGCCGAGACGTTCACCGAGACGATGAGCATCATCGTCAAGCACCGCACCGACCTCGATCTCGTCGCCGAGCGCGTCGGCATGCGGCTCGGCGGCGGCATCTCCGGCGCCGGCGGCGGGTGAGCGGTCCGGCGCCGGCCGGCCGCCCCCGGCCGAGCGGGTTCGCGCCCCGGCTGATCGCGTTCTGCGACGAGCTCCGGCGCGAGGGCATGCAGGTCGGGACGGCCGAGATCCTCGACGCGTTCGCCGCGCTCGAGGTCGTCCCCTGGCGCGGCCGCGACGACTTCCGCGAGGCGCTCGCCTCAACGCTGGCGAAGTCGCAGGAGGACCGGCGGCTGTTCGAGCTCGTCTTCGACCGCTGGTTCTTTCGCGCCACCGAGCTCGAGGCGCTCATCCGCGGCGACGGCGAGAGCGATCCGCGCGAGGGCCGCTCGGCGCCCGAGGCGGGCGCCGACGACGACGACGGCGAGCGCTTCGACCTCGACGAGCTGCGCGAGATCATCCGCCAGGCGATCGCCGACGGCGACGACGGGCGCATGCGCGACCTCGCCAGCCTCGCCGTCGCCGCCTTCGGCCGGCGCGGCCAGGGCTCGGGCGTGGTCGGCGTCGACGTGCAGCGGATCCGCCGCTCGCTCGGGCTGACGCCGCGCTCGCAAGCGCCCGACGGGGCCGGCGAGGAGGTCGAGCTCGACCGCGACGACGTGCGCCGCTTCGAGCAGCATCTGCGCCGCGAGCTCGAGCGCGGCCTGATCGAGCGCACCGGCAAGCTGCCGCCGTCGCGGCCGCTGGCCGAGCTCGACCGGGCGCTGCCGACGAGTCCGACCCAGGACCTCGCCGCCGTCCACCGCTCGGTCGCGCAGCTGAAGCGGCGGCTGGCGACGCTCGGCCACGACCAGCGCGGGCGCCGCAAGGGCCGGGTCGTCGACGTCCGCCGGACGATGCGCTCGTCGCTGGAGACCGGCGGCGTGCCGCTGCGCCTGCGCTACCGGCCGAAGCGGCCGCGGCGGCCCGAGATCTACGTCCTCTGCGACGTCTCGACCTCGGTCACCTCGGCCAGCGTCTTCTTCCTCAGCGTCCTGCACGCGCTGCACGACTCGTTCCGCAAGCTGCGCTCGTTCGTGTTCATCGAGCGGATCAGCGAGGTCACCGAGGCGTTCGAGCGCGAGCGCGACTTCAGCAAGATCTCCGAGCGGATCAGCAAGGACGGCGGCGTCGCCGACGTCTCCGGCTACACCGACTACGGCCGCGTCTGGCTTGAGTTCCTGACCGAGATCTCCGCCGACCTCGACCCGCGCTCGACCGTGATCGTGCTCGGCGATGCCCGCACCAACGGCCGCGACCCGCACGCCGCCGCGTTCGCCCAGCTCACCGAGCGCGCCGGGCGCACGTTCTGGCTCAACCCGGAGCCGCGCCTGTACTGGAACTACGGCGACTCGGTGATGGCCGCCTACGAGCCCCACGTCACCCAGGCGTTCGAGTGCTGGACGACGACCCACCTCGAGCGCTTCGTCGACGTCGTCGCCGCCGGCCGGCCCGCCGCGGCCTGAGCGGCACCAACCCGTCTAGACTGGATCGGACACAAGGGGTGCTCGCGGGCAGCGGGCTGAGATAGCGCCTCCGGGAATCGCCCGCCCGGCGCTGACCCTCCGAACCTGTGCGGTAATGCGCGCGAAGGGATGCCGTGAGCGAGACGACGACGAGGATCCAGGAGCCGCAGACCGGCCCCGTCCCGGCGCAGGCGAAGGCGCGGATCGAGGTCGCCGGCGTCGACCACCGCTTCGGCCCGCTCGAGGTTCTGCGCGGGGTCGGCTTCGAGGTGGCCGCGGGTGAGGTCGTCGCGGTCGTCGGCGCCTCCGGCTGCGGCAAGTCGACGCTGCTGGAGCTGATCGCCGGCCTCGCCGAGCCCGGCAGCGGCGCGATCGCGGTCGGCGGCGAGCGCGACGCGGCGGCGCGGCTGGCGGCCTGCGCCTGGATGCCGCAGCGCGACCTGCTGCTGCCCTGGCGCCGCGCCGTCGACAACGCGGCGCTCGGACTGCGGCTCGCCGGCGCCGACCGCGCCGCCGCCCGCCGGCGCGCGACGGCGATGCTCGACCGGCTCGGGGTCGGCGAGTTCGCCCGCTCGTTCCCGGCCGAGCTCTCGGGCGGGATGCGCCAGCGGGTCGCGTTCGCGCGGACGCTGTTGACCGGCAACGAGGTGCTGCTCCTCGACGAGCCGCTGGCGGCGCTCGACGCGATCACCCGCGCCGAGCTGCAGGAGCTTCTGGTGGCGACGCTGGCGGAGCTGCCGCGCACGACCGTGCTCGTCACCCACGACGTCGAGGAGGCGCTGTTCGTCGCCGACCGCGTGCTGCTGCTCTCGCCGCGGCCGGGGCGGATCGTCTGGGAGACGCGCTCGCCGGTCGACCGCCGCGAGCCGCGCGCGGCGGCGATCAGCGCGCCCGGCTTCGTCGCCGCCCGCGAGGCGGCGCTCGAGCAGCTCGGCAGGGGACGCGAGCGGTGAGCGCACGCCTCCGCAACGGGGCCGCGCGGGCGCTGCCGCCGCTGGTGCTGGCCCTCGTCGTGCTCGGGCTCTGGGAGCTCGCCGCGCGCTCGGGCTGGCTCGCCGACGCGCTCAACCTCCGCGACTTCGTCGTCCCGGCGCCGAGCGAGGTGGCGACGGCGCTTTGGCAGAACCGCTCGCTGCTCGCCGAGAACGCCTGGGTGACGCTGCGCGAGGTGCTCGGCGGCTTCGCGCTGGCGCTCGTCACCGGGGTCGCGATCGCGGTCCTGCAGCATCTCTCGCCGCTGGCGCGGCGCGCGATCTACCCGTTCACGGTCGCCTCGCAGGCGATCCCGCTGGTCGTGATCGCGCCGGTGCTGGTCGTCTGGCTCGGCTTCGGGATCGCCCCGAAGGTGCTGATCATCGCGCTGATCTGCTTCTTCCCGATCTGCGTCAACACGCTCGACGGCCTCGCGACCGCCGACGCCGAGCAGCGCAAGCTGATGCGCTCGCTCGGGGCCGACCGCCTGGAGGCGCTGCGGCTGCTCGAGGCGCCGACCGCCCTCCCCTATCTGCTCAGCGGCGCCAAGGTCGCGATCGCCGTCGCCGTGATCGGCGCCGTCTTCGGCGAGTGGGCGGGCTCCGACGCCGGCCTCGGCCACCTGATCCAGATCGACAACGGCCAGTTCGAGGTCGCGCGCCTGTTCGCGACGACGCTGGTGCTCGGGGCGATGGCGGTGCTGCTGTTCGGGGCGCTGGCGCTGCTCGAGCGGCGGCTCGCCTGGTGGGGCGCGGGAGCGGGACGATGAGGCGGGCGCTGGCCGCCGCGCTGCTGCTCGCCGCCCTCGTCGCGGCGCCGCTGGGGCTCGGCGCCTGCGGCGGCGGCGCCGCGTCCGACGAGCGCTTCGACGTGATGCTTGACTTCGTCGTCAACCCCGACCACGCCGGCCTCTACGTCGCCGAGCGGCGCGGCTACTTCGGCGACGCGGGCCTCGACGTCACCCTGCGCGTCCCCCCCGACCCGGCGGCGCCGATCAAGCAGGTCGCCGCCGGCCGGGTCGACCTGGCGATCTCCTACGAGCCCGAGCTGGTGCTCGCCCGCGACCAGGGCATCGACGTGGTCGCGGTCGCGGCGCTGGTCAACGGCCCGCTGACCTCGCTGATCTCGCTGCCCGCCGCCGGCATCGACGACCCCGCCGACCTCGCCGGCAAGACCGTCGTCGACGCCGGCATCCCCTACCAGTCGGCCTACCTGCGGACGATCCTCGAGAACGCCGGCGTCGATCCCGACTCGGTCGACGAGGTCAACGTCGGCTTCAACCTGATCCCGCCGCTGGTCTCCGGCCGCGCCGACGCGATGCTCGGCGGCTTCCTCAACGTCGAGGGCGTCCAGCTCGAGGCCGAGGGCGAGAACCCCCGGGTGGTGCCGGTCGACCGGCTCGGCGTCCCGACCTACGACGAGCTCGTGCTCGTCGCCGACGGCGAGCGCGTGCGCGAGGATCCCGGGCAGATCAGGGCGTTCATCGCCGCGCTCGAGCGCGGAACCGACGCCGCGATCGCTGATCCGGCGGCTGCCACCGACGCGATCGTCGCCGCCGGCGAGCGGCTCGAACCGGCGTTGACCCGCAAGCAGATCGACGCGACGCTGCCGCTGCTCGCCGCCCGGCCGGGCAAGCCCTACGGCTACATGGACCCGAAGCGCTGGCAGGCCTTCGCCGACTACATGGCCGCCCAGGGCCAGGTCGAGAAGGCCCCCGAGGCCGCGGACCTGCTAACCAACGACCTGCTTCCGGGACAGTGATCGGAGGGTCGCGCGCGTGTCGTTCACCCCCAGGAACCTGGGGCGGGACATCGAGGACGCCGGGGCCGACTTCGACGGCGATCACGGCCTCGAGTCCCGCCTCGCGACCGGGGCGCTCGGGCTCGAGCGATCGGGCCTCTCCTATCAGCGCGGCTGCGCGCCGCCCCTCGGCCGCCACCCCGGCTTGCCTCGGCTTGCGCGCGGCTGCGGCCGCCGCCCCGGCTTGCGCTGGCAGCCGCCACCCCGCGCGATCGCCGGGCCGGCTTTGGCCGTACCCGGTGGCTGCGTCTGGGATCGCTGTCGCCCGAGACCAGCGATCCCCGACGGAGGGCCGAGCCGGGCGTCCCGCCGACTGCCGCTTCCCCTACGGACACACGCGCCGGCAGGAGGAGGTCTACGTCGTCGTCGGCGGTGGCGGCCGGGTTCAGGCCGCCTCGAGCCCGGGGTTCGGCGGGTGGTACTTCAGCGGCGGTGCCGCCGGTAGCGCCCTGGTCAGCCCGCCGGCCAGCGTCAGCAGCCCGGCGATGCCGCGATAGGGAGCGAAGCGCGCGTAGAACTCCTCGACCTCAGCGACCGTCGCGCGCCGGCCGATCCCGGTCAGGTGGCCGACGAGCTTCAGGTAGGCGAGGTCGCCGGCGGGCAGCGAGTCGAGGTCGCCGCGACCGTTGAGGCCGAGCCGCTGCAGGGTCCAGGGGCCGATCTCGGAGATCCGGATCAGCCGCTCGTTGCAGCTCGGGTCGCTCAGGTCGCAGCGGCCGGAGGCGACCTCGCGCGCGACCTTGACCAGGGCCAGCGCCCGCTTCGGCGCCAGCTCGCAGGCGGCGAGCTCGGCCGGGGCGAGGGCGGCGATCGAGGCCGCGGACGGAACGTCGCGAAGCGGCGCGCGGACGCCCGGCAGGCGGATCGCACCGCCCCAGCGGCCGACGATCCGGCGCTGGATCGCAAGCGCGCGGCCGGACTCGATCAGCTGCTCGGTGATCGCCCAGGCGAGCGCTTCCCAGGGCCGCCCGGCGCGGCGCGGGCGCAGCCAGGGCCGCCGCCGGATCAGCGGCCCGAGCAGCGGATCGCGCTTGAAGCGGGCGTGGAACTCGGAGAGGTCGTCGTCGACGCCGAGCGCCCGGCGGCCGCAGTCGAGCGCCGCCTCGAGCTGCTCGCGCCCGGCGCGCTCGGCGCCGAGCGGCCGCAGGTCGAGCCAGGCCGGCGGCACCGGCATCGCCGCGATCGAGACCGCCGCGCCGGGACCGGGCCAGGCGCGGACCAGGACCGGCCGCCGGTCGATCCGGAGCAGACGCTCGTAGACGCCGCGGCGGGTGCGGGCGACGCCGTCGGGCCAGCGCCCGCCCGGGAGCCGGAACGGCGAGCGCGGCAGCAGCTCGATCACCAGCGAACCGCCGGGGCCCGGGCGCGGCCGGCCCGCGGCGGCGCCCGGCATCAGCGACCGAGGACGTGGACGTCGACCAGGAACGAACGGCTGGCGACGACCTCGCGGTTGCCGCCGATCCGGCGCAGCGCCCGCGGGCGGGCGCCGGAGCGCCTGGCGACGCTGAGCGCGGCGACGGTGGCGGCGCCGGCGGCGATCCCGCCGGCGGCGACGACGGCGATCGCGCGAACCTCGCCACGCCATGAGTCGAGCTCGGCCCGGCCGCGGCGCTCGGGCACCGGGCGGACGTCGGCGGCGAGCTCCCCGCTCGCGCCCGGCGGCTCCTCGACCGCCTCCGAATCGATCACCCGATCGCTCACCGCCCGCGAGTCTACGCACCCGCTCGGCGATCCGGCCCCGACCCCGCGGACGGCCGCCGTCGGGCGCAAGTGGGAGACTTCGGCCGGTGAGCGAGCAGCTCGAAACGCCGCGGGTCGGCACCGACGTCTTCGCCAAGGCGCGCGACCACGACCGCGCCGAGCAGCTCGAGCTGGCGCGCCGGGGCGACATGCTCCCCTACTTCCGGCTGCTGACCTCGCAGGCGGGCCCGGTGGTCGAGATGGAGGGCCGGCGCACGATCATGCTCGGCTCCAACAACTACCTGGGCCTGACCGGCGACGAGCGGGTCAAGCGCGCCGCCCGCGAGGCGCTCGAGACCTACGGCACGGCGCTGACCGGCTCGCGGCTGCTCAACGGCACGATCCCGCTCCACGTCGAGCTCGAGCGGGAGCTCGCCGAGTGGATGGGAACCGAGGCGGCGCTCGTGTTCACCACCGGCTACCAGGCCAACGTCGGCTGCATCGGCACGATCCTCGGCCCCGGCGACACGGTGATCTGCGACTCCGGCGACCACGCCTCGATCCTCGACGGCTGCCGGCTCTCGGGCGCGAAGCTGCGGCCGTTCCGCCACAACCGGCTCGACAAGCTCGAGCGGATGCTGGAGCGGGCCGCCGGCGACGGCGGCGGCGTGCTCGTCGTCGTCGACGGCGTCTTCTCGATGGAGGGCGACATCTGCCCGCTGAACGAGGTCGCGGAGCTGTGCCGGCGCTACGGCGCCCGGCTGATGGTCGACGAGGCGCATGGCGTCGGCGCGCTCGGCGCCCGCGGCGCCGGTGCCGCGGAGCTGTTCGGGGTCGAGCACATGGTCGACCTGCGGATGGGCACCTTCTCGAAGAGCTTCGCCTCCTGCGGCGGCTTCGTCGCCGGGCCGGCCGATGTGATCGAGTACCTGCGGATCGCCGCCCGCGCGTTCCTGTTCAGCGCCGCGGCGGTCCCGGCCGCGGTCGGCGCGGCGCTGGCGGCGCTGCGGATCATCCGCTCCGACGACGGCCGCGAGCTGCTCGGCCGGCTCGGCGAGAACGCCGCCTACCTGCATCGCGGGCTCAGCGACCTCGGCCTGCGCGTCGTCGCCCCGACCCGGATGCCGGACGGGAGCGAGGCGCTGACGCCGATCGTCCCGGTCGTCGTCGGCGACGACATGCGCGCGGTGATGCTCTGGAAGGCGCTCTACGACGCCGGGCTCTACACCAACGTCGCCCTCCACCCCGCGGTCCCGCCCGGCGGGGCGCTGCTGCGCACGAGCCTGATGGCGACCCATGAACGGGCGCTGCTCGACGAGGCCGTGGAGACCTTCGCGACCGTCACCAGCGCCGCACCGGAGCTTCTGGACTCATAGGTCGCGCAAGCTGTTTGGCGCGCCGCCTATCGTGTGATCGCGCGCGGCCACCTACCCCTCGGCGGGTAGTTTTTCCTTGTCCGGTCCGTCACAAGCACGATCGGGCGAACAAAAAGATGCTCTTAGCGACCGCGGCGGCCGCCCGGCGGCGCCCGGCGGGGGCACCAACGCCGCCGCCGGGCTAAGGTGCCCGGCACCGGACGCGCAGGCAGGAAGGCGCAACGGGGGGACACCGACGAGGGGCTCCCCTGCCCCCCATCCCACTCGGGATGGCCGATCGCGCCCGGGCGAAAATCGAAACCGACGACCGCTCATCACAGAGGAGGAGTGAGTATGGAAGCTGCCTCGATGGCCGCACCGGCCGCCGTACCCCAACACATCCGCGCGCTCGAGCGCGCGAACCGGGTCCGGCTTGCGCGCGCCGCGCTCAAGCGCGAGGTCCAGGCCGGGACCAGGCCCGCGCAGGACGTCGTCCGCAGCTGCCCCTGGGAGGCGGAGACGATGTCGGTCTCGGAGCTGCTCCGCGCCCAGGATCGCTGGGGCCGCACCCGCACCCGCAAGTTCCTGCTGCCGCTGGCGATGAACGAGAACCGCCAGCTCGGCCGGCTCACGTTGCGCCAGCGCGAGGCGCTGGCCGGCGCGCTCGAGGCGAAGCAGCGGGGGCGGCGCCTGACCTAGGTGACCGCCCGCACGGCCCGCGGGTCCGTTTGACCCGCAGCGAGGCGGCCCGGCGCGGCCGGGCCGCCTCGGCCTACGGCGCCGCGCGGCGTCAGCGGCGCCGGTCGGGGCGGAGCTTGAACGCCCGCCCGCCCGAGCGGGCCGCGAACGCCCGCGCCAGCAGCAGCGCCGCGGCGGCGAAGACCCCCAGCCCGATCGCCGCCCGGGCGGGCCGCGGCAAGCCGTCGGGCCCGGCGTAGAAGAGGACGCCGAGGACGATCAGCGCCGGCACCCCGGCAAGCACCAGCGTGTGCGAGCGATAGCCCGCGAAGTGCTCGCGGATGCTGAGCTCGAGGCCGCCGATCGAGCCGAGCGCGAGGCCGGCCGCGATCAGGATCGGGCCGCGGCTGCCGCCGACGAAGAAGAAGCCGGCGACCAGCATCACGATCGCGGCGAGGACCGAGAGCTCGACCAGGGGGAAGTCGCCCCACGGGGCCGGCGGCGGCGGCTCGGGCTCGCCGCGACGGCGGCGGCGCTCGCCGGCGCTCGTCGCGGCCGACCTCGTGGCCTGCTGCTCCCGCGATGGGGGCGGCCGCCGCTTGCGGCGCTTGCGCGCCGGCTTCGAGGCCATCGGTCAGTCGCCTCCCGGGACGGGCGGCGCGATCAGCGCCGCCCGCCGGCTAACGGACAACCGGATGACAGCTTGACCCGCCACCAGCCGAGCAGCATGCCGAGGATCCCCCAGCGCGGCCGCGAGTGCCAGTGCCTGCAGCCGCGCTCGCCGACGTCCTCGCTGCGGACGCGAACCCAGCGGTGGCCGCCGGGATCGGCGATCATCCGCTCGACCAGCTCGCGGTTCGCCTGCTCCTGATCGGCGCGGCGCGCGACCTCGGCGCGGGCGCCGGCGAGGCGGGCGACGAGCGCGTCACGGGTGCGCTCGAGCTCGGCGATGCCGAGCAGGCGCGGGCCGCCCGCCGCCGCGACGCCCCACTCGATCCCCCGCCGCGGGAACGTCGTCGCGAACAGCTCGCCGAGCTCGCGCTCGAGGCGGGCGATCTGGCGGCGCAGCTCGCGGCGGGCGGCGCGGTGATCCTCGGCCGCCGACCGATTACTTCCAACCCTCGGCTCCCGTTCGAGAAGCGCGGTCAACCGTGCCCCTTTCGACTCGCTCCCCGGGGATCATAACCGCGAGCGGGACGCCCGGCGTTGGCCTCAGGCGGTCTCGATCGCGTCCGCCGCGAGCCACAGCGCCTCCTCGATCGCGATGTCGGGCACGCCGGCGACGCCGATCGCAACCAGCGTGATCCGGCTCGTCGCCGGCACGACGCCGCGGCCGGCGGCGACGGCGCCGAACAGCAGCGACAGCGGCCGCGCCGGGTCGGCGACGAGCAGCGTTCCCGGCGGCAGCTCGGTCGGCCGGCCCTCGAGCCGCTCGCCCGCCTCGCTCGGCCGGATCCCCGGGGCGCCGGCGAGCCGATCGGCATCGTAGGCGCGCAGCGGCACCCCCGACTCGACGATCGCGACGGTGAGCGCGTCGTCGAGCAGGTTGCGGCTCTCGAACCGGCCCTTGAGCATCCGCTCGAGCGCGAGCTGTTCGGCGGCCGGACGCTGCTCGTCGGGATCGAGGCCGATGTGGCGGTAGAAGACCCGGTAGGCGGCGGGGATCGGCTTGCTCCGCAGCGCGATCGCCTGGGCGCCGCCGAAGCGGTCGGAGAGCAGCCTCAGCCGTTGCCGCAGGGCGGCCGAGCTGCGGCCGGACCCGCGTTCGACCGTCAGGTGCCGCAGCTGCAGGCCCGGCAGCTCGGCGCGCAGCGCCGCCGCGACCGGCCCCGGCTCCGACTCGGCCGGGCTCACCGGCTCGTCGCGGCGCGCTCGCGCGAGGCCCGCAGCAGCTCGCGGACGAAGCCGTCGATCTGATCGGCGCCGTAGTTGCCGCCCCGGATCCGGGCGCTCTGCAGGATCCCGCCGGGGTAGGCGAGCACGATCGTCGGGCAGACGCCGACCTTGAACAGGTTCGAGACGGCGCCGTCGGGATCGAGGCCGACCGGCACCCGCCAGTGGCCGTCGCGGGCGATCGCGACGACGTCGTCGCGGTCATCGCGGACGTTGATGCTGAGGAAGTTCACCCGGCCCGCGTAGCGACGCGCGACCGCGTCGAAGGCGTCCTGGGTCGGCACGCAGTCGCCGCCGCGGGTGAACCAGAACGAGATCGCCAGCGGCTTGTCGAACAGGTCGCAGACGCGGATCGCGCCCGCCGGATCGATCTCACAGGCCGGCGTCCTGCGGTCGTCCTCCGGGCACGGGTTGCGCGAGCTCGAGCAGTCGTCCTGGTAGATGTTCGCGTCGCCGTCGAGGTCGCCGAAGGCGTCGGGGACCGCGAACTCGGCGATCGGCTCGCCCTCCACCGGCTCGGTGCCGATGATGCCGCCCTCGTCATCGCGCAGCAGGTTGATCAGCGCGATCACGGCGATCGCGGTGAACGCGAGCCCGACGAACAGCGAGTAGCGGCTCGCCCGCTTCGGCGCGTTGGGGCTGGCCAGGCCACGCGGAGGCTGCCGCCGCGGCTCGGGCGGCCGCTCCCGATCGGCCCGCTCCCCACCGTCCTCGGGCCACCAGCCGCCGCCGCTCACCCGGAGGGCTCCGGATCCGCGACGCGGCGCGGACGCCGCAGCCGCGCGCGCAGCTCGGGCAGCGGTCTGAAGCCGCCCTCGGCCCAGACGAGGGCCGCCGGCAGCACCAGCATCACGCCGGCGATCGAGGCGGAGAGGTCGACGATCGTCGCCAGGCCGAAGTCGCGCAGCATCGTGATCCCGCTCAGCGCGAGCACGCCGAAGCCCGCGATCGAGGTGATCCCGGAGGCGAGCACCGCGGTGCCGGTGCGCGCATAGGTGAGCCGCAGCGCCTCGCCGATCGAGCTGCCGGCCTCGCGCTGCTCGTGATAGCGACCGGCGAGGATCACGCTGAACTCGGTGGCGACCGCGATCACGAGCACGCCGAGCGCGGCCGACATCGGGTTCAGCGGCACGTCGATCGCCTCGAGGACGAGCGCCGACCAGCCGGTCGCGAGCGCGATCGGGAGCATCGGGACCAGCGCCCGGGCGGGCCGCCGGGTGACGGCGAGCAGGGTGAGCGCGACGGCGAGCAGCGCCACGATCGTCAACCAGTAGCGCGAGCCCGAGAGCTGCGAGTTGGCGTCGGCGGCGAGCACCGCGAGACCGACGACCTCGGCGTCGACCCCGTCGGGCGGGGCGAAGCGGTCGTCGGCGCCGGGCGGCGGATCGATCCGCTCGCGGACGTCGTCGATCAGCCGCTCCTGCTGGTCGAGCGGCATCACCGGGATCAGGAAGCTGGCGGCGGCATAGTCGGGATCGCCGCGCGACAGCACCGCCTGGGCGAAGTACGGCGGCACGAGGTCGAGCACGGCGTCGACGCGCTGCTGGCGCAGCGGCGCCCCGGAGCTGAGGTCGAACAGGTCGGAGAGCGCCGGCCCGGGGCAGAGCTCGACGCCGTCGTCGAGGCAGCTCACGGTCCGCGTCGGCTTGAAGCCGTGGTCCTTGAGCACGCGTGCCTTGAACCTGCTCATCCACTCGATCGCCGCCGCCGAGGTGACGTCGCCCGAGACCAGCACGTCCATCTCGGCGCCGACGCCGGTCGCGTCCTCGAGATCGGTCAGCGAGCGCAGCGCCGGCAGGTCGGCGGGGACGAGCTCGCGGATGTCGCTGACCACCTTGGTCGCGGTCCCGGCCGCCCAGCCGGTCGCCGCCAGCACGACGGCGACGGCGAGCACGCGCCCGGGAGCGCGAATCGAGGCGGCGAGCGCGGCCCGCGCGAAGCCGCGCACGCGCGCGACGGCCGGCGCCGCCGCCCGCCGCCAGGCGGCGTTGAGCCGGTCGAGGCGGCCGCTTGGGGCGCCCCTCCCGGCGCCGCGGGCGGGGGTCATCGAGAGCGCCGCGAGGCCGGCCGTGAGCGAGATCACGAGCGCCGCCGCGATCCCGGCGACGAGCGCGATCGCGAACTCGCGCACCATCGGGATCGGCGACAGCGCCAGCGCCAGGAAGCCGACGCCGGTGGCGAGCGCCGCGGTGCCGACCACGGGGCCGCCGCGGACCGCGGCCGCCACCGCCGCGGCCGGTGGCCGCTCACCGCGCTCGGCCGCCTCGCGGAAGCGCGCCTGGAGCTGGATCGCGTAATCGACGCCGAGGCCGATCACGACCGGCAGCACCGCGACCGACGCCATCGTCAGCGTGCCGCCCGCGATCGCGAGCAGCCCGAGGGCGAAGCCGGCGGCGCCGATCGCGACCAGCAGCGGCAGCAGCCGCAGCGGCGGCCCGAAGATGAAGATCAGCACCAGCGCCATCACCGCCAGCGCGGCGCCGAACAGGACGATGATCTGCTCGGCGAGCGCGTCGGCGAGCCCCTGGACGACGACCGGCACGCCGCTGACCTCGTAGCGGACCCCGTGCTTGAGCTTGAACGCGTCGTCGCCGAGCGTCTCGCGGATCAGGGCGATCGCCTCACGGCGCTGGCCGGCGCTGATGCCCGGTCGCAGCCGGATCGAGATCAGCGCCGCCTGATCGGAGGGGAACAGGTAGCCGCGCTTCGCCTTCGGCGGCGCCCCGTCGACGCTGTCGTCGAAGACGACGGCCTGGACGAAGTTGGTGTTGTTGATCGAGAGGCTGGCGAGGTCGGCGATCGAGAGGCCGCTCTGCAGCAGCTGCTGCTGGGCCTGCTGCAGCGCCTGCGGGTCGTTGAGGACGCCGCTGCGGATCTGCCGCTGGATGCTCTCGGTCGCCCGGCGGGCCGCCTCGTCGAGGAACGTCGCCGGACCGAACACGACCTTCGTCGCCCCGGTCCGGCCGATCGCGGCGCAGCTCTCGGCCGCGTACTGCCCGGTGGCGGGATCGGGCCGGCCCGCCAGGCAGGTCTCCAGCGACAGCAGCCGGTTGATGTTGTCGGTGAGGACGATCTGGTCGAGGTCGCCCTTGACGAGGATCACGATCGGGTCGTCGCCGAAGCGGTCGCGGAACCGCTCGGTCCCGGCGTAGGCCGCCGACCCGTGATCGACGAGCTTGTCGGTGGTCGCGTCGGGGCTCAGCCGCAGCGCCCCGACGACGCCGACGATCGCAACCACCGCGACGACCGCGGCGATCGTCGGCGCCGGCCGCGTCACCGCCCACTCTCCTATGCGGCCGAGCAGCTTCCGCACCCGGGAAAGACTAGGGACGCGCCGTCACACCGGGACCGGTTCTGGTGCCGAGACGCAGATTCCGGTACCTACGGTGCCGCAATCCGCGACTCGACGCCGGCCGAGCGGCTAACGCGGCCCCGCGAGCGTCGGATCGCGCGGATAGCGGGCTCCCGTGCCGCCAGCCCCCCTGGTGAGCGCGGGAGCCGCGAGCGCAAGGAAGAGCCGGGCGTGGTGGCCGCGTGGCGATGAGCCGGGCGATGCCGCGGCGATCGCGGCTCCCGCGCCGCCAGGATCAGTCCATCGCCAGCGGGCCGACCACCTCGGCGTTGAGGAACTGGCGGACGAAGTCGTTGTCGCTCTCGAACAGCTCCTCCGAGGGACCCGACTCGACGATCCGGCCCTTCCACAGGACGGCGATGAAGTCGGCGATCCGGCGCGCGGTCCCGAGGTCGTGGCTGATCACCATGTAGCAGCCGCCGTTCTCCTCGTGGACCTCGCGGATCAGCTCGCACAGCAGCGCCGTGCGGACCGGGTCGAGGCCCGAGTCAGGCTCGTCGAAGAACACGATCGCCGGGTCGAGGACGAGCGCGCGGGCGAAGCCGGCGCGCTTGCGCATGCCGCCGGAGAGCTCGTTCGGCATCTTGTAGTGGGCCTCGGCGAGGCCGACCTCGGCGAGCCGGCGGCTGACGATCTCGCCGATCTCCTCCTCCGACTTGTCGGTGTGCTGGCGCAGCGGGAAGGCGGTGTTGTCATAGATGTTCATCGAGCCGAACAGCGCCCCGTCCTGGAACAGCAGGCCGAACTTCTTGCGCATCTCGAACAGCTCGTCGTCGGTCATGTTCGGGACCGACTCGCCGTGGACGAGGATGTCGCCCGCGTCCGGGTAGAGCAGGCCGACGATCAGCTTGATCAGGACGCTCTTGCCGGTTCCCGACGGGCCGAGGACCATCGAGACCTCGTTGTCGGGAAGGCCGAGGTTGAGGCCGTTCTGGATCCGGGTGTTGCCGAACTGCTTGACGAGATCGATCACCTCGATCGCGTCCTCGCCGCCGTGATCGCGCTTCTCGCCGGTGTGCCAGCGGTAGGGATCGGTGTCGTCCTTCTCGACGCCGGGGATCGTGTAGTCCTGGTTCAGCTTGCCGAGCTCGGGCGCCGCGTAGTCGGGGTCGCGGCTGGCCGGGGCCGCCGCCGGTGCCGGCGGGGGTGGTGGCGGCGGCGGGGCGCCGCGCTCGATCACGGTGTCGTCCTCGGACGGGTCGCGGTTCTGCTCGCCGGGGTCGCGGTTCTGCTCGTCGGCCGTCACTGCTCTCTCCTTCTACGCATAGCCGGCGTCAACCGCCGATCGGTGCCCTCGGGTTCGCGCCCCAGAAGACAAGTGTGCCCATCATCCCGATGATGTGGACGAGGACGATGTTGAGGACCATCGACTTCGCCGTCGCGGTGCCGACGCCGACCGGCCCGCCCCCGGCCGTGTAGCCGTAGTAGCAGCCGACGAGCACGATCGCGGTCGCCATCGTCATCCCCTTGATGACGCTGAATATCAAGTCGGGCGGGTTCTGGAACATCCAGAAGATCAGCAGGTAGCCGCCGCTGGAGGTGTCGCCGATCTGCTCGACGACGGCGATGTAGGAGGCGATGAAGCCGACGCCGATCGCGGCCAGGTACATGAACGGCAGCACCATCCAGGCGGCAAGCAGCCGGGTCGCGGCGAGGAAGGTGACCGGCTGGATGCCCATCACCTCGAGCGCGTCGATCTCGTCCGAGATCCGCATCGCGCCGAGCTCGGCGACGATCCCGGTCCCGACCTTGGCGCTCATCATGTAGCCGAAGGCGTACGGGATCACCTCGCGCAGATCGCACCAGGCGGCGAAGTTGCCGGCGTAGGCGGGGGCGCCGACCGAGCGCGTGAAGTAGGCCCCCTCGATCCCGCACTGCAGGCCGAGGATGAAGACGAGGCCCCAGATCACGATCGTCGAGCCGAGGATCAGGATCCCGGCCTGGCGCAGCGCCTCGCCGAAGAACTGGAAGACGCGGCCCGAGTAGACGAGCCCCATGACGCGGCCGCAGAAGCGGACGATCTCCCCCATCGAGGCGAGCCAGTCCCTCGGTACCGCGAGCCAGCTCATCGCAGCGATCCCCGGGCCCGCTGCAGCGAGCGACCATGCGGGGCGGCGAGGCGCGGATCGCGCTGAGGCGACGGCGCGGACGGACGCCGCCGGCGCGGCGCCGCCTGGCGCGGGTCGCAGCCCGGCGAGAACGCGGCCCTGCGCGGTGTCCGGCGCGGCGTCACTTGATCGTGCTGATCTCGGGGTGGGTCGCGAGCAGCGTCTGGGTGAAGACGTAGTTGAAGGCGAACACCCCCATGAACGCGACCACGACCGCCTCGTTGACGGCGGTGCCGACGCCCTGCGCGCCCCCGGACGCATTCATCCCCTTGTAGGAGCAGACGATCGCGACGATCGCGCCGAACAGCGTCGTCTTCAGCACCGAGCCCCAGAGGTCGGTGACCGAGGCGTTGTTGAACAGCGTCGCGAAGAAGCCGCCGAGCGGCTGGCCGTAGGTGAGCTCGGCGAAGATCCCGCCGCTGATCCCGAACAGGAGCGCGTAGATGTTGAGCAGCCCGGTGATCAGCATCAGGCTGAGGAACCGCGGGACGACCAGGTTCTTGATCGGGTCGACCCCGAGCACCATCAGCGCGTCGAGCTCCTCGCGGATCTTGCGGGCGCCGAGGTCGGCGGTGATCGCGGTTCCGGCGACGCCGGCGACGACGACGGCGGTCACGAACGGCGCGAACTCGCGAACCGACGCGAGGATGAAGAAGCCGCCGAGCCGGTCGAGGGCGCCGAACAGCGTCAGGAAGTTGGCGGCCTGCAGGCCGGGAGCGCCGAAGCCGAAGGCAACGGTGCTGATCAGCAGCGGGAACCAGCAGAGCTGCAGCGCGAACAGGAACTGCGAGATGAACTCACCGCCGTAGGGGTAGGGCGGCTTGACCGTGGCGACGATCGTCTTGCCGGTCAGGATCATCATGTTCCCGACCTGCTCGAACAGGTTCTTGGCGGGAAGGAACGCCCTATCGGCTGCTGATCTGACCATCTCTCCTGGAGACGGGAGACCTCCCTGGCCTCGCCTCCGCTCCGAAACTTAGTTCATCACGGAGGGCGGCGCCACCGCCGGGCCGCGACCGGCGCCGGCGCCCGATCGGCGGCTCCGACCGGCGTCGCTGAGGCCGCAAGTCGGTGCCCGGCCCCGTGCTATGTTCCGCCCGCCTTGGGGGAGAGATCCACAAGCGCACGGCGGCAGCTGCATGCCGCTGTCGCCGTTGCCGTCCTCCTCCCGAGCCTCGCGCTCGGACTCGCCGCCTGCGGCGACGATGCCGCCAGCCAGGACGCGAACGAGCCCGCCGGCGACTATCCGGTCGAGGTGACGAAGGCCAAGTTCCCGACCTCGCAGCGGCTGGCGCAGACGTCCGAGCTCGTGCTCGGCGTCCACAACGGCGGCGACGACGCGCTGCCACAGCTCGCTTTCACGATCGAGACCGACGACGGCGATGCCGACGGTTCGTTCAACATCCGCCTCGACGAGCCCGGGCTCGCCAACCCGAACCGCCCGGTCTGGATCCTCGAGAGCAAGTACCCGCGGCCGGTCGGCACGCCGCCGCCGCCGGGGCTGGGGCCGGGCTTCCGCGCGCAGACCAACACCTGGGGCTTCGATTCGCTCGCCCCGGGCGAGACCGAGGAGATCGCCTGGCGGGTGACGCCGGTGATGCCGGGCACCTACACGCTGCACTACCAGGTCGAGGCGGGGCTCGACGGCAAGGCGCGCGCGGTCACCGCCGACGGCGGCGACGTCAAGGGCGAGTTCGTCGTCACGATCACCGACAAGCCGCCGAAGGCCAGGGTCAACGACGCCGGCAACGTCGTCACCGAGTAGGCGCCCGCGCCGGCGCTCGCCCGGGGACCGGCCGCGGCGGCGCTCGGCTCGAGCCCGGCGGGCGCTGTGGCCGGCGCTGGTCGCCTGCTCACTGCTCCTCGCCGCCTGCGGGGGCGGCGAGCCGGGCAGCTCAGCGACGAGCGCCGGCGGCTCAGCCACTTCCGGCGCCGGCGGCTCGGCGACGAGCGCCGCCGAGGAACCCGCTGCGAGCGGTCAGCGGCGCCCCGGCAACGGCCGCGGCGGCGTCGAGCTGACCGAGATCGGCAGCTTCGACGCGCCCCTGTACGTGGCCCAGCCGCCGGGCGAGAGCAAGGACCTCTACGTGGTCGAGCAGGGCGGAACGATCGAACGCGTCGCCGCCGACGGCAAGGCGACGACGTTCCTCGACGTCGCCGGCGAGATCACCAGCGGCGGCGAGCAGGGGTTGCTGTCGGTCGCCTTCAGCCCCGACTGGCGGCGCGACCACCTGCTCTACGTCGACTACACCGACCGCGACGGCGACACCCGCGTCGTCGAGTACGCCGCAAACGGCGGCAGCGCCGATCCCGGCAGCGCCCGCGAGCTGCTGCACGTCGACCAGCCCTACGCCAACCACAACGGCGGCCTCCTCCTGTTCGGTCCCGACGGCAAGCTCTACATCGGCCTCGGCGACGGCGGCTCCGCCGGCGACCCCGACCGCAACGGCCTCGACCCGACGACGCTGCTCGGCAAGATCCTGCGGATCGACCCCGCGGCCGGCGACGGCCGCCCCTACCGGGTGCCGGCTTCGAACCCGTTCGCCGGCGACGCCGATGCCCGGGGCGAGATCTACGCGCTCGGGCTCCGCAACCCCTGGCGGTTCTCGTTCGACAGCGCCAACGGGAACCTGCTGATCGGCGACGTCGGCCAGGATCGCCAGGAGGAGATCGACGTCGTCAGCCCCGAGCAGGCGAACGGCGCCGACTTCGGCTGGTCGGCGTACGAGGGCGATGCCCGCTTCAACTCCGATCAGCAGGCGCCGGGCGCGATCGCACCGGCGCTGGTCGCCCGCCACGAGGACGGCAACTGCTCGATCACCGGCGGCCTCGTCGTCCACGACCCCGACCTGCCGACGCTGCGCGGCCGCTACCTGTGGGGCGACTTCTGTCGCGGCGAGCTGCGCAGCTTCATTCCCGAGCCGGGCGAGCGGGCCCGTGACGACGTCGCCCTCGGCGAGCACGTCGCCGCACTCTCCTCGTTCGGGACCGACAACGACGACAACGTCTACGCGGTCTCGCTCGACGGCCCCGTCTACCGCCTCGACCCGGCGAAGTGAGCGCCGCGGGCGGCTACGCTGCCGCGGCGATGGTGCATCGGGGCAAGCTGTTTGCGATCGCGCTGGCACTGGCGCTTGCGCTCGGCGCCGGCGCGGCGGCGCTCGCGTCCGGCGACGGCGGCGGCCTCGCCGACGCGGCGGCGCTCGCGTCCGGCGGCGGCGGCGCGACGGCGGCCGCGTCCGGCGGTGCCGGCGGTGCGGCGGCGGGCGCCGTGGACGACCGGGCGCGGCCCGGCGACGGCCGCGGCGGCTTCCGGCTCGGACGCGTCGGCCGCTTCGACGAGCCCGTCTACGTGACCGGCCCCGCGGGCGCCGGCGGGCGCCTGTTCGTCGTCGAGCAGGGCGGCCGGATCAAGGTCGTGAGCAGGCGCGGCAAGCCCCGGACCTTCCTCAGGGTCAAGGGCGTCCAGTCGGGCGGCGAGCGCGGGCTGCTCTCGGTCGCCTTCGCGCCCGGCTACCGCTCCAGCGGGCTGCTCTACGTCTACTTCACCGAGCGCGGCGGCGACATCGTCGTCCGCGAGTACCGGCGCGCCCGCGGCCACCGCTACCGGGCGCGCGGCAGGAGCGGCCGCAAGGTGATCGAGATCGAGCACAGCGAGTATCCGAACCACAACGGCGGCCAGCTCCAGTTCGGGCCCGACGGCTTCCTCTACATCGGCACCGGCGACGGCGGCAGCGCCTACGACCCGCACGAGAACGCGCAGAACCGGGGCAGCCTGCTCGGCAAGCTGCTGCGAATCGACCCGCGACGCGACGGCGACGCCCGCTACTCCGTGCCGGGCTCTAACCCGTTCGTCGGTCGCGACGGACGCGACGAGATCTACGCCTACGGGCTCCGCAACCCGTTCCGGTTCTCGTTCGATCGGGCCGACGGCAACCTGCTGATCGGCGACGTCGGCCAGGATCGCTACGAGGAGATCGACTACGTGACGCTGGACGGCGCCCGCGGCGCCAACTTCGGCTGGGACGCGTTCGAGGGAACCCACCCGCTCAACGACGATCCGAGCCCCGATCCCGGCGGCACGCTGAAGCCGATCCACGAGTACTCTCACGCGGGCGGCAACTGCGCGATCACCGGCGGCTACGTCTCCCGCGACCGGCGGATCCGGTCGCTGTTCGGTCGCTACCTCTACGCCGACTTCTGCAAGGGCCAGATCCGCAGCCTGGTCGCGAACCCGGGTGGCGCCTCAGGCGACCGCCCGACCGGACTGCCGGTCCGCTCCGGGGTCTCGAGCTTCGGCGAGGACAGCCGCGGACGGATCTACGTCGCCAACCGTTCGTCCGGAGTGGTCAGCGTGATCAGGCCGAAGCGCCGGAGGTGAACGTCCCGCCGCGCGCGGGGTCCAGCCCCGTCCCGCTCGCCCCCGCCGGCGGCGGCCGCAGGACGGCGGACGGCTGACAGGGTGAGGCCGGGGGGCGGCGGCCGCAGGACGGCGGGCGGCTGACAGGGTGAGGCCGGGGGGCGGCGCGCAGCCGGCGCGGCTCGGCCTCTCCGTCTGGGATCGCTGGTCCTGGGCGACAGTGATTCCAGACGCAGCCACCGGGTGCGGCCAAAGCCGGCGCGGCGGCCGCGCGGGGGTGGCGGCTGGCAGCGCGAGGCGGGGAGTGCACTGCGGCGATCGCTGGGCGGCGGCCGCACGGGGTGGCGGCTGGCAGCGCGAGGCGGGGCGGCCGCCGCGGATGGGCCGGGGCGGGCGTAAGCCGGGGCGGGCAGCGCAAGGCGCGCCGGGGCGGCCGCGGTCGGCGGCGGCCGTCGGCCCGGCGGGCTAGTTCCCGCCGGTGAGGCGGCGGTAGCCGGCGAAGGGCTCGCCGCCGACCTCGAGGACGTCGGCGAGCGTGAAGGCGTGGTTGGCGTCGCCCTCGCAACGCGCCGGGCGAGCCTCGGCCTCGGGTACGAGGCGGGTGCCGTCGGCGAGCTCGAGCTCGAACAGGCGCTCGGGGGTGGTCACCGTGGTCGTCGTCGTTCCGTGTTCCATCTGCTCCCACATTAGCGGATGCTCACGCTGACATCGCCAGGAAACCGGGACGGCCTGGACGAATGTTTGCAATCTCACACAAAAGCGGCCGCCACCGCCACGAACCGGGACCGCGCCGCGCCGCCGCGCGGCCGGCGTGGCGAACCGCGGGCGTCAGCGCCGACCGCGGGGCGGCCGTCACGGGGCCCCGTCCGCCAGGGCCGTCAGGCCTTGCCCTCGGCCTCGTACTCACGCAGGAAGCCCTCGAACTCGCGCATGTGGCCCTGCTCGTCGCGAAGGATCGCGATCACCATGTCCTCGGTCACCGGATCGACGTCGGCGGCGAACTCGATGATTTCGTTGTAGTAGGAGATCGCGCCCGCCTCGGCCGCGATAACGCCCTTGATCACGTGGGTGATGTCGGTCTGCTGCTTGGGCGGCTGCAGGAAGCTCTGCTCGGCGCTGAACGCGGTCGATCCGGGCACGACCCCGTAGAGCTCCTTGATCCGGGCCGCGAACTGCTGCGCGTGGCCGAGCTCCTCGGTGATGTCGGCGGCCAGCGACTCCTTGATCTCGGAAGCGCGCACCCCATCCGGGTTGACCGAGTTGGCGACGTAGCTCATCACCGTCTCGATCTCCATCCAGTAGGCCTTGGTCAGCATCGCAACGAGCTTCTCGCGGTCCGCTTGGTTCGCGTCGGCGAGGATGTCCTTCGAGCCTCGATCTGCCGCCATCGTCTGCTACCTCCGTCGGTTCTGGTTGCTGTTTCGTGCGGCGCCGCCGTCGGGGACGCCCGCTAGAACGCTTTCTATGGACGCTACCCGTCGCACCGCCGCCCTAACCGCTCGCGAGCATCGCGTCGCGCTCGGCGGCGCCGGCACCCGCCTGATCGAGATCGAGGGCTCGGGACCGCCGCTGCTGTTGCTGCACGGCTACGCCGACAGCGCCGACACCTGGCGGCCGCTGCTGCGCGAGCTCGAGCGCGCCGGCCGCGCCGCGAGCGCCGTCGACCTGCGCGGCTTCGGCACCGCCGCGGCGCTCGATCGGGGCGCGATGCTGCCGCAGTGGGACGCGCTCGTCGCTGCCGCCGTCGAGCGCGCCGCCGACGACGGCGAGCAGGTGGTCGTCGTCGGCAACTCGCTCGGCGGCGCCCTGGCGCTTCGCGCCGCCGAGCGCGACGACCTCCCGATCGCCGGGATCATCCCGATCGCGCCGGCGGGCCTGCACATGGCGCGCTGGTTCTCGGTGATCGAGAGCACCCAGCTCGTCAGGCTGCTGCGCTACTCGCCGCTGCCGATCCCCGAGGCGCTGGTGCGACCGATCGTCGCCCGCATCTACCGCGAGCTCGTCTTCCACGACCGCGCCGGCGCCGACCGCGACGTCGTCGATTCGTTCGTCGGCCACATCGGCACGCTCGAGCGCAGCACCGCCGTGCTCGAGATCGGCCGCCGGCTGCTGCCCGAGCTCGAGGACCCGTTCGACCTCGGCCGGATCGACTGCCCGCTGCTGCTCGTCTGGGGCGAGCGCGACCGGATGGTCTACACCGACGGCGCCGAGCGCGTGCTGCGGACCGTCGACTACTCCGACATCGAGGTGATCCCCGACTGCGGCCACTGCCCGCAGGTCGAGCGGCCCGAGCTGCTCGCCGAGCTCGTGCTCCGCTTCCCGCAGCCGACCGAGGACGGGCGCCGGCGGATCGAGGCCTAGGCCGAGGGCTCGGCGACGGCCGGCTCGCCCGCCTCCGCCGCGACCGTGCCGTCGCCCTCGACGTCGGCGTCGGCCGGCAGCGCGCCGCCGCGCTCGGTGCCGGCGATCAGCTCGTCCGGCTTCGGCTCGGCCGGGACGAAGCCCGACTTCATCCCGAAGTAGACCGCCTGCGGGTGGTGGGCGATGATCGCCACCGTCGACTGCTCGGGATCGACCGCGTAGCCGTCCGACAGCCGCATCCCGATCTCGTCGAGGCCGAGCAGGCGCCAGACCTTCTCGTGCTCGGACTGCTCCGGGCACGCCGGGTAGCCCCACGAGTAGCGGCGGCCCTGGCCGGCGTCGATGCCGAGCTCGGCGCGGACCTCGTGATGCAGCCACTCGGCCATCCCCTCGGCCGTCTGCACCCCGAGCCCGTGGGTGTAGAGCTGCTCAGCGAACTCGCCGTCGCGCTCGAGCTGCTCGATCCGCTTCGTCACCTCGGACCCGGCGGTGACCCCCTGCAGCGCGACGACGTCGCGCTCGCCGGAATCGATCGGCCGGAAGAAGTCGGCGAGGCAGATCCGGTCGTGTCTGGGCTGGCGCGGGAAGACGAGCCGCTCGAGCTCGGCCTCGGGATCGTCGGGGTCGAAGATCACGAGCTCGTTGCCGTCGGCGTTGCAGGGGAAGAAGCCGAGCCGGGCCCGCGGCCGCAGGTAGTCCTGCTCGCGCCACATCCGCTCGAGCCGTGGCGCGAACCCCTCCTCCTCGCCGTCGCCCTCGACGATCCGGCGCCACTGCTCGCCCTTCTTGCCGCGTCCCCCCCAGTGCAGCTTGAACAGCACGTGGCGGTCGAGGTAGGGGAAGACCTCGTCGAGATCGACCTCGACGTCGCGGACGCCGAAGGTGCCCGGGGCCGGGATCGGGGTGTCGATGCGGACCGCGGAGCGGACGCTGTCGTCGTCGGTCGGCGGGCCGTCGTCGACCGCCTCGCCCTTCTCGCGCAGCGCCTTCGCCTCGGCCCGGATCCGCTCGACCAGCGCCGCGCGGGCGTCGCCGTCGACCAGCGCGTCGATCGTGTCGAGGCCGGCGAAGGCGTCCTTGCAGTAGAAGACGCCGGGCTCGTAGACGTCGTCCGAATCGCGTCCCCGCGGATACAGCGCGCGGCGGCCGAAGTCGCGGTTGATCGCGGCGCCGCCGATCAGCACCGGGAACCGGTGCCCGCGCTCGTGCAGCTCGCCGATGCAGGCGGGCATCTGCTTCGAGGTCGAGACGAGCAGCGCCGAGAGCCCGATCGCGTCGGCGTCGTGCTCGACCGCGGCGTCGATGATCCGCTCGACCGGGACCTGCTTGCCGAGGTCGATTACGCGATAGCCGTTGTTGGTGAGGATCGTGTTGACCAGCGACTTGCCGATGTCGTGGACGTCGCCGAACACGGTCGCGATCACGACCGTCCCCTTCGAGTGGCCCTCGATCTTGTCGAGGTAGTTCTCGAGCTGGGCGACCGCCCGCTTCATCACCTCGGCCGACTGCAGCACGAACGGCAGGATCAGCTCGCCGGCCCCGAACTTGTCGCCGACCTCCTTCATCGCCGGCAGCAGCACCTCGTTCAGCGTCGGCACCGCGCCGATCTTCTCGACCGAGCGGTCGATCCAGTCCTCGACGCCGTCCTTCTTGCGGCGCAGGATCTGGAAGTGCAGCGCCTGCTCGGGCTCCATGCCCTCGGTCGCGTCCGCCGCCGCGGCCTCCTCCTGCTCCGGCCCCTTGCTCTCGAAGTGGGCGATGAACCGCTCGAGCGCGTCGCCGGTGCGGTCGAGGACGAGGTCGTCGGCGAGGTCGCGCTCGGCGGCGGCGATCTCGCCGTAGGGGGTGATGTGGTTGGGGTTGACCATCGCCAGGTCGAGGCCGGCCTCGACGCAGTGGTGGAGGAAGGTCGAGTTGAGGACGGCGCGGGCGCCGGGCGAGATCCCGAACGAGACGTTGGAGACGCCGAGCGAGGTCTTGACCCCCGGCAGCTCCGACTTGATCAGCCGGATCCCCTCGATCGTCGCCAGCGCCGACGGCTTCCACTCCTCCTCGCCGGTGGTCAGCGTGAACGTGAGCGCGTCGAAGATCAGCAGCTCGGGGTCGAACCCGTGCTCGCCGCAGGCGAGCCGGTGGATCTCGCGCGCGACCTCGAGCTTGCGCTCGGCCGTCTTCGCCATCCCCTCGGGATCGATCGTCAGCGCGATCAGCGCCGCGCCGTGCCTGATCGCCAGCGGCACGATCCGGTCGAGCTTCTCGCGCCCGGCCTCGAGGTTGATCGAGTTGACGATCGCCCGGCCCGGGATCCGCTCGAGCGCCGCCTCGATCACCTCGGGCTCGGTCGAATCGACCTGGATCGGCGCCGGCTGCGTGAGCGAGATCCGGCTCACGGTCTCGCCCATCTGCACGTCCTCGTCCTGGCGCTCGGTCAGCGCGACGCAGACGTCGAGCACGTGGGCGCCGCCGTTGACCTGGTCCTCGGCGACGGCGACGAGGCCGTCGTAGTCGTCGGCGAGCAGCAGCTCCTTCGCCCGCTTCGAGCCCTGCGAGTTGACCCGCTCGCCGACCAACGTCGGCGCCGGGCTCTGGACGAGGTCGACGGCGGTCATCATGCTCGCCAGCCGCGGCGGGCCGGGCGCCGGGCGCCGGGCCGGGACCAGGCCCTCGACCCGGGTGGCGATCGCGGCGATGTGCTCGGGCGTGGTCCCGCAGCAGCCGCCGACGATCGTCACCCCGTAGCGCTCGACGAACTCGCCGAGCGCGGCCGCGATCTGCTCCGGCGTCTCCGGGAAGATCGTCTCGCCGTCGGGGCCCTGCAGCGGCAGGCCCGCGTTGGGGATGCAGTGGACCGGCATCGGCGCGGTCTCGCCGAGGTAGCGGATCGCGTCGCGCATGTCCTCGGGCCCGGTCGAGCAGTTGAGCCCGACGATGTCGACCCCGAGGCCGCCGGCGATCGTCAGCACCGCCTCGATGTCGGTGCCGAGCAGCATCTTGCCGCCGTTCGGCAGCAGCGAGACCGAGACCTGGATCGGGACGCTGCGGCCGACCCGCTCGAACGCCTCGCGAGCGCCGGCGACCGCGGCGCGGACCTCGAGGATGTCCTGCGCGGTCTCGATGATCAGCAGGTCGGCGCCGCCCTCGATCAGGGCGCCGGCCTGCTCGTCGAAGACCTCGACGAGCGCCGCGAAGCCGATCTCACCGAGCGTCGGGTCGTCGCTGGCGGGCAGGAACCCGGTCGGCCCGATCGAGCCGGCGACGAACCGCTCGGGGCCCGCCGCCTCGCGGGCGATCTCGGCCGCGCGGCGGTTGATCTCGACCGTGTGCTCGGCGAGCCCCCACTCGTCGAGCTTCAGGCGCGAGCCCTGGAACGAGTCGGTCTCGACCACCTGCGCGCCCGCCTCGAGCATCGAGCGGTGGACGCCGGCGATCACGTCGGGACGGTGCAGGACGAGCGCCTCGTGGCACTTGCCGGCGAGGCCGCCGTAGTCCTCGGCCGTGAGCTCGAAGCGCTCGAGCGTGGCGCCCATGCCGCCGTCGTAGACGATGATCCGCTCGCGGGCGGCGGCGAGGATGTCGCGCTCGGCGCTCATGCGTTGTGCTCCGTCGTCGTCACGCCGGGCCTCCATCGGTCCCGGCTGTCGCACCGTGCTCGGCTCGGGAGCCTCACCGGTTGCGGCGGCCTCGGCGGTCCGGGTCCCTCAGCCGCTCTGGATGGTCGGGGCGCAAGGATAGCGAGCGTTCCCGGGCTCACCCGGCCGCGCCCTCGCGGGCCGGCTCCTCCCCGCCTCGCGGCCGCGGCCGCGAGGCCGGCTGCAGCCGCACCGGGGCCGCGCTCATCGCCCGCAGGCGCACGTCGGACCAGCTCATCCCCTCGCGCACCAGCGCCGTCAGGCCGAGCCCGACCGCGGTCGCGATCTCGACCGCCTGGAGGATCACGCCGTAGGCGAGCGCGTCGGCCGCGCCGACGCCGTAGCCGGTCGTCAGCACGCTGATCACCGCGAGCTGGAAGACGCCGATGTTGGATGGGGTCGCGGGCACGATCGCGGTGACGTTGACCGCGAACAGGACCGCGGCGGCGCCGCCGATCCCCATCTGCGCGTCGAGCCCCATCGCGACGCTGAGCGCGTAGCAGGCGGCGACCTGGATCGCCCAGGCGCCGAGCTGGCCGACGGCGGCGGCCGGACCGCGGCGCGGATCGCCGAACACCAGGAGCCCGCGGCGGACGCGGACGAGCGCGGCGCGGGCGGCGGCGACGATGCGGGCGAGGCGTCCCGAGCCGGAGCGGCGGACCAGAAGCGGGGCCGCGACGACGGCGACGAGCAGCAGCGCCGGCGCGGCGCTGACGACGAACAGGTGCTCGGAGCTGCGGTGGAACAGGTCGTTGGTCGAGACGATGATCAGGCCGAGCAGGACCAGCGCGACGATGTTGAGCACGGTCTGGGAGACCAGCGTGCCGAGCAGCACCGGGAACGTCTCGCGGAAGCGGCCGATCCGGCGCGAGATGATCATCGCCCGCGCCGGCTCGCCGACGCGCGCCGGCAGCGTCGCCGACATCAGCACGCCGATCATCGTCGCCGAGGTGAAGTCGCGGCGCCGCAGCCGGGCCCGCGGCAGCGCCGCGCGGGCGATCATGAACCAGGCGCCGGCGCGGAAGAACATCGCCGCGCACATCAGCGCGAACGAGATCAGGATCCAGGCGAAGTTCGACCGCACGGCGCTCTCGACGACGCTGTCGAAGCCGATCCTGCGGGCGGCGAGCACGGTCAGCGCGATGCCGAGCACGCCGGCGGCGGCGAGCCCGAGGCGGCGGGCGGCGCGGCGGCGCCTCGAGCCGACCGCGATCGGCGCCGGGTCGGGCGAGGGCAGGCGCTCGGCCGCGACCCGCGGCAGCCCGTCGGCGGGCACGATCCCGAGCCGGCGGAAGGCGCGGGCGACGCGGTCGGCGGGCTGGGGAACGTGGATCGCGCGCTCGTAGACGCGCTCGATCCGCGTCGTCACCCGCTCCCAGCCGAAGCGCTCGGCGCTCGCCCGGGCGCGGGCGCCCATCTCGATCCGGCGCTCGGGCTCGAGCTGCATCCGCTGCAGCTCCTCGGCGAGCCGTTGCGGGTCGCCGGGCGGGATCAGGACGCCGTCGACGCCGTCGCTGACGACGTCGGAGTAGCCGGCGATGTCGGAGGCGATCACCGGCGTGCCGGCGGCGAACGCCTCGGTCAGGACCATGCCGAAGCTCTCGCCCGACAGCGACGGCGCGCAGAGCACGTCGGCGGCGACGAGCTGCTGCCAGAGCTGCTCGCTGCTGACCCGGCCGAGCGCGTCGATCGAGCCGATCGTCTCCGGGTCGGCGAGCGAGCGCGAGACCTCGGCGGGCTCGGTGCCGATCACCGCCAGCCGCGCCGGCACCTGCTCGGCGAGCGCCTCGAACGCGCGCAGCAGCACCGGCAGGCCCTTGCGCTCCTCGGAGCGGCCGATGAACAGGACCCGCAGCTCGCTGCCGGGATGGTCGCCGTGGAGCCGCGCGACCGCCTCCGGCGGCGGCGCCGCCGCCAGGTCGACGCCGTTGGGAACGATCTCGTAGTTGCCGCCGAACCAGCGCAGCCCGGTCCACTCGGCCGCCTCGGAGACGGCGATCCGGGCGCTGAGCTGGTTGAACTTGCGGCGCGCGCCCATCAGCACCGCGGCGTTGTTGGGCGCCCACTTCGGCGCGTAGGCGTGGAACGTGCCGACGACCGGGGCACCGCGGAACGAGCAGGCGTCCCAGCCGATCACCGGCGCCGGCGGCTCGTGCACGTGGACGATGTCGAAGTCGCCGGCCCGCAGCGCCTCGCGCAGGCGGCTGACCCCGCTCGGGAACAGCGACAGGTTCGAGACCGCCCCGTTCGAGCCGATCCCGACCGTGCGACCGAGCGGCACGAGGTAATCGGGCAGGGCCCGCTCGCGCGGCGTGGCGCCACGGTGCAGCGTACGGCTGAGGCGATCCGGCGGGTCCCATGGAGCGAGGACGCGGACCTGGTTTCCGCGGTCGATCAGATGCTCGGCGAGCGCCTGGACATGCCGGTTGACGCCCCCTTCGTACGTCCACGAGTAGGGACTGACGAGGGCGATGCGCATCGTTGTGGCACCTCAGCCTAGTTGATCGGGGCGGTCGTCAGCCCGCTCCCGGGTCGCCCAGGCGAGCCCGATGAACGCGGCGATGAAGCCGGTCCCGACCATCAGCACCTGCGCCGCCGAATCGTTGCCGACGGTGCCGGCGACGGTCGCCGCGATCGCGCCGGCGAGGCCGGCCCGGGCGGCGCGGTCGTCCGCCACCCAGGAGGCGATCCGGCGACGGCCGGCGATCGCCACCGCGATCGCGAGCAGCGCGGCGATGAAGTAGGCCGAGCCGGCGTAGTTGGGGAACGAGCGCAACGCCGCCTCGACGCGACGGGTGCCGACGTCCTCGAGGTCGCCGGCGCTGCCGGCGCCGAGCACCGACCGCGACAGGTGGGCGTCGCCGCCGGTCAGCAGGTCGATCGCCACGAGCAGCGCCAGCGCGGCGAGCGGCGCGGCGATCACCAGCGCCGCCCGCTTCGGCTCGAGCCGCAGGGCGACGATCACGGCAACCGCCCCGCCGGCCGTGAACGTGATCGCGGCGCCGACGTCGGCGCCGAGCCGGCCCGGCGCGAAGACGAGCACCGCCGCGATCGTCACCAGCGCGATCGCGGCGGCGATCCGGGCCGGCGGGGCGTTCGGCCGCAGCGAGCTCAGCCCGGCGCCGGCGCCGAGCATCAGCAGCGTGCCGATCGTCGCCTCGAGCTCGTTGCCGATGCCGAAGAAGCGGACCCCGAGCGCCGGGTTGGGGCCGATCACCGAGAGCGTCGTCAGCGGCGAGCCGGCGACGACGTCGATCGCCTCGGCGACGATCGACAGCGCCGCCGCGGCCGCGAACGCCGCGTAGCCGGCGCGGGCCGGCAGCACGGCCCGCGCGGCGATCAGCAGCGCCGCGGCGCCCAGCGGAGCGCCGGCGCCGACCAGCAGCCGCTCAGCGGTCGCCGACGGCGCCAGCGCCGCGGTCGCCAGCAGCAACGCCGGCACCAGCGCCGCCGCGACCGCCAGCAGCGGCAGCGCGACCCGCGCCCCCGGCCGGCGCCAGATCGCGGTCCCCAGCAGCGCCAGGCCGACCCAGATCATCAGGTTGACCCCGAGCACCGCCGATCGCCGGTCGCGGACGACGAGCAGGCGATCGCCGCGGTCGGCGACCGCGGCGGCGTCGGCGGCGGCGCCGCTGGTCTCGATCGCGCGGCCGCTGACCTGCTCGCCGGGGATCGCGATCCCGAAGCGGTCGAGGATCGTCGGCAGCAGGTCGGTGGCGATCACGTAGCCGCGCATCCGCGTCGACGCCGAGGTCAAATCGCCCCGCTCGAACCCGGCGCCGAGGACCCCGATCGCGAGCAGCTCGCCGTCGGCCGGCGGCCGTTCGATCGCGATCAGCAGATCGTCGCCGCCGACCCGTGCCGCGAGCGCCGCGAGGCCGCCGAGGTCGGTGCTGACGACGGTGAGGCCCGGACACGAGCCCGGCTCGCAGTCGCGGACGCGGCCGATCCGGCCGCGACGGTCGACCGCGATCAGCGCCGCCGATCCGGTCGCCGCGGCGACCGCGACCGGCACGCCGCCGGCGCGCAGGGTCGAGGCGAGCAGGCCCGGGACGATCTCGGCGGGGGCATCGGCCGCGCGCGCGACGACCTGCCGCCAGATCGGCCCGGGAACGCGGTCGCCGGCGACCCGGAGCGGCGGCAGCTCATCCGGGTAGAGGCTCTGCGCGAGCCGGTTCCCCTGGCTGATGTCGAGGTAGCTCTGGCCGGCCGGTACCTCGCCGATGCCGGCGCCGAGCAGGCCTGGAGCGATCCCGGGGACGGCGCCGGCGATCGCCTCGACGCCGGTGCCGGGCGGCAGCATCGCGATCGTCACCCGCGGAGCCCCGGCCGCGGGCCCGCTGTCGGCCGCCGCCGTCGCCGGGGCCAGCAGGGCGAGCGCTAGCATCGCGGTGATGGCCGAGCGGACGTTCATCAGCTTCAGATTGCTCGAGATCGACCCCGCGGGGCGGCGCTGCGACGCCGAGCGCAGGGCGCAGGATAAGCGCGGGATCGGTGCCGCATGCGACCGCCTCGCCGGCCGCGGCCGGTGGCCGGGCGCGTGAGAATCGCGCCGTGGCCGCCGCGAAGGGCAAGCTGCGCGTCGCGATCGTTGGCTCCGGGCCGGCCGGCTTCTACGCGGCCGAGGCGCTGCTCGCCGATCCCGAGCCACCGATCGAGGTCGACATGCTCGACCGCCTCCCCACCCCCTACGGGCTCGTCCGCGCCGGCGTCGCCCCCGATCACCCGAAGATCAAGAGCGTGATCCGTCGCTACGAGAAGACCGCCGGACACGACGCCTACCGGTTCTTCGGCCACGTCACGGTCGGCGCCGACGTCAGCGCCGCCGAGCTCGCCGGCGCCTACCACGCGGTGATCTGGGCCTACGGCGCCGGCGCCGACCGCCGGCTCGGGATCCCCGGCGAGGAGCTGCCGGGCTCGCACGCGGCGACCGAGTTCGTCGCCTGGTACAACGGCCATCCCGACTTCGCCGACCGCGAGTTCGACCTCTCCTGCGAGCGGGTGGTCGTGATCGGCAACGGCAACGTCGCCGCCGACCTCGCCCGGATGCTCGTCCTCACCCGGGCCGAGCTCGAGGCGACCGACACCGCCGATCACGCGATCGACGCGCTCGCCGAGTCGGCGGTTCGCGAGGTCGTGGTCCTCGGCCGCCGCGGCCCCGCGCAGGCCGCCTTCACCAACCCCGAGGTGCGCGAGCTCGGCGAGCTTCGCGACGCCGACGTCGTCATCGACCCGGCCGCGGTCGAGCTCGACGCGGCGAGCCGCGCGTTCCTCGACTCCGACGCGGCCGAGGTGACCAACCGCAACAACCTCGCGACGTTCTCCGAGCTCGCCGCGCGCGAGCCCGCGGGCAAGCGCAAGCGGGTCGAGCTGCGATTCCTGCGCAGCCCCGAGGCGATCGGCGGTGACGGTAGGGGCGAGTGGATCGATCTCGGCATCAACGAGCTCTACAGCGACGCCGACGGCGCCGTGCGCGCCCGCGGCACCGGCGCCGTCGAGCGGATCGAGTGCGGCATGGTCCTGCGCTCGATCGGTTACCTCGGCACCGGGATCGACGGCGTCCCCCACGATCCCGGCAGCGGCGTCATCCCCAACGCCGGCGGCCGCGTCGTCGACGAGCGGGGCCGGCACCTGCCGGGCCAGTACGCGGTCGGATGGATCAAGCGCGGGCCGAGCGGCGTGATCGGCACCAACAAGAAGGATGCCCAGGAGACGATCGGGCTGCTGCGCGAGGATGCCGCCGCCGGGGCGCTGCCCGAGCCGCGCGGCGATCGCGACGCGCTGGCGGCGCTGCTCGACGAGCGCGGCGTCGACTACGTCGAGTTCGACGGCTGGCGCGCGATCGACGCGATCGAGCAGCAGCGGGGCGAGCCGCTGGGGCGGCCGCGGATGAAGCTGACCCGGATCGAGGAGATGCTGGATCACGCGCGGGGCGGCGCCGATGGCTGACCTGGCCGAGCTCGAGGCGATGATCGCGGCGGCGCTGCCCGGCGCCGAGGTCGAGGTGATCGACGAGACCGGTCGCGGCGACCACCTGCGCGCGATCGTCTCGGCGCCGCAGTTCGCGGCGGCGAAGCGGCTCGACCAGCACCGGATGGTCCGCGCCGCGGTGCAGGAACGGATGGACGACGGCACGATCCACGCGCTCTCGATCACGACGAGCGTACCCTCCCAGGGCTAAGGCTCGAGGCGGAATCTGACGATGAGCCGGCGAGGGAGCGCGAGCGTCCCGGATTCAGGCGATGACATCGATCGAGGATCAGCACGCACGGCGGGCCGAGGGCCTGCTCCGGCTCGCCGGTGAACGCCGGGCCGAGGACCGCCCCAAGGTCGCGCTCGACGGCGCCGGCGCGGCGCTGATCGCCGGCGCTCCGGACGGGATCGCCGTGCTCGACCCCGACGGCGCCGTCGTCGCCTGGAACCCCGCCGCCGCCCGGATGTTCGGGATCAACCGCGGCGCGGCGATCGGCCGCGACCTCGCCTCGCTGGTCTTTCCCGAGCACCTGCAGAGCGCCGTCCGCAACGTGCTGCAGCGCCAGGTCAGCGATTCCGCGGCGAGCGTCGCCCAGCGCGAGATCGAGCTCAACGCGGTCCGCGCCGACGACCGCGAGATCCCGGTCGACATCACCACCGCGGTGATCGGCGGCGACAGCTTCCCGCTGCTGGCCGTCTACCTCCACGACGCCAGCGAGCGCAGCGAGCGCGAGCGTGAGCTGCACGCCGACGCCCGGCGCCGCTCGGCCGTCCTCGACCTCGGCCAGGTCGCGCTCGAGGGCCTCGGCCTCGACCAGCTGCTCGGGCGCGCGGTCGGCTTGGCGATGGAGGAGCTGGCGCCGACCCGGTGCGAGATCTGGGCCGTCACCGAGGGCGAGCTGCATCTGCGCGCCAGCGCCGGCTGGCCGGACGGGCGCGACGACGTCCGGATCCCGCTCGAGGCCTCGAACCAGCCCGGCTACACGGTGCTGCGCGGCCACGGCGCGCTCGTCGTCGAGGACTTCCGCCGCGAGGGCCGGTTCACGCCGGTCGAGCCGCTCGACGCCCAGCCGGTCCAGAGCGCGATCTCGATCCGGATCGGCGGCGAGCGTGAGCCGTTCGGCTCGCTCGTCGTCACCTCCGACACGCTGCGCCGCTTCGACCTCAGCGACATCTCGCTGCTCGAGTCGCTCGCGCAGCTGCTCGGCGCCGCGATCGAGCGCATGCGGGTCAGCGACTCGCTCGCCGCGGCCGAGCACCAGGTCCGCACGCTGATCGAGCGCCTGCCCTCGATCACCTACCGGGCCGCGCTCGGCCCGCAGGGCGCTTGGACGTTCATCTCGCCCCAGGTCGAGGAGGTGCTCGGCTACACCGTCGCGGAGTGGACCGCGAACCCGGGGCTGTGGGAGCAGCGCCTGCACCCCGACGACCGCGAGCGCGTGGTCGCCGAGGAGCAGCGCTGCGCGCGCGGCTCGGTGCCGCTCGACGTCGAGTACCGGATCCGCAAGCGCGACGGCGAGATGATCTGGGTCCGCGACCGCGCCTCGGTCGGCGTCGCCGACGACGACGGCGCGATCTTCGTCGACGGCCAGATCACCGACGTCAGCGAGCAGAAGGCCGCCGAGGAGCGGCTCCGCTACCTCGCCGACCACGACGAGCTCACCGGGCTGCTCAACCGCCGCGGCTTCGAGCTCGCCGCCGACCTGGCGATCGCCGGCGGCGCCCTGCCCGGCGACCGCGGGGCGCTCGTGATCGTCGACATCGACCACCTGAAGCGGGTCAACGACACGCTCGGGCGCGGCGCCGGCGACCGCGCGATCGCCGCCGTCGCCGCGGCGCTCGCCGACCAGATCGAGCCCGACCACGTCTTCGGCCGCCTCGACGGCGACGAGTTCGCGCTGCTGATCCCCGGCGTCGGCGAGGCGCAGGCGCTCGAGCGGGCGAGCAGCCTGCTGGCCACCGTGCGCGCCCGCCAGGGAGCGTCGGCGCTGACCGCGAGCGCCGGTGTGGCCCTGATCGAGGGCGACGCGACGGTCGGCGCCGGCGACCTGCTGACCGCCGCCGACATCGCCCTGCACCAGGCGAAGGAGGCGGGGCGCGATCGGGCGACCGTCTTCACCGGGGAGGACCGCGGGCGGCTCGAGTGGGTCGGCCACGTCCGCAAGGCGATAGAGGAGCAGCGGCTCGTGCTCTACTCGCAGCCGATCGTCGACATCGCGACCGGGACGCCCTTGACCGAGGAGCTCTTGGTGCGGATGCTCGATCCGGCGACGCAGCGTCCGATCAGCGCCGGCGAGTTCGTGCCGACGGCCGAGCGCTTCGGCCTGATCCGCAACCTCGACCACTGGGTCGTGCGGCAGGCGCTGCGGCTGGTCGCCGGCGGGCGGCGGATCAGCGCCAACATCTCCGCGAGCTCGATCGGCGACCGCGACCTGACCGAGATGATCGCCGCCGAGCTGCACGCCAGCGGCGCCGATCCCTCGCTGCTCACCTTCGAGCTGACCGAGACCGCCGCGACGCCGGCGATCGAGTCGCTGCGCGACTTCACCTCGCGCGTCCAGCGACTCGGCTGCGGGCTCTCGCTCGACGACGTCGGCACCGGCTTCGGCTCGCTCACCTACCTGCGCCACCTGCCGTTCACCGAGCTCAAGATCGACATGCAGTTCGTCCGCGGGATGCTCGACTCCAACGCCGACGCGCGGATCGTCGAGTCGCTGGTCCTGATCGCCCGCGGCCTCGGGATCCGCACCGTCGCCGAGGGCATCGAGTCGGCGGCGTTGATCGAGCCGCTGCGCGAGCTCGGCGTCGACAGCGGCCAGGGCTACCTGTTCGGCCGCCCGGCGCCGGTCGAGTTCCGGCGCTAGCCATTGCCTAACCTGTTGGGACCGAATCCGTCCCACGAACCAGGAGGCAGGCACGATGGCAGCGAACCCGGAGCTACGCGAGCAGCTCGAGCAGGCGATCTCCGCCAACAAGGTGCTGCTGCTGATGAAGGGGACCCCGGACGCGCCCCGCTGCGGCTTCTCGATGCGCACCGTCGGCGTGCTCGAGCGGATGGGGGTCGAGTACGGCGCGATCGACGTGCTCCCGGTGCTCGCCCCGCTGCGCGAGGTGACCGCCGAGATCGCCGAGTGGCAGACGTTCCCGCAGGTCTACATCGACGGCGAGTTCGTCGGCGGCTGCGACATCGTCGAGGAGATGCTCGACAGCGGCGAGCTCGCGCAGGCGCTCGGCGTCCCCCAGCCGGAGCCGCAGCCGGAGGTCGATGAGCCGGAGCGGCCGCCGACCCAGAGCCCGCCGCTGCAGATCGAGCGATAGCGGCTCCGCGGGCGCCGTTCGGCGCGCGCCCGGGCGGTGGCCCCCGCGGATGACGACCGCTGCGACGCCCGGGGCCGCTCGGTGGCCCCCGCGGATGACGACCGCTGCGACGCCCGGGGCCGCTCGGTGGCCCCCGCGCGCGGCGGCGCGCGGGGCGGTTTTTCCACCGCATCGGTGGTCAACTCGCCCAGCGCCACGTGCGCGGGCGTCGGGCGTCCACGCCCCGGGCCCCGACCGACGCGGGGCGGTTTTTCCACCGCATCGGTGGTCAACTCGCCCAGCGCCGGTGGCGCCGGCCTGAAGGTGCCGGCGTCCACGCGTGGACGCCCAGCATCGCGACGTGGCGCCGGCCATCACAAGCAGCGAGCGCGGGGCGGTTTTTCCACCGCATAGGTGGTCAACTCGCCCAGCGCCACGCTGCTGCCGAGCGGGCGCCACGCTGCTGCCGAGCGGGTAGCCACGCTGCTGCCGAGCGGCGGCGCCGGGCGCTGCCGTCGAACGGTCGGCGCCGAGCCCGCCCGCGCAGATCCGGCTCGCCACAGCACGCCGGCAAGGCGGGCGCTTCGGCGGCCGCGTCCAGCGCCGGTCGCCCGGCTCCTGGCGCCGGCGCTGCCGGCCCTAGGCGGTGGCGCCGGCGGCCGGCGCGTCTTCCTTGACCTGGAAGCTCGAGCCGCAGCCGCAGGCGGCGACGACGTTCGGGTTGTTGACCGCGAACCCGGCGCCCTGCAGGCCCTCGACGTAGTCGACCTCGGAGCCGAACACGAACTGCATCGAGACCTTGTCGACGAGGACGCGGACGCCGTTGTGCTCGTAGACGTGATCGTCGTCCTTCCGCGCGTCGAGCGCCAGCGCGTACTGGAAGCCGGAGCAGCCGCCGCCGCGGACGGCGACGCGCAGCGCCTGGTCGGAGTCGGTCCCTCCCGCGAGCAGCTCCCGGAGCTTCTCCGCGGCGACGTCGGTGATCGTGATCGCTACCTCTGGCGTATCCATGGCTTCAGATTGTATAGCCCGGCGCCGCCGCGTCCACCGACGGCCCTCAATCGCGCTCCTCGGAGTCGTCGTAGCGCCACTCGAGGTACTGCAGGATCCGCTTCGAGTCGGAGACCACCTCGTCGCCGTCGACGAGCACCGGGACCCGGCTCTGTCCGGTCAGCTCGACGACCTCGGGGCGGGCGCCGCGGCGCCGGTAGGGTACGCGCTCGACGCGGTGGTCGAGCCCGAGCCTGCGCAGCCGCCGCTCGACCGCACCGCAGGGACAGAGGAAGTTGGTCGGCGTCGGGCACCGCAACAGAAGCAGCGAGCCGCCGTCCGGGTCCCCTGGTGAGCCGTCGCTCCGGTCAAGCGGCGGGCCGGCGCCCTCCCCGGGCGAGCCGCCGTCCGGGTCCCGCAGCGAGCCGCCGCCCTCCCCGGGCGCGCCGCCGTCCGGGTCACGAAGCGAGCCGCCCTCCGCGGGCGA
Organism: uncultured Conexibacter sp.; assembly: GCA_964497825.1. GTDB lineage: Bacteria > Actinomycetota > Thermoleophilia > Solirubrobacterales > 70-9 > RHKX01. Next base: position 49,812 of record CAZCFA010000002.1, read on the forward strand.
GCCGCCTTCCGGCTCCGCGCTCATGGCCGCGGCAACCTTCCGAGCAGCCGCGATACGCCGCCGGCGAGATCGAGCGCGGAGGCGGCGACGCCGGGATCGCCGCCGACGCGGTCGCCGAGCTGCTCGCGGACCCAGCTCACCGCGTCCTCGAGCGTCTCCTCGTGCGGGCGTGGCGCGAAGCCGAGCTCGCGCTTCGCCTTCGCCGAGGAGTACGTCCACCAGAGCGCCGCCGAGCGCGCCTCGTCGACGACCAGGCCCAGCGGCAGGCCGAGCTGCTCGGAGACGCGGGCGCCGGCGGCGGCGAGCTGCGGGGGCAGCTTCAGCCGCGGCGCCGGGACGCCCGAGATCCGCTCGAGATCCGCGAACAGGCGCTGCAACGTGAAGTTCCGGCCGCCGAGGATGTAGCGCTCGCCGGTCTCGCCGGCGGCGTCGGCGAGCAGGTGGCCGGCGGCGGCGTCGCGAACGTCGACGATGTTGAGGCCACCGTCGACGTAGGCGGGGATCCGCCGCAGCAGGAAGCGGCGGACAAGGCCCATCGAGCTGCCGCGACCGCCACCGGGGCCGAGCACGAAGGTCGGGTTGACGATGACGGCGTCGAGGCCGCGGGCGGCGGCGCTCAGCACCTCGCCCTCCGCCTCGCGCTTCGAGTTGACGTAGGCGATGCCGAGCGCGCCCGCCGTGAACGGCTGGCTCTCATCGGCACGGCCGCCGGGCGGGGCGGGCCCGATCGCGGCCACCGACGAGGTGTGGACGAAGCGCTCGACCCCGGCCGCCAACGATTCCTCAGCGACGATACGGGTGCCGCCCTGGTTGACGGCGAAGACCCGCTCCGCCTCGCCGGCTCGCATCGAGGTCATCCCGGCGACGTGGAAGACGCGCTCGGCACCGGCGACGGCGCGGCGGACGGCGCGGCGGTCGGTGACGTCGCCGTTGATCCGCTCGAGCTCGATCCCGGCCAGCATCGAATCGTCGCTGTCGGTGCGGATCAGGGCGCGCAGCTGATCGCCGCGCGCGGCCAGCGCCCGCGCCAGCTCCGAGCCGATCAAGCCCGTTGAGCCGGTGATCAGCACCGTCGCCATCGCGGCGGATGGTAGTGAGCGACGTCCGATCGGCGGCCGGCGGAGTGATAGAACGGGTCCGGTGAGCCCCGAGCGGAAACCGGCGATCGTCTGCGACACGACCGCGTACCTGCCGGACGAGCTGATCGCCTCGCGGGGGATCGAGCGGATCAGCCTCTACGTGTCGCTCGGCGGCGAGCAGCGCAAGGAGATCGAGATCAGCGACTACGCGGCGTTCTTCGACCGCCTGCGGGCGAGCGAGGACGGCGCGACGACATCGCAGCCCTCGGCCGGCGACTTCATCGCCGTCTACCGGCCGCTGCTCGAGAGCGGCCGCGAGATCGTCTCGATCCACCTCTCGGCCGGGATCTCTGGCACCTACGAGTCGGCCCGCACGGCGCGCCAACAGCTGCTCGACGAGGGCGCCGGCGGCGAGCGGATCGAGGTCGTCGACAGCCGCACCGCCTGCGGCGGCATGGGGATCCTCGTCCTCGCCGCGGCGGCCGGCGCCGAGGCGGGCGAGGACGCGGAGGCGATCGTCGCCCGCCTCGGCGCGGTCCGCGAGCAGCTGCGAACCTGGTTCGCGATCGACACCCTCGAGTACCTGCGGCGCGGCGGGCGGATCGGCGCCGCCCGCGCCTGGCTCGGCTCGGCCCTGCAGATCAAGCCGATCCTCACGATCGAGGAGGAGATCACGCCGGTCGAGCGGGTGCGGACGCGCCGGCGCGTGTTCGAGCGGCTCGTCAAGTACGCCGAGGAGCTGAAGGAGTCGGGGCGCGACGCCTGGATCGTGCAGCACATCCAGGACCCGGAGAACGCCCAGCGGCTGGTCGAGCGCTGCCGCGAGGTGCTCGGCAGCGACCCGATCGCCGTCTCCGAGGTCGGGCCCGTGATCGGCGCCCACACCGGCCCCGGCCTGCTCGGCGTCGGCGGCGTCCCCTCGCGGCTGCTGAAGCCCTGAGCGGGCCGGGCGCGGAATCGCGCGCCAGGCCCGCCCGGGAGCGAGGCGGCGGCCGGCGGAGCCGGGCCTCAGCGCTTTCGGCGCAGCGCCCGCAGCGCGATCAGCCCGCCGACGACGAAGCCGGCGACGGCGGCGCCCTTGATCAGCTGCTCGCGGTGGGCCTCGAGCTGGCCGCGCCAGTCGGTCAGCTCGTTGACCCTGCCGCGGAGGGCGACGACCGAGCTCGCGAGCTCGGCCTGCTGCAGGTCGATGTCGCGGCGGATCTCGGCCGCGGTCCGCCCCGGCGCGCCCGGACGCGGCGCCGGAGATGCTGTGGGCCCGGGGGCGCTCACGCGGTTCCGTCCTTCGCCAGCGTCTCCTTCGTCTCCTTGATCTCCTCGATCGCCATCTCCGGCACCGGCGGCGTCCCCTTCATCACGCTCCTGTAGGCGATCAACCCGGCGGCGGCGGCGATCAGCAACAGCAGCAGCGCCTCGATCGCGAAGCCGGCCCAGATCGCGGCCTCGATCCCGAGCAGGTCGTTGATCAGCCAGGCGACCGCGTGCATGATCATCGCCAGCGCCATCAGCACGAAGACGCCGGCGGCGATCCCGACGATCGCGCCGCGGCCGATGTTGGTGACCTTCTCGGTCAGCTCGGCCTTGGCGAGCGCGATCTCCTCGCGGACGAGGATGCTGACGCGCTCGCTGACGTCGATCACGAGCTCGCCGACCTTGCGGTCGTCATCGGCCGGCGGCTTCGGGGGTTGCGCCTCCGTCGCGGTCGATGTCGTCGGCCGGTCCGCGCTCACTCGGGCGGGTCCTCGTGGTAGATCCGGCGGTAGAGGATCGCGGCGATCCGGGTCGCGGCGATGCTGGCGAGCGCGCCGACGCCGGCCAACAGGCCGGACCAGACGAGCCGCTTCGTCATCTCGTTGCTCATTGCCGCATTCCTTCCCCGCCCGCGAGTAGCTGAACCGAGGGGGCGAGACTACCGGCAGCCCGCCGCACGGCGCAGCTCAAGCCTCCGCACGGCGCTCGAGCCCGCAGCAGAGGGTCTCGACGACCATCGTCCGGGCGCGGTCGAACTCCTCGTCGTTGGCGGGGATCAGGCCGAAGACCCAGCCCGAGAGCAGCTGCTCGATCGCGCCGTAGAACCACATCGCGACGAAGTCAGGGTCGATCTCGGGGCGGTAGAGGCCCTCGCGCTGGCCGTCGGCGACGATCGCGGCGACGGTGGCGTAGGCGCGCTGGATCTCGGGCAGGTGGGTGGCGCCGAACGAGTTCGCCGCGCGGGTGACCTCGATGATGATCACCTTCATCAGCTCCGGGTCGTGACGGTAGGAGTCGATGATGAAGCCGGCGATCCCGTCGAGCTTCTCGCGGGCGGGGATCGGGCGCTCGTAGAGCTCGTCGCTGGCGGCCAGCAGCAGCGACCAGCGCTCGGTGAACAGCTCCGCCATCACCGCCTCCTTGGAGCGGAAGTAGTGGTAGACGAGCCCGTAGGCGACCCCGGCCTCGTCGGCGATGTCGGAGACCCTGGTCGCGTGGTAGCCCTGGCGGGCGAAGACGCGAATCGCAGCCTCGAGGATCGTGCGGCGCTTGTCGACCGCCGGCGCCCGCGCCTCAGCCATGGGCGACGGCCTCCTGCGGCCACGCGTAGGCGGCGGGCCGGCGGTTCGCCAGCGAGGGGACCCGGGCGCGGACCGACTCGAGCTCGGCCAGGTCGAGGTCGGCGATCGCGTGGCCCTCGCCGTCGGCGATCGCGGCGAGGACCCGGCCCCAGGGGTCGACGATCATCGCGTGCCCCCAGGAGTCGTAGTGGGGCGGTGCCTGCCCGAACTGGGCGGCGGCGATCACGAACAGCTGGTTCTCGATCGCGCGGGCGCGCAGCAGCACCTCCCAGTGGTCGCGACCGGTGACGGCCGTGAACGCGGCCGGCACGGTGACCGCCGTGGCGCCGCGCAGGGCGAGGATCCGGTACAGCTCCGGAAAGCGCAGGTCGTAGCAGACGCTGAGGCCGAGCTCGAGCTCGCCCGCGGTCGCGGTGACGAGCTCGGTGCCCGCCGCCTCGGACTCCGACTCGCGGTAGGCGACGCCGCCGACGTCGACGTCGAACATGTGGACCTTGCTGTAGGCGGCGGCGACCTCGCCGGCGGGATCGATCAGAAGCGACGTGTTCGCGAGCAGCTCGCGGCCCGGGACGCGCTCGGCGACGCTGCCGGCGAGCAGGTGGATGCCGAGCTCCCGCGCCCAGGCGCGGGCGGCGCTGACGGCGGCGCCGTCGCGCGGCTCGGCGCGCTCGCGGAGCACGTCGGCGCCGGCGAGCAGGTTCCACTTCTCGGGCAGGACGACGAGCTCGGCGCCGGCGCCGGCGGCGGCGCGCACGACGCGCTCGGCGGCCGCCAGGTTGGCGCCGACGTCCGCGGTCGAGTTGATCTGTGCAGCGGCGACGCGCATGCCTCTCGTTCGGGCCTCCCGGAGGTCGTTGACTGACCGGTCAATCTAGCGCGGGTCAGTCACCGAAGAGCACGAACAGGACCAGCGTGCCGAAGACGAGCGCGCAGGCGCCGGCGCCGACGAGCGCGATCGATCCCGATGCCGAGGCCGGGTCGAAGCCAGCGATCAGGCCGACCGCGACGAAGCCGAGGCCGACCACCAGCGCGCTGCCGCCCCAGACGGTCAGCGCCCGGTCCCAGCGCTCGGCCTCGTCCTCGATCTCGCTGTGGCGGTCGAAGATCGCGTAGGGCGCGGCGGCGAGCGCGACCAGCGTCGCCAGCGCGAAGACGACGAGCCAGGGATCGAGCTCGCCGAGCGACAGATGCGGCCGATCGCCGGCGGCGACGGCGAGCGCCGCGATCGCGGCGACGGCGACCGCGGCGAGACCGAGCCGCAGCAGTATGCGGGCCCTCACCCGTCCGGCTCGCCCCCGGCGCCGGAGGCGAGCCGGCGCCCGAGCTCGGTGGCGACCAGCCGCGAGTGCATCGCCGCGATCAGGTCGGCGAGCGGGTCGATGCCGGCCTCGATCAGCGCCGCCGCACGGTCGGCGGGCAGCCGGCCGACGATCTTCTCCGAGAGCAGCTCGACCTCGCGCCGGGCGAGCGCCTGCAGCGGCTCGACGAAGCGGCTGGCGTCGTAGACGGTGAAGCCGATCGTCTCGTCGTAGCCGCCGGCGCGGAAGCGGGCGATCGCCTCGACGATGCGGACGTCGGACGGCGTCAGGCCGTCGCCGGGCGCGCTGATCACGCCGACCTCGGCGAGCCGCTCGAGCGCCTCGAGCGGGACCCCGAGCCGCTCCCCGACCGCCGCCGCCGGGACCCGCTCGCGCTCGCGCGCCAGCGCCGCGTCGAGCCCGCGGTCGGCGGCCTCGATCCGCGAGCGCACCCGGTCGGTGTCGCCGTCCTCGCTGGCGAGCAGCTCGCCGATCACCCGCAACGGCATGAACCGCTCCTCCTGCAGCTGCTTGATCAGCTTGATCCGGTCGATCAGCGCGGGCGGGTAGTAGGCCATGTTGCGGCTCGTCTTGCGACCCTCGGGCAGCAGCCCCTCGCGCAGGTAGTGGCGCACGGTCGCGACCGGCACCCCGGCCCCCTCGGCGAGCTCGGAGATCTTCAGCGTCGGCTCGCCCAGAGCCCCCCGGCCCGCGGCCATCAGCCCGCGCTCAGCCCGAGCAGCTCCCGCGCCTCGGCAACCGTTGCGGCGCGGCGGCCGACGTCCTCGGCCATCTGCCTCGCCTTGGCGATCAGCTCGCCGTTCGAGCGCGCCATCTCGCCGTCGGGCAGGTAGAGGTTGTCCTCGAGGCCGGCGCGGACGTTGCCGCCGAGCACGAGCGCGCTCGCCAGCAGCTTCCACTGATCGCGCGAGACGCCGATCAGCTGCCAGTTGCTCGGCCCCTCGGGGCCGCCCGGGATCTGGTCCGACATCGCGGTGACGTTGCGCGGCACCGGCCGGACGCCTCCGGTCACCCCCATCACCAGCGAGATCTGCAGCGGCGGCTCGAGCAGGCCCATGTCGAGCAGCGGGTCGAGGTTGGCGACGTGGCCGGCGTCGAAGCACTCGTGCTCGGGCTGGATCCCGTTCGCCCGCATCGCCTCGATCAGCTCGATGATCGTGTCGAAGCTGTTCTCGAACACCGCCTTGAAGACGAAGTCCTTGCGCCGCCGCGAGTACTTCGCGTAGTTCATCGACGACATGTTCAGCGCCGCTACGTCGGGCTTCAGCGCCTCGAGGTAGGCGATCCGCTGCTCCAGCGGCACCCCGATCGCGCCGGTCGAGTAGTTGATGATCACGTCCCCGACCTCGGCCCTGATCGCCGCGGTGATCGCGGCGAAGTCCTCGATCTCGTAGGAGGGGACGCCGTCGGGGCTGCGGGCGTGGATGTGGATCTGGGCGGCGCCCTCGTCGACCGCGCGACGCGCCTCCGCCGCGTACTCGGCCGGCGTGTAGGGGATCGCCGGGCACTGGTCGCGGTTGGCGATCGCGCCGCTGATCGAGCAGCTGATGATCACCGGGTCGGAGAAGCGGCTCACCGCGGCTTCAGCGCCCCTTCCACTGCGGCTCGCGCTTCTCGAAGAACGCCTTGACGCCCTCCTCGATGTCCTCGGTCGAGAACGTCAGCGAGAGCTGGCTGCGCAGGAACTCGAGCGCGTCGTCGATCGCCATGTCCTGCTGCCGGTAGATCGCGTCGTGGCCGAGCCGCATCAGCACCGGGCTCTTGGCGGCCAGCCGCGCCGCCCAGTCGGCGACCGCGGCCTCGAACTCGTCCGCCGCCACGACCCGGTTGGCGAGCCCGTACTCGACCGCCTGGTGGGCCCCGATCCGCTCGCCGAGCAGCATCATCTCGTTCACCTTCTTGCGCGGCACGTTGCGGTAGATGATCGCCATGATCATGTAGGGGAAGGCGCCGACGTTGATCTCGGGCGTGCCGAAGCTGATCCCTTCGCGCGCGATCACCAGATCGCAGGACAGCGCCAGGCCGAGGCCGCCGGCGAGCACGTGACCGTTGGCGGCACACAGCGACGGCTTGCCGAGCCGCGGCATCAGCCGGAAGAAGCGCAGGAACAGGTCGGAGGAGAAGTGCTTTTCGACGAGCGGCGCATCGGCGGCGAACCCGCCGAGGTCGGCGCCGGCGCAGAAGACCTTCTCGCCAGCGCCACGCAGCACGAGCGCACGGGCCGCGTCGTCGTCGCGGACGCGTTCGAGCGCGTCGACGAGCTCGGCCAGCATCTGCGCGGAGAGCGCGTTGCGCTGCTGCGGGCGGTTCAGGGTGATGGTGGCGACGCCACCGGAGACCTCGTAGAGCAGCTGTTCGTAGTCCATGGCAGCGCGGCTCGAGCCGCCGTCTGAGCCTAGCAGCGCATGAAGTGGGAAGTCACGCTTCCTACTTTTCGTGCTCCCGGCCCGCCGCCGACGCGAAGCCGCCCCGGACGCCCATATCCTACCCGCCGTCGAGGGGACGCCGGTCCCCGCCGATCAGGGATGAGCGCAGTAGCCAAAGCCACATACCTGCGTTCCTGGACCGTGCTCATCGCGGCGCTCGTGATCCTGATCGCCGCCGCCGCGATCGCCGCCGACGTCTTCGACCGCGTCGATCCGTTCGACATCAGCGACTCCGACTCCGAGGTCCAGCGCGCCTACGGGCAGATCGAGGCGGCGACCGGGCGCACGCCCGATCCCGAGGTGATCCTGCTCGTCGATCCCGGCGCCGACGCGGCCGCGGCCGAGGCCGCGCTCGCCGCGGTCGACGGGATCGCCGCGGTCGCCGGGCCCGGCACGAGCCCGCGGCTCAGCGCCGCCGACGGCCACGCGCTCGTCGTCGGCTACCTCGAGCCCGGCGCCAACCGGGTCGACGTCGGCGCCGACGCGGCGGCCGCGGTCGCCGGCCTGCCCGGCGTCGCGGCCGGCGGCACCGCTGTCGCCGCCTACCAGGTCGGCCTCCGCTCCGAGGACGACTCGCGCCGGATCGAGCTGCTGGCGGCGCCGCTGCTGCTGGTCCTGCTGCTCGTCGTCTTCCGCACGCTCGTCGCCGCGGTGCTGCCGCTGCTCGTCGCGGCGATGACGATCCTCGTCAGCTTCGCGGCGCTGCGGCTGCTCACCGGGCTGACCGCGATCGACCTGTTCTCGCTGCAGGTCGTGACCGGCCTCGGCGTCGGCCTCGCGATCGACTACAGCCTGTTCGTGATCGCCCGCTTCCGCGAGGAGATCGCCGGCGGCGGCCCCGTCGACTACCGGGCCGCGCACCTGCGGACGCTGCGGACCGCGGGGCGCACGATCGCCTTCAGCGCGCTGACCGTCGCCGCGGCGCTGGCGGCGCTGACCGTCTTCCCGCAGCCGTTCCTGCACTCGACCGGGATCGCGGGCGCGCTGACGGCGCTCCTGGCCGGCCTCACCTCGCTGCTGGCGCTGCCGGCGGCGCTCGCCCTGCTCGGCCCCTCGATCAACCGCTTCGCGGTCCGCCGCGACCCGCTCCGCGCCGGCATCGGCGCCCGCAGCAGCTTCTGGCGGCGGCTGCCGGCGCTGGTCTGCCGGGTGCCGGTCGTCTCGATCGTGATCGGCGCGGCGACGACGCTGGCGCTCGCCAGCCAGGTGCTGGGCGCCGAGCTGACGACGCCCGACGCGCGGGCGCTGCCGGGCACCGACTCGGCGCGGATCGTGGAGGAGGGCCTCGACGAGTCGTTCCCGGAGCTGCCGGACACGGTCCTGCACGCGATCGTGCCGGCCGGCGGCGCCGGCGAGATCGCCCGCACGCTGGCGCGGCTGCCGGACGTCAGCGACGTCAGCCGCACCGACCTCGGCGACGGTCGCAAGGCGATCCGGGTCGAGTCCGGCGCCGACCCGCTGTCCGACGCGGGCCAGGACCTGGTCGCCTCGGTGCGCGCGACGGTGCCGGCGGGCACCGCGGTCGGGGGCCGCGCGGCGGAGCTCACCGACCAACGGACGAGCGTCCGCGACCACGTCCCCGAGGCGCTCGCGATCCTGCTCGTCACCAACCTGCTGCTGGTCGCGGCGATGACCCGCTCGCTGCTGTTGCCGCTGCTCGCCGTGGCGATGAACCTGCTCTCGGTCGCCGCGGCGCTGGGAGCGATGAGCGCCCTGTTCACGACCGGCTGGAGCGCCGAGCTGCTCGGCACCGACGCGGTGATCGGGATCGACATCTCGGTGCCGGTGCTCGCGTTCGCGGTTGCCTTCGGGCTCTCGACCGACTACGGGATCTTCCTGCTCTCGCGGGTCAGGGAGGCGCGGGCCGGCGCCGCCGGCGAGACCGAGGCGATCATCGAGGCGGTAGCCCGCAGCGGGCGCCTGATCAGCGCCTCGGCGGTGCTGCTGGCGGTCGCGGTCGGCGCCTTCGCCTTCTCCGACCTGGTGATCATCAAGGAGTTCGCGATCGCGATCGCGATCGCGGTGCTGCTCGACGCGACGATCGTTCGCGGCCTGCTGATCCCCGCCTTCCTGCGGCTGCTCGGCGCGGCCGCGTGGTGGCCGGGGGGCGGCCGGCTCGGCGCCGCCCGCGAGCGCTCGGCCGCTACCGTGGGCTCGCCGCCTCGACAGACGACAGGCCCCGGTTGAGCGCGTCGACGACGCGGCCGTCGAACTGGCTGCCGGCGTAGCGGCCGAGCTCGCTGAGCGCCTCCTCGGGGGACCTGGCGGCCCGGTAGGGGCGCTCGCTGGTGATCGCGTCGTAGGACTCGGCGACCGCCAGGATCCGCGCCTCGAGCGGGATCTCATCGCCGCTGATGCCGCGCGGATAGCCGTGGCCGTCGGGCTGCTCGTGGCGGGCCAGCACCCACTCGCGGATGTCGGTCAGCTCCTTCGCGCCGAGGATCCGCGCCGCCATCTCGGGGTGGCGCCGGACCTGGTCCCACTCCCCGGGCGAGAGCGGCCCGGGCTTGTCGAGGATCGAGTCGGCGATCCCGATCTTGCCGATGTCGTGGAGCATCCCGGCCAGCCGCAGCCGGTTGATCCGCGGCTCGGGCAGGCCGAGCTCGTGGCCGATCAGCTCGCAGTAGCGGGCGACGGCGGCCGAGTGGGCGGCGTTGCGCTGGTCGCGCAGGTCGAGCACCTCGGCGAGGCTGAGCACGGTCGCGAGGTGCATGCGCCCGTCCTTGGGATCGGTGCCGGTCTCGGCCGCGAGCGCATCGTCGACGTCGGCGCTGTAGACGACGGCGCGATCGGCGCCGAGCGACTCGGCGACCTGGGCCGCCGAGTCCGCCGCCTGCATCAGGTCCTCGGCGCGAACGCCGTGCTTGGGGAAGCTGGCGACCCCGATGCTGATCCGCAGGCTCATGTTGCGCTCGCGGTAGGCGCGCCGGACCCGGGTCAGGATCTGCTCGGCGAGCAGGAAGCCGGTGTGCTCGTCGGTCTCCGGCAGGACGACGGCGAACTCGGCGGCGTCGATCCGGCCGACCGTGTCGATCCGCCGGGTCGACTCGTCGAGCAGGCGTCCGATCTCCTTCAGCACGCCGTCGGCGGTCTCGTGCCCCTGCTCCTTGCTGAGCTTGCCGATCCCGCCGAGGCGGACGCTGAGCAGCCCGATCCGGTTCGCCTCCGGCCGCGCCCGCGCGATCTCGGTGCCGAGCACCTCGACGAGGCCGTGGCGGTTGCGGAAGCCGGTCAGCATGTCGGTCCGGGCGGCCGACGACAGGGTCGTCCACAGGCCGTTGACCCGTTCGCGCAGGGCGTGCATCATCACGCCGGCGATCGCGAGGCTGCCGACCGTGAGCACGAACTGGTGCGTGAGGTCGCCGACGCTGGCGCTGTCGGAGGAGTTCATCGCCAGCAGCGTCGTCCCGTAGCAGAGGCCGAGGAAGCCGACGGTGAGGGCGGCGTCGGTCCGGGAGAGGAAGTAGAAGGCGTAGAAGCACGGCCACAGGTAGAAGGTCGCGTAGGCGCCGAGCGCGTCGCCGCTGAAGATCACCGCCAGCGTCACCTGCACGATTCCGGCCGCCGGGGCGATCCTGATCGCGCCCATCGGCAGCCGCTCGGCGAAGACGAGGAAGCCGAGCGCCCAGAGCGCGCTCACCAGCCAGAGCACGATCAGGGCGGGCTCGTTGAACGACGAGGGGTGCGGGAGGACGATGCCGAGCCCGCCGAGGCCGACGCCGGCGAGGGTCACGTAGGCGCCGGCACGGGCCAGCGGCGCCACGCGCTGGCTCACGGCGCCATCGGCGCCGGCGCCGAGGGCGGCGCGACCGACGTCGTCGCCGTCCGAGGCCGCTCCCTCGAATATCGCCAATCCCATGGTTTCCGTCTCTCGCTGTCCAGCGCTGCCCGGGACGGTGCAACGCCCTCGCCCTGCTCATCGGCAGCGGGCCCGGAAAAGCTGAGCGCCGGGCGCTCGCGTTCAGGCGCCGGCCGGCGCGCCGCTGCGAACCGCGGCCGAGCGCTTGCCGGCGAGGGTCACGCGCGTCCCCCGGCCCGGGGCGAGCGTCATGTTGTTGCGGACGATCGGCTCCGGATCGCCCTCGGCGACGAGGGTCACGCGGCCGAGCACCGTCTTCAGCACGGTCTTGATCGTCATCATCGCCAGGTGCATGCCGAGGCAGTGCCGCGAGCCGGCGCCAAACGGCACCCAGACCCGCGAGCTCGGCTTCGGGCTCTCGAGGAAGCGCTCGGGCCGGAAGCGCTCGGGCTCGGGGAATGCCTCGGGGTCACGGTGGATCAGGTAGATGCACGGCATCAGCGTCCAGCCGGCGGGGAACCGGAAGCCGCCGATCTCCTGCGGCTCGTAGATGCGGCGGGCCGTGATCGGCAGCACCGGGCGCTGGCGCAGCGTCTCGCGGACGACGGCGTCGACGTAGGCGTCGTCCTCGTTCGTCAGCTCGGCGAGCAGCCGGTCGCAGACGAGCGGGTGGCGGAGGACGCGCTCGAACGCCCAGGAGAGCGTGTTCGCGGTCGACTCGTGGCCGGCGACGAGCAGCGTCATCGCCTCGTCGCGGATCTCGCGGTCGGTCATGAACCCGTCCTCGTGCGGCTTCGGGACGGCGAGCATCGTGAGCACGTCGTCGCCGCGCTCGTCGGCTCGCAGGTCGCGGCGGATACCGATCTCCTCGATCAGGATGGTGTCGATCTGCCGGGTCAGCTGCATCACCCGGCCGAACGGCGAGCGGCCGCCGAGCTCGCGCTGGAACTGCGGCATCAGCGCGAACGGGTTCTCGGCGACGTCGAGCATCTGACGAACGAGGCTGCGAAGCCTGACGTCGTTGTCGGGCTGGCAGACGCCGAACGCGATCCGCACGATCGCTTCGGTCGTGATCCGCCGCATCGCCCCCTGCAGGGCGAACGTCTCACCGACCGGCCAGCCCGCCAGCTCGCGGGCGGCGATCTCCTCGATCAGGCCCGCGTAGCGACGCACCCCGGCGCGATGGAAGGCGGGGGCGAGGATCCGCCGGTGATGGCGGTGCTCCTCGCCGTCGAGCAGGAACAGGGAGCTCTCGCCGAGCACGGGCCGGAACAGGCGGTTGGTCGGCCCCATCTTGAAGACCCGCGGATCGCCGGTCAGCACGGGCCAGGCAGCGGCCGGGTCGCCGATCATCGCGCAGCGCTTCAACGCGCCGAGCCGGACCCGGAAGATCGGGCCGTGCCGGTCGCGGCTTGACTCCATGAACGCGACCGGGTCGCTGAACCAGCGCCGCATCTGCAGCAGCCCCGGCGCCCGCGAGCCGGGCGGCAGCCGCGGCTCGGCCGCGCGCTCGGCGCTGACCGGTGCGTCCTGCTGCTGCAACTGCGTCGACACGTTCCTCCGACCCCCCGGCGACTGCGGTGGGCGCAGCCTAGACGACCCGATCCGATCCGCACAAGGGGCCGCGGCGGACGCAACGCCGCGCCCACCGGGTTACCGGCATAAGTAGGAAGTATGAAGTGCTACTGTCCACTTCGGGACAGCGTCAGCGAGCGAAGGAGCCCCGATCCGCATGGCAAGCACCGAAACCCGCGACCAGGTCGTCAAGCCCGACTTCGGATCGAGCGGCCGCCACCTGATCTTCACCCAGGAGCACGAGGACCTGCGCGAGTCGATGCGGTCCTGGGTGCAGAACGAGCTGGCGCCGCACGCCGAGGAGTGGGAGCGGACGCTGTGGCCCGACTCGGTGCTGAAGCGGATGGCGGAGCTCGGCTTCGTCGGCCTCTGCTTCCCCGAGGAGTACGGCGGCCAGGGCGGCGACTACTACTACTCGCTGGTCCGCGCCGAGTGCCTCTCCTACTCGGGCTCGGGCGGGCTCAACATGGGCCTCGCCGTCCACACCGACATGGTCCTGCCGCCGATCGAGATGCTCGGGACCGAGGAGCAGAAGCAGCGCTACCTGACGGCGGGGATCAGGGGCGAGCGGATCGCCGCGCTCGGGATCACCGAGCCGGGCGCCGGCTCCGACGTCGCCGGGATCCGCACGACCGCCCGACGCGACGGCGACGAGTACGTGATCAACGGGTCGAAGACGTTCATCACCAACGGCGCCCGGGCCGACTTCATCCTGCTCGTCACAAAGACCGATCCCGACGCCCGCCACGACGGGATCACGCTGTTCCTCGTCGACCTCAAGGACGCCGACGGCAACCCGACCGAGGGCTTCTCGGTCTCGCGCAAGCTCGAGAAGCTCGGCATGCACTCCTCCGACACCGCCGAGCTCGCCTTCGAGGACGTCCGGGTCCCGGCCGAGAACATGCTCGGTCAGGAGGGCAAGGGCTTCTACCACATCTCGTGGGAGCTCCAGGGCGAGCGCCTGGTCGGCGCGATCGGCTCGGTCGCCGGCGCCGAACGGCTCTTCGAGCAGACGCTCGCCTACGCGAAGGAGCGCGAGGCGTTCGGCCGCCCGATCGGAAAGTTCCAGGCGATCCGCCACAAGTTCGCCGACATGGCGACGAAGATCGAGGCCGCCAAGCAGCTCACCTACACGACCGCGTGGCGCTTCGCCAACGGCGAGTACCCGGTCCGCGAGATCACGATGGCGAAGCTCTACGCCTCCCGGGTCGGCTGCGAGGTCGCCGACGAGTGCGTCCAGATCCACGGCGGCTACGGCTACATGAAGGAGTACAACGTCGAGCGCGCCTACCGCGACATGCGCCTGAACCGGATCGGCGCCGGCTCCGACGAGGTGATGCTCGAGGTGATCGGCCGCTCCTACGGCCTCTAGTTTTCTAGTAGCCGAACGCGGCGCCCGCCGCTCCCGCCCGCGGTCGGGCGGCGGCCGCGGCGGGATTGCTCGAGCGCCGGCGACGTAGCGGGATTGCTCGAGCGCCGGCGACCGCCGCGTCGGCGCCGCGATCGCGGGCCGAAAAGAGCCTCGACCCGCTCGTCATGAGCGGGTCGAGGCGGGGGATGGGTATGGATCGGACCTGGAGGAACGCGGCGGACACGCCGCCGCGTCGGTTCGTGGGATGAAGTCCGTTCGCTGTCCCTCTCGGCCGATCCGGGAACAACCTTAGGGCCCTGGACGGATGATTGACAGCGTTTGTCCGATCGAAGACCAAAGTTTGGACGTCGCGGCACAAGATCCTGCAACCGGTGGGCTCGCCCGGCGCACGCCCGCCGGCCGGCGCCGGATGCCGCGTGGGGACGCCAGACCGCCTGAAAGAATGGCGCCGATGGCCGCGCCGCCCAGTCGTCTGACGATCCTGATCGCCGACGACCACCCCGTCTACCGGCAGGGCCTCGAGCGGGCGATCGCCGAGCGCGACGAGCTCGAGCTGGTCGGCTCCAGCGCCGACGGCCGCGACGCGCTCGAGCGACTGCAGGAGCTCGAGCCCGACGTCGCCGTCGTCGACGTGCGGATGCCCGGGCTCGACGGGCTCAAGATCGTCGCCGCCGCCAAGCGCGACGGGCTGCGCACGCGGATCATGCTGCTGACCGGCTACGAGGACTCCGCCGCCGCCTACAGCGCGCTCGCCGCGGGCGCCGCGGGCTACATCTCGAAGGCCTCCGACCACACCGAGCTGATCGAGTCGATCGTCACCGCCGGGCGCGGCGAGACCGTGATCGCTCCCCAGTTCAGCGCCGGGATCGCGAACGAGATCCAGCTCCGCGAGAGCTCCGACCGGCCGGCGCTGACCGGCCGCGAGGCCGAGGTGCTGGCGCTCCTGGCCGAGGGCCGCACGATCGAGCGGATCGGCGCCGAGCTCCATCTCTCCGGGCCGACGGTCGAGACCCACCTGCGGAACCTCTACGAGAAGCTCGGGGCCGCCGATCGCGCCGGCGCGGTCGCGACGGCGATGCGCTGGGGGCTGCTCGAGTGAACGATCCCGAGGGTCCCCAGGAGGAGACGCCGCTGCAGGTGATCGGCCAGCTCGCCGGCGGCATCGCCCACGACTTCAACAACATCCTCGGCGTGATCATCAACTACGCCCGCTTCGCCGCCGGCTCGGTGCCGCCGGGCTCGCCCGCCCACGACGACATCGAGGAGATCCGCCGCGCCGCCGAGCGCGGCGTCGGCCTCGTCCGCCAGCTGATGATCCTTGCCCGGCGCGAGACCGGCGCCAGCGTCGTCTTCGACCTCAACGAGCTGATCTCCGGCCTCGACGGCTTCCTGCGCTCGACGATCGGCGCCCACGTGCAGGTCGAGCGCCGGCTCCGCGAGGGGCTCTGGCCGATCGCCGAGGATCCGGCGCGGATCGAGCAGATCCTGATCAACCTCGCGGTCAACTCGCGCGACGCGATGCCGGCCGGCGGCGTGCTCACGTTCGAGACCGAGAACGTCGAGCTCAGCTCCGAGGACACGGTCGTCTCGCCCGGGGTCGAGCCCGGGCGGTTCGTGCGGCTGCTCGTCTCCGACACCGGCACGGGGATGGACAGCGAGGTCGCCGCGCGCGCCTTCGAGCCGATGTTCACGACGAAGTCGTCGGGCCAGGGGACCGGGCTCGGGCTGGCGACCGTCTACACGATCGTCACCCAGGCGGGCGGGATGATCGACCTCTCGTCGGAGCCGGGGCTCGGCACGAGCATCGAGATCCACCTGCCGGCGGCCGAGGGCGGCGTTCCCCAGGCGACGCGCCCGACCCGCGCCGCCCCGGCCGGACGCGGCGAGTCGATCCTGGTCGCCGAGGACGACATCGCCGTCCGTCGCGTCGCCGAGCGGATCCTCGAGGGCGCCGGCTACACGGTCAGCTCCGCCGGCGGCGGAGCCGAGGCGCTCGAGCTGCTCGACGACCCCGCGGCCGGCTTCGACCTGCTGCTCGCCGATCTCGTGATGCCGGGCATGCGCGGCGACGACCTCGCCCGCCGCGCGGTGGCGATGCGGCCGGGGCTGCACGTCCTGTTCATGTCCGGCTACAGCGACCAGGGCCCGCCGACCGAGCTCGGCCCGACCGCGGGCCGGGTCGACTTCATCGACAAGCCGTTCGACGCCGGCACCCTGCTCGAGCGGATGCGCGAGCTGCTCGCTTGAGCCGGCGCGCTCAGGGCGCCGGGTCGGCCGGCCCCAGCGCGCTCGTGCAGAACGCGCACCGGCGTGCCGCGAACGGGACCTCGGAGAGGCACTCGGGGCACTCGCGGGTGCCGGCCTGCTTCGGGCCGTGGCGGAGCTCGTCGAGCTTCGCGAGCGGGACGACGACGAAGAAGTAGACCGCGGCGGCGACCGAGAGGAACGAGATCAGGGCGTTGAGGAAGTTGCCGTAGGTGAGCTCGGAGCCGTTGATCGTCAACGTCAGCCCGCTGAAGTCGGGCTCGCCGATGATCGCCCCGATCAGCGGCGTGATCAGGTCGGCGACCAGCGATGCGACCAGCGCCCCGAAGGCGCTGCCGATCACGACCGCGACGGCGAGATCGATGACGTTCCCGCGCGAGATGAAGTCCTTGAATCCGCTCAGCATCCGTGCCTTCTATCGCAGCGGCCCGGCGCCGGGTAGCGTGGCGGGTCGATGACGGTCGTCAAGGACAGCGGCGTGCGTGCGCTCGTGCCGCCGTTCGAGCCCGAGCACGAGGAGCTGCGGGCGACGGTCCGACGCTGGGTCGAGGCCGAGGTCCTCCCCCATCAGGCCGACTGGGAGCAGCGGCGCGAGTTCCCGCGCGAGCTCTTCGAGCGCGCCGCAGAGCTCGGCTTCCTCGGCCTCCGCTACCCCGAGCGGCTCGGGGGGCAGGGCGGCGATCAGGTCTTCGACGCCGTCTGGGCCGAGGAGATCGCCGCCGCCGGAATGGCGGGCGGGGTCGCCGCCGGGATCGGCGCCCACACCGGCATCGCCACGCCGCCGGTCTGGATGTTCGGCACCGACGAGCAGCACGAGCGCTTCCTGCGGCCGGCGATCGCCGGCGAGAAGATCGCCGCGCTCGGGATCACCGAGCCCGGCGCCGGCTCCGACGTCGCCTCGATCCGCACCCGCGCCGAACCCGTCGACGGCGGCTGGGTGGTCAACGGCGCGAAGACGTTCATCACCAACGGCGTTCGCGCCGACTTCCTCGTCTGCGCGGTGCGGACCAGGCCCGATGGCGGTCACGGCGGCATCTCGTTCCTGATCCTCGAGCGTGAGATGCCGGGCTACGAGGTCTCGCGCAAGCTCGAGAAGCTCGGCTGGCACGCCTCCGACACCGGCGAGCTCGCCTTCAGCGACGTCTTCGTGCCGGCCGAGAACCTGCTCGGGGAGGAGCACGGCGGCTTCAAGCTGATCATGGCCAACTTCCAGTGGGAGCGGCTGCTGATGGCGCTCGGGGCGGTCGGAGCGATCGACTGGTGCCTGCGCCGTGCCGTCGCCTACGCGCGCCAGCGCGAGGCGTTCGGCCGCCCGATCGGGTCGCTGCAGGCGATCCGCCACAAGATCGCGGCGATGGCGACCAAGCTCGAGACCGGCCGCGCGCTCACCTACCACGCGCTGCGGCTGCTCGCCGGCGGCGACGACGCACTCGCCGAGGTGACGAAGGCGAAGCTGTTCACCCAGCGCGCGGCGCTCGAGGTCGCCGACGACGCGGTCCAGATCCACGGCGGCTACGGCTACATGCGCGAGTACGAGGTCGAGCGGGCGCTGCGCGACGCCCGCCTCGGCCCGATCGGCGGCGGCACCGACGAGATCATGAAGGAGATCATCGGCCGTGGCCTCGGCCTCTGAGCCGGCGGCGGCGACGTAGCTCGTCATCGCCGCCCGGCGGATCCTCCGCACCGACCCAAGCCGTCTCGGCGTTGCGCGGCGCCTCGAGCCGGCCGGCCGGCGACCGTCGAGCGAGCCTGGCCCGCGATCTCGCTCAGGCTGCGCCGTTCCGCGGGCCACGCCACCTCACCTGCCTCCCCTGGCCCGCGGGCTCGCTCAACGTGCGCGATTTCGCGGGCCAGGCCGCCGCGGCGGCCCCCGCCCCGGGCTGGTGGGGCCTTCGCCCGGCGCGCGGCCTCCCCTGGCCCGCGGGCTCGCTCAACGTGCGCGATTTCGCGGGCCAGGCCGCCGCGGCGGCCCCCGCCCGTCCGGCGGCATCTCACCTGGCCCGCGGGCTTGCTCAGCGTGAACCGCTTCGCGGGCCACGTCGCGGCACAGCGGCCGGGCCCCGCGGCACAGGGGCCGGGCCCCGCGGCACAGCGGCCGAGTCCGGCGGCTCCGGCGATCGGCGGCATCGCGGCCGCCGGTCGCGCCGGAACGTCGCGGCCCGTCGTTGCGATCGGCGGGCTCGGGCGGGCCGGCCGCGAGTCCCTAGGCTGCTC
This sequence comes from uncultured Conexibacter sp., assembly GCA_964497825.1. GTDB lineage: Bacteria > Actinomycetota > Thermoleophilia > Solirubrobacterales > 70-9 > RHKX01. The sequence continues at coordinate 68,413 of CAZCFA010000002.1, forward strand.
GTCGTCACGACGCCAACCGACACCGAGCCGCGGCCGCTCGTGGCGGCCGACGCCGACCGCGCGGCGGCGCTGATCGCGCGTGCGTTCGCCTGGCACGAGCCGTGGGGCGCCTGGACGCTGCCCGACCCCAGCGATCGCGAGCAGCGGCTGCGGGAGCGAATCGTCGCCGACATTCGCGACCGGTTCCTGGCCCACGGCGACTGCTGGACGATCGGCCTCGAGACGGTGACGCTGTGGATCCCGCCGCGCGACCACCCCGGGGCCGAGCGCTTCGACGCCCGGCGCAGCGAGGACGACTACGGCTCCTACGGCGAGCGGGCGCCGGCGATCCGCGCCGCCGACGAGCTGATCCGCTCGCTGCGACCGAGCGCGCCGCACTGGTTCCTCGACACGATCGCGACCGAGCCGGCGCTGTTCGGCCACGGCCTCGCCGGGCGGCTGCTCGATCACGACCTGCGCCTGCGCGACCGCGCCGGCGAGCTCTGCGCGCTCGACACCCACACGCCGCGGCAGGTCGCCTTCTACGAGCGCCACGGCTTCGCGGTCGTCGGGCGCGGCGAGCCGGCGCCCGGGTTCCCGATCGTGGTCATGGCCCGCGAACCGCGCGCCGGCGCCGGTCACTAGGGTCCGGCGCCCACACGAAGCACGATTGGAGCACTCACGAATGGGACTTCTCGACGGCAAGGCAGCGATCATCACGGGCTCGGCCCGCGGCATCGGCAGGGCGACGGCGGAGCTGTTCGTCGCCGAGGGCGCCAGGGTCCTGATCAACGACATCGACGGCGACGTCGCCGAGCAGGCGGCGAACGAGATCGACGGCGAGACCGCGGTCTTCAGCGGCGACCTGACCGCGCCGGGCGCCTGCGACGACCTCGTCAAGGCGGGCGTCGATGCGTTCGGCGCGATCGACTGCGTCGTCAACAACGCCGGCTACACCTGGGACGGCGTCGTCCACCGGATGAGCGACGAGCAGTTCCAGGCGATGCTCGAGATCCACACCGTGGTGCCGTTCCGGGTGATCCGAGCGCTCGCTCCGCACTGGCGCGAGGCGGCGAAGGCGGAGCAGGCCGAGGGCCGCGAGGTGTTCCGCAAGATCGTCAACATCTCCTCGGTCTCGGGCACGATGGGCAACGCGGGCCAGGCCAACTACTCGGCCGCGAAGGCGGGCGTGACCGGGCTGACGAAGACGATCGCTAAGGAGTGGGGCCAGTTCAAGGTCAACTGCAACGCGATCGCCTTCGGCTTCGTCGAGACCCGCCTGACCGCGGCCAAGGAGCAGTCGGGCGAGATCGAGCGCGGCGGCGAGAAGATCGAGCTCGGCATCCCCGAGCAGATGCGGTCGATGGCCTCGATGATGATCCCGCTCGGTCGCCCGGCTCAGCCCGAGGAGGCGGCGGGCCCGGTGCTGCTGCTGTGCTCCGAGTACGCCAACTACGTGCACGGCCAGGTGATCAACGTCACCGGCGGCCAGTTCACGGGGATGTACTCGTAGGCTGCGGCTCCGTAGGCCGCGGCTCGGCATCCGCGATCTCGGGAGCCATGCCGCCCGGCATCCCGAACCAGGCGACGACCGCGGCCAGCGCCATCGCGCCCGCCATCACGTAGAACGTCGTCTGCGTCGACAGCGCGAAGGCGTCCTGGACCGCCTGCAGCTGCGCGGCGGTGGCGTGGCCCGAGCCGCCGCCACCGCCCCCGGAGGCGGCTTGGCTGACCGAGTCGGCGACCCCCTTGGCGACGCTCTCGGGGAGCCGATCGGAGCCCTTCAGCGAGGTCAGCTTGTCGACGATGTTGGTCTTGTTCTCGGCGATCAGGATCGTCCCGAGGACGGCGAGGCCGATGCTGGCGCCGAGGTTGCGGGCCGTCTGGGTGATCCCGGTCGCCTCGCCGTAGCTCGTCCTCGGCACGCGGTTGAGCGCGTCGGTGCTGACCGGCCCGAGGATCATCCCGGTGCCGACGCCGGCGAGCACGACGCGCCACCAGCCGCCGCCGTCGCTGTAGCCGATGTCGGGCATCGTCCGCGCCCACAGGTAGAAGCCGACCGCGGCGATCACGCAGCCCGGCACCACGGCGCGCTTCGCCCCCTGCCTGTCGAGGATCGCGCCGCCGCGCTGGGCGGAGACCACGAAGCCGAGGAAGAACATGCCGATGTAGAGGCCCGCCTGGGAGGCGTCGTCACCGAGCGCGATCTGCGAGTAGAGGCTCGCGAACAGGAACATCGGCACGAACGCGATCGAGATCAGGAACAGGATCGCGTTGTCGACCGCGAAGGCGCGGTCGCCGAAGAAGCGCATCTGCATCAGCGGGTGCTCGGTGCCGATCTCGGCACGGACGAACGCGACCAGCAGCAGGGCGCCGACGACGATCGCGGCGACCGTCCAGGCGCTGGCCCAGCCCCAGGTGCTCGACTGCTGCAGGCCGAGCACGAGCAGCGCCATGCCGCCCGCGAACAGGACGAGGCCGCGGTAGTCGATCGGCGCCGGCCGCCGGGTGTCGTCGGGCCGCGCGCGCAGGGTCAGGATCACCGCGACGATCGCGATCGGAACGTTGATCCAGAAGATCGCTCGCCAGGAGACCTCGATCAGGTAGCCGCCGGCGATCGGGCCGAGCGCGGTCATCCCTCCGGCGACGCCGAAGAAGATCGCCAGCGCCCGGCCGCGCTCGGACTGCGGAAAGGCGGAGACGACGATCGCCAGGGCGGCCGGGAACATGATCGCCGCGCCCGCCCCCTGAACGACGCGGAACGCGATCAACCAGGCCTCGCCGAGCGAGCCGCTCGGCGCGGCGCCGCAGAGCGCCGAGGCGCCGGCGAAGATCGCGATCCCGACCAGCACCATGCGGCGGTGGCCGGCGATGTCGGCGATGCGGCCGCCGAACGCGAACATCGCCGCCAGCGCCAGCATGTAGCCGTTGACGATCCACTGTGCCCCGGTCGGGCTCAGGTCGATGTCGTCCTCGATCGTCGGGATCGAGATCGAGACGATCGTCTGGTCGATGAACGTCATCGCGACCGCGAAGATCATCGCCACCAGGGCCAGCTTCTTGTGATTGCCGTCGTTGATCGGGGTCCTCCTGTGGGTCTCGGCCATCGGTTGATTCGATGCGCCGCCCGCACGTCCTGCCGGCGCCGGGTCGCGGCGCGGCGGCCGGCGGTCGCGGGGGCGGATCGGGGCCGCCGTCACGAGCGGCCGCGCGGCCGCGAGCGAGCGCTCAGCGCCGCTCCTCGACGGGCGGCTCGCCCGCCTCGCCCGCCTGCAGCCGCGGCGGCCAGGCGCCGAACCAGTTGTCGCGGCCGCCGTCGATCGTCAGCACGGTGCCGCTGAAGAAGTCGCCGGCCGGCGAGGCCAGGTAGGCGATCAGCCAGGCGATCTCCTCGGGGCGGCCGAGGCGGCCGAGCGGGATCGTCGCCGGGACCGTCGCGACGATCTCCTGCGGGTACTTGGTCCGGAAGACCTCGGTGTCGATCTGCCCGGGCGCGATCGCGACGAGGCGGATCCCGAACCGGGCCCACTCGATCGCCAACGTCCGCATCATGTTCTCGACCGCCGCCCGGGCGGCGCCGGAGTGGACCATGCCGGGCATCCCGTGGTGCGGCGACAGCGTCACGCTCACGACCTTGCCCCCGTCGCCCTGGGGGATGAACGCCTTCGTCGCCGCCGCGTGGGTCATGTTCCAGGTGCCCTGGACGTTGAGCTCGGTGACCGTCCGGAAGCCCTTCGCCGAGATCGTCTCGGCCGGGGCGAGGAACTGGCCGCCGGCGTTGTTGACGAGGAGGTCGATCCGCCCGTACCGCTCGATCACCGAGTCGACGAGGGCTTCGACCGCCTGCTCGTCGCGGATGTCGGCGGCGACCGCCTCGGCGCTGCCGCCGCTCGCCTCGACCTCGGCGACGGTCTCTCGCAGGGGCTCGATCCGGCGGCCGCAGCCGACCACGGTGGCGCCGAGCCGGGCGAGCTCGAGCGCGCTCTCACGGCCGATCCCGCTGCCGGCGCCCGAGACCAGGCAGACCCGCCCCGCGAGCAGCCCGGGGGCGAAGATCCGCGACGGTCGGGCGGCCATCGGCGCAGCGTATGCGAGCCTTCGTGCGCCCGCGCTCCCGACCGCCGGGACCGGGCCGGACGGGAGGTAGCCTCGGCGGCCGATGAGCAAGCTGAAGGCGGAGGCGAAGCCCCTGGTCGGCCCGCTGCCGAACGGCGCGGAGACGGGCGCGACGGTTGCCGTCGAGCCGCTGCTCGGCGGCGAGGTGCAGGCCCCGCGGGCGTTCTTCGAGAACCCGGGCGGGCGCCTGCGCCGGCTGCGGATGCTCGGCATCGGAACGCCGCGCTCGAAGTGGGTCTGGGCGCCGATCCCGGCTTTCTTGATCACCCATCCGGCGGCCGGGCCGGTGCTCGTCGACACCGCCTTCCACAGCTCGGTCGCGGCCAAGCCCGCCGCCAACCTCGGGCGAGCGATGGCCTGGGCGAGCCGGGCGCGGGTCGAGCCCGGGCGGACGGTCACCGCGCAGCTGCGCGAGCGCGGGATCGACGCCAAGCGGCTGCAGACGGTGATCCTCACCCACATGCACTTCGACCACACCTCGGGCATCGCCGAGTACCCGGGGGCAACGTTCGTCGTCTCCGAGCGCGAGTGGGACAAGGCGACGACCGACGACCGGCCGCTGCTGCACGGCTACCACCCCGCCCACTTCGACTACCTGTTCGACTACCGGACCGTCGACTTCGACGGCCCCGGGATCTCCTCCTACGCGAGCTTCGGCCGCACCTTCGACCTGTTCGGCGACGGCAGCGTCCGCCTCGCCTACACGCCCGGCCACTCGCCCGGCCACTGCTCGCTGATCTGCCGGCTGGCGGACCGCGACCTGGTGATCGCCGGCGACGCGATCTACACCAGCGCCCAGCTGGGGGGCGCCGACCCGCCCCCGGCCCCCGCCGACATGCACAACTGGCGGCGCTCGCTGCGCGAGCTGCAGCAGTTCGCCCGCACCTATCCGCGCGCGGTCATCATCCCCGGCCACGACGCCGACCGCTGGCCCGAGCTCGAGCGGCGCTACGAGTAGCGGGCGCCGCCGCGCGGCAGCCCCGGCCGCTCGCGCACGCGCCGCGCCACCGCGCGGCCACCGTCGCGGCGGAGCTCCTCGAACATCTCGCGGACCTGGGAGAAGATCTCCTCCGCGCACTCGATCTGCTGCTCGCGGGTCGGCGCGGCGACGGCCGCGAAGCTGAGCGGCTCCCCGTAGCGGATCGAGATCTGCGGGAACGCGAGCTTCTTCCAGCCGCGGATGCCCTGCGAGCCCGACAGCGCGACGGGCACGACCGGGGCCCCCGACTCGAGCGCGATCCGGCCGATGCCGGGACGCGGCTCGCCGAGCTCGCCGCTGCGCGAGCGCCCGCCCTCGCAGTAGATCATCAGGCAGCCGCCGCGGTCGAGGACCGCGTGCATCGTCTTGAACGCCTCCGCGTCGGCGTGCCCGCGGCGGACCGGGAAGACGCCGCCGTGCGAGTAGACGTAGTCGAGCACCGCGTTCCGCTTGAACATCTGCGACTTCGCGACGAAGCGGATCTGGCGGCGCAGCCAGACCCCGGCGAGGAAATGGTCGTAGTTTGAGAAGTGGTTGGCGGCGAGGATCACCGGCCCCGATGCGGGAACGTTGTCGACCTCGATCGGCCGGGTCCGGTAGAGCAGCAGCGAGATCGGCGTCGTGACGAGGCGGACGGCGTTGTAGACCCAGTCGGGGTCGTGCGTCCGCGCGCGCTCGTGGAACGGCAGGAAGATCTCCTCGGGGCGGGGGTCCTTGTAGCGCTGCGGCTTGATCTCGCTCATCACCGGTGCGCCCGCCGCGGGCCGGGCGCAGAGTTCAGTACCCCGGAGCGGTCGACGGTTACTTCCCGGCGAAGGCCGGATCGTCCTCGTGGCGGCGGAAGAACTCGACGATCGCCGGCGCGTACTCGCCGAACCGCGGGCAGCGCAGGCCGGCGGCGCCGAGCAGCGCGGTCGCGCGGCGGGTGTCGTAGCGGAGCGGGTGGTTGAGGTAGCGGACCGACTCGGCCGGGACGCCGCCGTAGAGGTCGCGGACCGCGCGCGAGCGCAGCGCCGCGGCGACCGCGCGGGGCGGCAGCCGGTAGCTCGGCCGGCGGCCGGCGTAGAGCCGGGCGAGCAGCTCGACGAGCTCGTGCGCGCTGAGCGGGTCGGGGTCGCAGAGGTGGACGGTCTCGCCGGCGGCGGCTTCGAGCGCGCCGAGCGCGAGCATCGCGTCGATGATGAAGTCGACCGGGACGACGTTGAACGGCACCGCGCCGCGGCCGATGTTGGCGATCGGCATGCCGCGGGCGACGCCGGCGGCGATGAAGCGCAGCAGGTAGTAGGGGCCGTCGAACTTCTGCGTCGCTCCGGTCCGCGAGTCGCCGACCACGATCGCGGGCCGGATGATCGTCGTCGGGATCCGGTCGCTCAGCTCCCGCACCCAGACCTCGGCCTGGAACTTGGTCGCCTCGTAGTGGTTCTTGAACCCCTGGCCGAGGTTGAGCTCGTGCTCGTAGGCGACGCCGGTCCGGGTCCCGGCGACGTAGGCGGTGCTGACGTAGTTGAGCCGCGCCAGCCGCTCGGCGTCACGGCAGAGGTCGAGCACGTTGCCGGTGCCCTCGACGTTGACCCGCTGAGCGATCCCCTCCGGGACGGCGAGGTCGTAGATCGCGGCGAGATGGTGGACGGTCTCGACCCGCGCCGCGAGCTGCTCGTAGTCGCCGGCGCCGAGGCCGAGCCGGCGGGCGGCGATGTCGCCGGCGACGATCTCGATCCGCCCGGGGTCGATCGCGGCCGCCGCGGCGCGGGCGGGCTCGGCCATCCGCGGCTCGACCAGGGCGATGATCTCGGCATCGGCCTCGCGCTCGGCCAGCGCCGCGACGAGCCGGCGGCCGATGAAGCCCGGAAAGCCGGTGACGAGGTGGGTGGCCACGGGTTGAGCCTATTCGGCCCGGTCCCGCGCCCAGTCGCGGCTGCGCTCGACCGCCCGGTGCCAGCGCTCGAGCAGCGACTGGCGCTCGTCGGCGGAGATCCGCGGCTCGTAGGTGGCGCGCTCGCGCCACATGCGGCCGACCGCCTCGAGGTCCCACTTGCCGACCGCGATCCCGGCCAGGTAGGCGGCCCCGAGCGCGGTCGTCTCGGCGATCTCGGGAACGACGACGGGAACGCCGAGCGCGTCGGCCTGGAACTGCATCAGCCAGGCGTTGGCGACGGCGCCGCCGTCGGCGCGCAGCTTCGCCAGCGACCGGCCCGACGCCGCCTCCTGGGCGCGGACCGCGTCGACGGTCTGGTAGGCGATCGCCTCCAGCGTCGCGCGGACGATCTGCGCCCGTCCGCTGCCGCGGGTGAGGCCGATCAGGGTCCCGCGCGCGTACGGGTCCCAGTAGGGCGAGCCGAGGCCGGTCAGCGCCGGCACGAAGTAGACGCCGTCGTTGCCGTCGAGCGAGGCGGCGAGCGCCTCGGTCTCGGCGGCGCTCGCGATCAGCCCGAGCCCGTCGCGCAGCCACTGCACGGCGGCGCCGGTGACGAACACCGACGCCTCGAGCGCGTAGGTGGTCTCGCCGCCGAGTCCCCAGGCGATCGTCGCCAGCAGCCCCTCGCCGGGATCGGGGCGGGCGGCGCCGCCGTTGAGCAGCACGAAGCTGCCGGTGCCGTAGGTGTTCTTGGCGTCGCCGGGCGCGTGGCAGGCCTGCCCGAACAGGGCCGCCTGCTGATCGCCGGCGATCCCGGCGACCGGCACCTCGCCGCCGAACTCGCTCGTCGTGCCGTAGATCTCGGCCGAGCCGCGCGGGGTCGGCAGCAGGCCGGGGTCGATGCCGAGCAGCTCGCAGAGGTCGGGGTCCCACTCGCCCGTGCCGATGTCGAGCAGCATCGTCCGCGAGGCGTTGGAGACGTCGGCGACGTGCTCGCCGCAGAGCCTGTGGACGAGCCAGGAGTCGATCGTGCCGAAGCGGGCGCGCGCGGCCGCCGGCACGTTGCGCAGCAGCCACTCGATCTTGGTCGCCGAGAAGTAGGGGTCGATGACGAGGCCGGTCCGTTCGCGGACCAGCGGCTCGTGGCCGGCCGCGCGGAGCTCGTCGCAGCGGGCGGCGGTGCGGCGGTCCTGCCAGACCAGCGCGTTGTGAACCGGCAGGCCGCTGCGGGCGTCCCAGGCGACGACCGTCTCGCGCTGGTTGGTGATCCCGATCGCGTCGAGCCCGGCGCCGTCGATGCCGGCGTCGGCGATTGCCTCGCGGCCGACGCGGCGGGTCAGCTCCCAGATCTCGGTCGCGTCGTGCTCGACCCAGCCGGGCCGCGGGAAGTGCTGTCCGAGCTCGGCATAGGCGCGACCGGCGATCCGGCCCTCGTCGTCGAAGACGAGGCAGGTGCTGCCGGTCGTTCCCTGGTCGATCGCGAGGATCACGGGCCGTGCAGGCTATCCCCGGCGCCGGGCCCAGGTGACCGCGAGGAAGTCGCGCAGCTGGCGGCCGCGGTGGGCGAAGCCGGCCGGCGTCCTGCCGGTCGCGCGGTGGCCGAGCGGCAGCTCGATCTCGGCCACGCGGCGGCCGGCGCGGACGGCGTCGACGGTGATCCCGATCTCCATCCCGTAGCGCGGCGCGAACGGCAGCAGCTCGGCGAGCAGGGCGGCGCGCATCGCCCGCTGACCGGAGATCGGTGCCTCGGCCTCGTAGCCGCAGAGCCGCTCGATCGCCCAGCGCGCATAGCCCTTGGCGAGGCCGAGCCCGCCGCCGACCCGCTGCTCGAAGCCGGCGATCGCGAGATCGCACATGCCGACCTCGACCGCCTCGGCCAGCGCCGTCAGGTGCGCGGCGCTGGCGCCGAGGTCGCCGTCGCAGAGCAGCACCATCGCCGTGCCCGGGAGCCCGTCGAGCGCCGCGGTCGCGGCGGCGGTCAT
>CAZCFA010000003.1:0-76215 GCA_964497825.1 uncultured Conexibacter sp.
GGCGGCGGCTGCTCGCCCTCGTCCCGCGGCCGGCCCTGGCGCTGGCGGCGGCCGCGGTGCTCGCGGTCGGCGTCGCGATCGGGCTGCTCGCCGCCGGCGGCTCCGGCGGCGCCGGCGAGACGACGCTGACCGCGCGGGCGACCGATGCGGCGCCGGCCGCGGCGACGGCGAGGATCATCCGCGACGGCGACGCCGGGATGCTCGAGACGACCGGCATGCCCGAGCCCGCCGGCGGCGACGTCTACCAGGTCTGGATCAGGGACGGGAAGCGGCTCGAGCCGTCGACCGTGTTCGTCGTCGACCGCGACGGCAGGGGGGTGGCGGCGATCCCGTCGGGGCTCGACCGCGGCGATGAGCTGCTCGTCACCCGCGAGCCCTCGGGGGGCTCCGACGTGCCGACCGGCGCCGCGATGCTGAGCGCCTCGCTGAGCTGATCGGCGCCGCGGTTCGTCACAATGCGGGGCAGCGATGAAGCGCAGCCCCGAGCTCACCCCGCTCTCCCACAGCCACCACAAGGGCCTGTTCACGGCGAAGCAGCTGCGCCAGGCCGAGGACCTCGACGCCGCCGTCGCGGCGCTGATCGAGTTCTGGGAGGTCCACGGCGACCAGCACTTCGCGATCGAGGAGCAGGTGCTGCTGCCGGCCTGGCTGGCGCTCGATCCGGACGCCGACCCCGAGCTGGCGCGGCGGGTCGCGTCCGAGCACCTCGAGCTGCGGGTGATGGTGCGGCGGGCGCGGCGCGGCGAGGTCACGCTCGAGCAGCTGCAGCGCTGCGGCGACGACATCTCGACCCACATCCGCTTCGAGGAGCGCGAGCTGTTCCCGATGATCGAGGCGGCGCTCGGCGACGCTGATCTGAAGCAGCTCGGCGCCGAGCTCGCGGAGGCCGAGGGCGAGGACGGGGACGAGCAGGAGTGAGCGGCGCCTGGCAGGTGGTGCTGTACCTGCACCTGCTGGCGATGGCCTACTTCCTCGGCGGCCAGCTCGTGATCGCCTCGGCGCTGGTCCCGGTCGAGCGGCGCAACCCCGACCCCGAGCGGATGCGGGCGAGCGGGCGGCTGTTCGGGATCGGCTCGGTCGCCGCGCTGGTCGTGCTGCTTGCGACCGGCGCCGCGATGGCCTCGCACCTCGACCTCTGGGACTCGGCGACGATGCAGATCAAGCTGACCCTGGTCGGCGTGCTGATCGCGCTCACCGTGATCCACCTGCAGCACCCGCGCGCGCACGCCCTGCAGGCGGCGATCTTCGTCGTCACGCTGGCGATCGTCTGGCTCGGGCTCGAGCTGACGGTCTGAGCGCGCCCGCCGTGGCCGCTAGCCGAGCGCCGGCCGCTGCGCCAGCCGCAGGCCGCCGTGGACGAGCTCGGGCCCGGCCGCGCGCAGCGCCGGGACGAACTCGCTGGTGACGAGTCCGCTGGCGGCGGTGAGCGCGTCGATCGCCGGGTAGAGGCGGGCGATCCGCTCCGGGGTGTCGACGAGGATCGTCAGCACCGGCACCCGCCGTCCCAGCGCGAGCAGCCGGTCGCCGTGGGGCCGGTGGCCGCCGTGATAGCCCCAGAAGCCGCGCAGCGCCGTCGCGCCGGCGCCGTCGCGCGCCCGCGCGGCCCGCAGCAGCGCCCGGTATTGCGGCGCGCCGTCGACGAGCGTCGCCTCGCTCGAGTAGACCATCAGCTTCTGCCAGACCGCGAGCCCGGAGCGATCGGACCCGGGATGGGTCGGCGGCGGCGCCAGCCTGCGGCCGTCGCGCTTGCAGACGCGCACGCGCTCGAGCGTCATCGGCGGATCGGGCAGCAGCTCGCGGATCCGCGCCACCGCCCGCCCGACGCTGAGCCGGTCGCCGACGCTGATCACCATCACCGGGACGTCGGGATTGCGGGCGAAGAAAAGGGCCCGGCGGCGGTCGCCGCCGACCGTCCCGTCGACGCCGAGCAGCGCCGTCGCCCCGGCGACCCCGCACTCGTGCAGGATCGCGACGACGGCCTCGTGGCAGGGGCGTCCGCCGGCCCGCTCGTGGCGCCCCAGATACAGCGTCAGCTTGACGTCGCCGTCGCCGCTCGGGCCCGGCGGCGGCAGGCCGGGAGCGATCATCCGCGCGCGCTCGAGCGTGACCAGGCCGCCGTCACCGAGCGCGGCGGCGGCGTCGGCGACCAGCGCCTCGATGCGCTCGCGACGGTCGACGGCGACGGCGACGATCGGCAGGTCCTCCGAGAGGGTCAGGAGCTGCGCCGAGCGGATCGCATGCCTGCGGCCGTAGCCGGCGAGGCCGCGGAACTGGACGCTGACGGCGATGCCCGAGCGCGCGAACAGCGCGATCAGCGCGTCGCCGGCGAACCCGGCTCCGGTCCGGTCGCGCTCGCCCAGGTACGCGGTCAGCTTCAGCGATTCGGCCACGCTCAGAGCCCGCCGATCGCGTCGCCGAGCGCCGCCGCGAGGATCCCGAGGGCGAGGCTGGCGAGGACGTTGACCAGGGCCGGGCGCCACTGCCGGTCCTCGGCCAGCCGCTGGGTCTCGAACATCCAGGTCGAGAACGTCGTGTAGGAGCCGGCCGCGGCGGTGCCGGCGAGCAGCAGCGGGTCGCCGTCGAGGGCGAGTCCGGCGAGCAGCCCGAGCGCGGCGGCGCCGCTGAGGTTGACCGCGAGGGTGCCGTAGGGGAACCCGCTCGGCGTCCGCGACCCGATCGCGCCGTCGAGCAGGAAGCGGGCGATCGCGGCGACCCCGCCGAGGGCGCCGACTCCGGCCCAGACGAGGACCGAGCTCACACCAGCACCCGCGCCCGCCGGACGAGGCTCGAGGCGAGCATGATCGCGGCGAAGCCGGCGACCACGCTGACGGCGGCGTAGCCGCCCGCGAGCAGCCAGTGGTCGGCCCGCAGCATCCGCAGCAGCTCGACCTGCATCGTCGAGAACGTGGTCAGGGCGCCGCAGAACCCGGTTCCGAGCAGCGGCCGCCGGTAGCTCGAGAGCGGCAGCCGCTCCTGCAGCCTGGTCACGAGGTAGCCGAGCAGGAAGGCGCCGGCGACGTTGACCGCGAACGTCGCCCAGGGCCAGGCGCCGGCCGAGTGCGGAAGCGCTTCCGCGAGCGCGGCGCGGAGGATCGCGCCAGCGCAGCCACCGGCGAAGATCGCCGCGAGCTCGCGGCCGTCACGGGTCATCGCGGCCGCTGGGGGTGGGGTCTGGCGCTGGCATCGTGCTCCTACGAGGGCGGGGTTCGTCTCGCAGGAGCCATCAGCGCTGTTCGATCGCGGTTCGGGCCGCATCAGCGACCCGAGCGGGCTCCATCGCTCGCGGCGATCATAGCCGCGCCGCCGCGCGGATTCTCAGCCGCCGGCCTCGGCGACGACGTCGGAGCCGGGTCGGGCCTCATCGTCGCGGCGCTTGATCAGCAGCCATCGCGGTCTTTCGCCGCCGCCGGTCCGCTGCAGCGCGAAGCCGCCGCGCAGCCGCTCGCCGTGCAGCACGAAGACGGCGTGCCCGCGCTCGATCGCCCGCGGCCACGGCACCCGGCCGCCCTGCTCGTAGTCGCCGCGGTCCCAGGCCGCCCCGCGCTCGGCGAGGTCGCGGTCGGCGGCCGCGACCGCCAGCCGCTTGACCGCGGGGTCCATCGACGGGCCCTTCGGCAGCGTCCAGCAGCGGAGGACGCCGTCGACCTCGAGCCGCAGCTCGAAGCGGCGGCCGCGGCCGTCGCGCTGCTCGGCGAGGACGAAGGCTCCGGCGCTGACGCCGCGGATCGCGAACTGCTCGTGGCCCTCGGCCCCGACCTCCTCGACCGCGATCTCGCCGCCGCCGGTCCGCTCGAGCAGCCCGAGCAGCGCCGCGACCGCGTCGCGATCGCCCTCGGCGTGGACGCGGACCGCGCCGTCGCGGTCGCGACGGACCCAGCCGAGCACGCCGCGCTCGCGCGCCGCCGCGACCGTCGCCCGGCGCAGCCCCGAATCGGGCGCCGTGCCGGTCAGCTCGGCGCGGACTGCGCGCTCCGCCTTTCCGGTCTCAGCGGCCACGTCCCCACGATCCTGCCCGATCCGCCCGCGGCGCGCGCGGCCGGCTCGCAGCCCGGATCGGCAACCAGCGCTGAGGCGTCCCGACCGCGCTCAAGAACTCCGCCCGAGAGAAGCGCGTACCGGGGGATGGTCTCAAAGCGGGCGGTGTTGAGCCCCCGGCGATCGCGAAGCAGAAGGTGACGGCTGCGGAACCGACGAGGTTCCGCGGAACCTCCCCCAAATGGGGTAGATCCCGGCTCCGCCGCCGGGCCGCGCTTGCGGCCCGAGCTCACTCCCTCGTGGCAAGTAGGCTGACGGCGGGCTCGGGAGCTCGGGGATTGGCCGCGAAGGTAGACCTGCTCTGGTTGCCGCTCGGAGCGGGTGGGTTCTTCGTTCGGCTCAACGGCCGGCTGTTCGAAGCGGCCTCGGCGTACTTGCGGCGGCGCCCCCGTCGCGACCTCTACCACGCCGCTCTCAGCATCGAGCTGGGCGATGTGGCGTACGTGATCGAGCAGGCGGCGGCGCTGCACGCGCGCCGCGTCCGCCCGGAGGTCGTCGCTGCCGGACCGGTCGGCGCGCGCTGGGCCGGTCGGCTGCGCGTCTTTTGCTACGAGATCCGGCTCTGGCGTGACGGCCGGATCGACGATGCGGCAGCGGCGGTCGACAGCCCGCGCCGGCTCAGCGAGGCCGAGGACGTCGCCCGTCGAGTGCTCGCGGCGGCGCCGCGGGTCCCGACGCCGACCTGGGGCCGTGACGAGCTCGGCCTCGGCGAGATGTGGAACTCGAACTCGGTCATCGCCTGGATCCTCACCAGCGCCGGGATCGACGCCGCCCGCGGCGCGCGCGGCCGGCTGCGGCTCAGAGCTTCTTCGGCTTGTAGGTCCAGCCGGCGCCGGTGACGGCGTCGATCACCGGCTCGCGCAGGTCGCCCCAGGCGAACTTGTAGCCGCGCTCGTCGGCGCCGCCCTCGGTCTGGTGGGGCCCGAGCCAGGCGAGCACGTGCATCGTCTCCGAGCCGATGTGCTGGCCGCGCTCCCAGTCGGTGCCGCCGGAGAGCATGCCGCCGAAGCCGATCTCGGCCTCGGTCGTCGTCTTCAGGCCGATGCCGGCGGCCTCGTGGTCGGCCTCGTCGAGGCTGATCCGCAGCGCCCGGTAGCGGTTCTCGTAGCCGGCGCCGCCGGCGCCGACGCTCGCCACCTTGGCCGCCCAGGCGACGACGATGTCGCCGCCCTCCTCGGTCGCGGTGATCCCCTTGCCGCTGATCGCGAGCAGCCGCGCCCGCAGCTCCTCGGCCCCGAGCACCGGGACGCCGTCCTCGGGCTTCGCCGCGGTCATCACCCCGCGGCTCTTCTCCTTCAGCTTGTCGAGGAAGCCCATCTACGCCCAGCGTAGCGCGGCGGCTCAGCCGAGCCGGACGACGCGGCGGCCGCGCGACTCGGTCCCGGCCCCGTCGATCGCGCTGACGTCGATCCGGGCACGGACCGGCTCGCCGCGACGCAGCGCCCTGCGGCCGGCGCGGATCGCGGCGCGGGGGAGCCCGAGGGCGAGCTTCAGCTTCTCGCCGCCGGCGCTCGCCGAGCCGCTCGCCGGGATCAGCTCGAAGCGCCTGCGGCGCTGCGGCAACCGCAGGGTGCCGCGCGCCGACGCGTCGCAGGCGACGGCGCAGACGAGCGCGACGCGGACCCGGCGGCGCAGCCGCTGCTCGGTTCCGCCCCAGAGGCTGATCGCGCCGCCGGCGGGCGCCGCCGCGCAGCCGCCGGCGATCAGCTCCCGGGCCCGGTCGAGCTGCGGCTGGTAGCGGCCCCGGTAGCGGGTCGCCGGACGCTCGACGTCGGCGATCCACTCGCCCCAGGCGAGCTCGTCGGCGAGCGGGTCGGGGCGGCCGGCGGCGAGCCCGCGCTCGCGGACGGCGGCGGCAGCGGTGGTTAACCAGCGCAGCTGCAGCTCGGGACGCGCCTCGAAGCCGGCGTAGGGTCCGCGGTCGAGGTACCCGGTGCTCATCTGGAAGAAGCCGGCGTAGCCGCTGCCGGTGTCGGGGAGGTTGCGCAGGCCGCTCTCGGTCAGCGCCGCCATCACCGGCAGCTCGCCGGGGAGCCCGGCGGCGGTCGCGCCGCGCGCCATCCAGGCGGCGATCGCACGCTCGCCGGCGCCGTCGCCGGGGTAGGGGTTGGCGGCCGGGCACGGCGCGGCGGCAGCGGCCCCGGGCGCGAGCAGCAGCACGAGGACCACGGCCACGAGCAGGGCGCGGGGCTGCTTCAGGTGCCGGGCGCGGCGCATCTCGAACGCCCTGTCGGCGGCGGCGGCCGGACCTGTAGCGGCGGCGGCGCGCTTGCGGGGCCCGGCGCCCGGGCGGGCTGCCCGCCCCGGTGCGAGCTGCGTGCCGTCGCGGGCGGCGTCGCTGCGCTCGGGCCGGTAGGGTCCGGCCACGGTGGCAGGGCGCTTCGATCTCAACGGCAAGGTGGCGGTCGTCAGCGGCGGCGCCCGCGGCATCGGCTTCGCCACCGCCGAGGAGCTGGCGCGGCGCGGCTGCTCGGTCGTGATCGTCGACCTCGACCCTGACGTCGCCGGCGCCGCGGTTTTCTCCGAGCGCCTGCGCGGCCCGGCGCTCGGGATCGGCGCCGACGTCACTGACCGCGGCGCGATGCGGGCCGCCGTCGCCGAGGCCGTCGACCGCTTCGGCGGCGTCGACGTCGTCGTCGCCAACGCCGGCGTCGCCTCGCGGGCGGCGACGGTGCGGGCGATGTCGGGCGAGGCCTTCGACCGCGTCCTCGACGTCAACCTCCACGGCGTCCACAACACCGTCGTCGCGGCGCTGCCGGAGATCGTCCGCCGGCGCGGCCACGTCGTCGTCGTCTCCTCGGTCTATGCCTTCTTCAACGGTGCCGGCGCCGCCCCCTACGCGATCGCGAAGGCCGGGGTCGAGGCGTTCGGGCGGGCGCTGCGGGTTGAGCTCGCGCGCCACGGCGCCGGCGCGAGCGTCGCCTACTTCGGCTTCATCGACACGGCGATGGTCCAGCGCGCGATCGACGCCGATGCGACCGGCAAGCGGTTCCTCGACTCGCTGCCGAAGCCGTTGCGCAAGCGGCTGCAGCCGGGCGCCGCCGGCGCCGCGATCGTCGACGGCATCGAGCGCCGGGCGCCGCGGATCATCAGGCCGCGATCGTGGGCCGCCGTCTCGGCCCTGCGCGGGATCCTCAACCCGTTGCTCGATGCCCACCTGGCCCGCGACGCGAGCCTGCAGCGGCTCGTCGCCGAGCTCGACGAGCGCGGCGACGAGGAGCAGCCGACGACGGCGTAGGACGGCCGCGAGCGCGCCGGCCGCTCACCCCAGCCGCGCCTGGTAGCCGCCGAGCACCGCCTCGGTGCCCCAGCTCGCCATCGAGCGCTCGGCAAGCAACGCCCCGATCTCCCAGCGGATCGCCGACTCGAGCAGCTCGCCGCGGCGCAGGCAGGCTTCGAGGCGGTCGCCGACGCGGGCGGCGACCCGGGCCGGCAGGTCGATCTCGCCGCGGTCGCGGCGCCAGCTGCGGCAGGTCAGGGCGCGCAGGTAGTCGGCGTCGGCGGTCGACAGCGCCCGGGTGACGCGGCCCGCCGCGGCGGCGCGGTCGAGCAGGTCGCGGGCATGGGATACGCGCCGCCGGTGGAGCCGCTCGAGCAGCAGGCAGGCCTCGCAGAGCAGGGTCGCCGCGACGTCGAGCGGGACGCGGGCGTCGGCGGCGGCGAGCGCCAGCGAGTGCCGGGTCGCGATCCCGACCTCGGCCCGCTCGTAGGTCTCGCCCGGCCGTCGCGGCGCCGAGGGCAGCAGCGCGGCGCCGCCGGGATCCCTGCGGCCAACGTCGGCGGAAGTCAGCGGGACGGGAGTAATCCGATATAAAATCGAATATGGGTCGGACGGAAAAACCGCGCGGGGCGCGGCCGCTCGAGCTTCGCGACTGGCCGTTCGGCTCGCGCGGCCGGCGGCTGCTGCTCGAGGCGGTGCTGCTCGGCGACGAGCCCGAGGGCGGCTGGCGCAAGGTCGAGCTCGAGCGCGCCGCCGCGGTCGAGCGCGGCGGCGCCGATCGGCTGCTCGCCGGCGCCGGCTCGCTCGGGCTGCTGCGCTGGGACGGTCGCCGCTGGCGCCGCGCCGACCCGCCGCCGCCGCTCAGCGCGCCGCTGCGGGAGCTCGTCGCGCTCAGCCGCGAGCTGCCGGCGGCGCCGCCGGCGCCGCTGCGGCGCCGGCCCTACCGCCGGCGGCGCTGAGCGGAGGCCCGCTCACTGCCGGCGGCAGGCCGGATCGCAACCCCGTCCCCACTTCCCGCTAACGGTTTGCTAACGTGCCGCCACCTGCTGAGTTCCCCGCCCACAT
This sequence comes from uncultured Conexibacter sp., assembly GCA_964497825.1. GTDB lineage: Bacteria > Actinomycetota > Thermoleophilia > Solirubrobacterales > 70-9 > RHKX01. Next base: position 8,321 of record CAZCFA010000003.1, read on the forward strand.
ACCAGGCGGGGGAGCGGGGGACCCACGAGTTGGGGCGAGTCGCGGCCGCTGCCGCGTAGCGCAAGCTCTTCTGCGCGAGCCCGTCAGCTAACCCCGCAAGCGATCGAAAGAGCGGAGCTGACTTGAACCCCAACCGATACCCCGCGACTGCCCGGACGGCGCTCGTCGCCCTGACCGCGCTGCTCGCCGGCCTGGTGCTCGCGCTCGGCGCCGGGGCGGCCACCGCGGGCACCGGCGGGATGGGCCCCGGCGCCGCCGGCGCCGGCAGCGGCGGCAAGGGGGCCGGGCACACCGGCAAGGGCAAGGGCAATCACCGGATGCCGCGCAAGTACCACCGGCTCTGGCATCGCGTTCCCCGCAAGGAGAAGCGCTGGGCCAGCGTCGTCGCCGAGTGCGAGTCCGGCAAGGACCCGAACCTGACCGCGCTCGGCGGCCGTTACCGCGGCGCCTTCATGTTCCTGCGCCGGACCTGGAGCCGGGCGCCGAAGAGCCCCGGCGGCGACCCGATCGACTACGCCTACAGGGTCCAGGCGGTGGTCGCGGTCGCGCTCAAGCGCCAGCTCGGCACCGGCCCCTGGCCGGTCTGCGGCTGAACCGCCCCGCCCGCGCCGGCGCCAAGCGGCGGGCCCGGCCGTGGCCGGTCCCTAACATTGCCGGCCGCGGCCATGTCCATGCGGGCTCGACAGCGGCGCCGGCGCAGCTCCGGCTCGATCGGCAGGAAGCTGATGCTGGTCCTCGCCGGGGTCTTCTCGGTGCTGCTGATGGCGGCGGGCGGCGTGACGATCTGGGCGCTGAGCGTGATGGCCGACGCGCCCTCGATCAGCACCCAGAAGCCGCTCCACGACGGCGCCAACACTAAGGTCTACGCCGCCGACGGGTCGAGCCTCGGCTACGTCCAATCCGACATCCTCCGCACCCCGGTCAAGCTGAAGGAGATCCCGCTCGGGCTGCAGCAGGCGACGATCGCGATCGAGGACGAGAACTTCTACGAGCACGACGGCGTCGACTACGGGGCGATCGTCCGCGCCGCCGTCGCCAACGCCGAGGCCGGCGACGTCGAGCAGGGCGCCTCGACGATCACCCAGCAGCTGGTCCGCAACCTCTACATCGCCGACCCCGAGGACACGGTCGAGCGCAAGCTCGAGGAGGCCGACATGGCGATGCAGTACGAGCGGAAGTACAGCAAGGACCAGATCCTCAACCGCTACCTCAACACCGCCACCTACGGCACCACCGACGGCCGCTCGGCGGTCGGCGTCGAGGCCGCTTCGGAGGTGTTCTTCAACAAGCCCGTCAAGGAGATCGGGCTCAAGCAGGAGGCGCTGCTCGCCGGCCTGCCGCAGGCACCGACCGACTACAACCCGTTCATCAACCCGAAGGGCGCGACCCAGCGCCGCAACCAGGTGCTCGACGCGATGGCCGACCAGGGCTACATCACCGAGGCCAAGGCGGAGAAGGTCAAGGCGATCCCCGTCGACGACTACCTCGACCGCGGCACCCGCTACGAGCAGCGCAAGCAGCAGTTCTTCTTCGACTTCGTCCAGGACGAGCTGATCGAGCGCTACGGCCTGCATACGGTGCGCCAGGGCGGGCTCAGGGTCTACACGACGCTGCAGCCCGACCTGCAGGCGGCGGCCGAGCGGGCGATCGCCAGCCACCCGATCACCTCCGCCGCCAACGCGCTCGTCTCGCTCGACAGCCACAGCGGCGAGATCCTCGCGATGGCCTCCTCGTCGAGCTACGACGCGAGCCAGTTCAACCTCGCCGCTCAGGGGACCCGCCAGCCCGGCTCCTCGTTCAAGCCGTTCGTGCTCGCGACCGCGATCGACCAGGGCATGGACCCCGACAGCACCTACTACAACGGCGCCTCGACGACGCTCTACCCGCCCGGTGCGCCGCCCTGGCAGGTCGCCAGCGACGGCTCCGGGCCGGCGAACCTGCGCGACGCGACGGCGCAGTCGATGAACGCCGTCTTCGCCGCGCTCGGCCTCGACGTCGGCCCCGAGAACTTCGATGACATGGCGCACAAGCTCGGGATCACGTCGGAGCTGCAGGGCGTTCCCGCCGAGGCGATCGGCGGCACCGCCTTCTGCTGCACCGTGCTCGAGATGGCCGACGCCTACGCGACCTTCTCCGACGGCGGCGTCCACCACGACCCGACCGCGATCGACCGCGTCGTCTTTCCCGACGGCCACGTCGACAAGCCCGACGACCCGAAGGGGGATCGGGTGATCAGCGACGGCGTCGCCTACGAGGTCGCCGACGTGATGAAGGGCCCGCTCGACAACGGGACCGCGGCCGGCTACGACATCAGCTGCCCGGCGGCGGGCAAGACCGGCACGACCGAGCAGCAGTCGGACGCCTGGTTCGTCGGCTACACGCCCGAGGTGTCGACCGCCGTCTGGAGCGGCAACCCCGACGCGCGGGTCCCGCTGCCGGGCTACGGCGCCGACCTCTCGGCGCCGATCTGGCAGGACTACATGAACGCGGTGATCGATCGCGGCGGGCCGCTCGGCCGCTGCGACGAGTTCCCGAAGCCGCAGGACCCGGTCTCGCTGTCGCCGTTCACCGGCGGCGGCACGGTCTCCTCGAAGGACTCCGACGAGACCGGCACCGACTCGACCGAGCCGCCGACCGGCCCGACCGGCGACGACGGGGCCGCGCCTGGCGCCGACGCCGACGGCGACGGCTATCCCGACGATCAGTACGCGCCCGGCGCCGGCGCCCCGCCCGCCGACTCCCCCGGCCACGATAAGTAGCGCGCCCGCAACGCCCGGCTTTGCAGGCGTTTTTGCCGGCGCGCTGCTAGGCTTCGCCCCGTCGGGCCGTCACGAGATGGTCCGAGAGGTTCGCTTCTCTCGCTGCGCAGGTGCGCTTTTCGGGGTTAGGGATCTCCCCGCAAACGACGCACATCCGGCCGCGGCGCCAGGCGCTGCGCGGCCGAGAACGGAGCAAGAAAACGATGAGTACGACCTTCGCCGACCTCGGCGTGTCGCCGGTCGTCGCCAAAGCGCTCGCGGAGCGCGGAATCGACGACCCCTTTCCCGTCCAGCGGCTCGTGATCGAGGACGTCCTCGACGGCCACGACGTCCTCGTCCAGTCGCCGACCGGCTCGGGCAAGACGCTGGCGTTCGCCGTGCCGCTCGTCGACCTCGTCGCCGCCGACGCCCGCCGCCCGGCGGCGCTGGTGCTGGCGCCGACCCGCGAGCTCGCCCGCCAGATCGTCGACGAGCTCGAGGCGATCGCCCGGGCGCGGGCGCTGAAGGTCGCCGTCGTCTACGGCGGCGTCGGCATCCAGCCGCAGATCCGCTCGGCGCCGAAGGCGCACATCCTCGTCGCCACCCCGGGACGGCTCGAGGACCTGCTCGAGCGCCGGGCGCTGACGCTCGACCACGTCCGGACGCTCGTCCTCGACGAGGCCGACCGGATGCTCGACATGGGCTTCAAGCCCGCCGTCGACCGGATCGTCCGGCGGATCCCGCGCGACCGGCAGACGCTGCTGTTCTCGGCGACGCTCGAGGGCGAGGCCGGCGCGCTCGCCCGCTCCTACAGCCGCGACGCGCGCCGCCACACCAACGCGCCGAAGCGCGGCCCGCGGGCCCGGATCGAGCACCGCTTCATCCAGGCCCCGACGCAGGCGGCCAAGGTCGACCTGCTGGTCGACGAGCTCGGCGCTGAGGGGCTCGGACGGACGCTCGTCTTCGTCCGCACCAAGCGCGGCGCCGACCGGCTCGTCAAGAAGCTGCGGGCGCGCCGGGTCGAGGCGCTGGCGATGCACGGCGACAAGTCGCAGTCGCAGCGCCAGCGGGCGCTGGCCCGGTTCGAGGACGGCGACGTCGCCGTCCTCGTCGCCACCGACGTCGCCGCGCGCGGGATCGACGTCCCCGACGTGACCCACGTGGTCAACTTCGACGCGCCCGGGGACGGCGACGCCTACACGCACCGCGTCGGCCGCACCGGCCGGGCCGGCAGGGGCGGTCAGGGGGTGACGCTGGTGCTCGGCGATCAGGCGCACGAGATGCGCGCCATCGCCGCCGCCCTCGGCCTGGCGAGCGAGTTCGATCGGCGCGAGGGCAAGCGGCACGGCCGCCGCGCCGGCGCCCGCAGCGACGGCGCCCGCAACCCCGGTCACCGCGGGGAGCAGGGCGGGGGCGGCCCGGCGCGGCCGCGCCGCAGGCGCCGCAGGCGCCGCTGAGCCCGCCCGCCGCCTGATCGGATCGTCGGCTCGATCGGCGAGGCGATCCCCCTGGCGACGATCGCGCCCCGAGGACCGAACGCGCCTTGGCCGCACCCCGGCCGCTGCGCTGCCCGGCCCGTTCAGCCCGGTTCGTCGACGCGCGCGTAGCTGTTGCGGCCGACCCGCTCGACCGCGCCGACCACGACCGCCTCCCGCAGCGCCTGGCGGAACACGCCCGGTCCCCAGAAGCGAGCGCCGACGAGCTCGGCGAGGCGCCGGCGGTCGGTTCGGCCGTGCTCGGCCAGCGCCCGTTCGATGATCTCGATCTCGTGCTCGAGGCTGAGCGGCGGCAGCGCCATCGATGTCGCCATCCCCGGTGAGCCCGAGATCCGGCCCGGCCCGGGCCGGTACCGCCGCCAGCCGGAGCGCTCGCGCAGGCGGTGCCGCTCGAGCCGCTCGGAGCGACCGCGGGCCCGCTCCGCATCGCGCTCCGCCGCGTCGCGGTCAGCGTCCCCCTCGCGGTCTGCCGAATCGGCCCCGCCGCCGTCTTCCCCGGCCTCCTCGCCGCCCTCCTCGGCCTCCTCCGCGGTCAGCGGCTTGGCGATCGACTCGAGGTCCTGCTGCTCGGCCTTGACGCCAAAGGCGATCTCGGCCAGGCCACCGAGGACCATCGTCACGCATCCGATGTAGAAGCCGATCGCGACCGTGCTCTCGCTCCCGGAGTCGATCAGGTGGCCGAACAGCAGCGGCCCGCTGATCCCTCCCGCGGCGGTGCCGATCGCGTAGAAGAAGGCGATCGCCAGGGCCCGGGTCTCCATCGGGAAGATCTCGCTGACCGTCAGGTAGGCGGAGCTCGCCCCCGACGAGGCGAGGAAGAAGGTGACGCCGATCAGCACCATGAACGCCCACAGCGACAGGCCACCTGCCGCGAACAGCACGCCGGTGATCGCGATCATCAGCGCCGAGCCGAGGTAGGAGAAGGCGATCATCGGCTTGCGGCCGACGGTGTCGAACAGGCGTCCGAGGGTGACCGGGCCGAGGAAGTTGCCGACCGCGAAGATCGCGAAGTAGTAGGGGACCTTCGCCGAGCCGACGTCGAAGTACTTGCTGATCAGCGTGCCGAGGTCGAAGGTGACGGCGTTGTAGATGAACGCCTGGCCGATGAACAGCGCGAGGCCGAGCGTCGCCCGTCTCGGGTAGACCTGGAAGGCGGTTCGGGCGATCGTGCGGAACGGGATCCGCTCGCGCTGGCGGACCTCGAGCGAGTCGTCGGGTTCGTCGAGGTCCTCGCCGGTCTCCTCCTCGATCCCCCCCTCGATCTCGTCGACGATGCGCTCGGCCTCCTCCTCGCGCCCGTGGATGAACAGCCAGCGCGGGCTCTCGGGAACGTTGCGGCGGACGAGCAGGATCAGCGTCCCGAGCAGCAGTCCGGTGCCGAAGGCGAGGCGCCAGCCGAGGTCCTTGGCGAAGATGTCGGTGTCGAGGAACAGCAGCGCGATCAGCGCGCCCGCGGCGGCCCCGACCCAGTAGCTCCCGTTGATGATCAGATCGACCCGGCCGCGCACCCGGGCGGGGATCAGCTCGTCGATCGCGGAGTTGATCGCCGCGTACTCGCCCCCGATCCCGGCGCCGGTGATGAACCGCGCCAGGAAGAAGTACCAGGGGGCGAACGAGAACGCGGTCGCCGTCGTCGCCAGCAGGTAGATCCCGAGGCTGACCATGAACAGGCGCTTGCGGCCGAAGCGGTCGGTGAGCTGGCCGAAGAACAGCGCGCCCAGGCAGGCGCCGGCGACGTAGAAGGCGGCGGCGGTGCCGATCCCGCCCGCGGAGATCTCGATTCCGCTGCCCTTCTCGGTCAGCCGCCCGGCGACGCTGCCGACCAGCGTCACCTCGAGGCCGTCGAGGATCCAGACCGTGCCGAGGCCGATCACGACCAGCCAGTGGAACTTCGCCCACGGCAGCCGGTCGAGCCGCGCCGGGACCTTGGTCTCGATCGTTCCGGTCTGGACGGCTTCGCTCATCGGGCCTCCTCCTGCATCGCCTTGGGAAATCCGTGGTCTCCCTGCCACGCGCGAGGCCGAATAAACGCTCGCGACCGGAACTGTCAGCGACCGGACCGCGGCACCGCATCCGCCGGCCGCGGGGCGCGAGCCGTTGTTTGCGAGGCTCGCTCGGGGGCATCCTCTGGGGATGCTCAGCTGCCGGATAACCGGCCACCGCTACCGGTTCAGGAGCGAGGGGGCGACGATGCTGTGGAGCTGCGAGCGGGGCTGCGGCGCGGGCGGCGCCAAGACCTACCCCTCGGCGGCCGACGCGCGACGCTACGCCCGGGCGCTCGATCGCGAGGACCGCGACGAGATCGGCCGCCGGGCGCCGCTGCTGGGGATGTTTCCGCTGCGCATCTGGCGCCGCCTCAACCAGCGCGACTAGCGGGTCGGCGCCTCCGATACCCAAACGATCGCGGGATCACGGGCGCGGGCTCAGGCCCGCACGCCGGCGCTCCGCTCAGGCGGCCTGCTGGCCGGCGTGCCCGCCCCGCGAGCGCCAGCCGTTCGCCGCGGCCGGCTCGCCGCCCCGCACCGCGACCAGCAGCTTGCGCAGCGCCGAGCGCAGCAGCCGCGAGACCTGCATCTGCGAGACGCCGATCTCGTCGCCGATCTCGCGCTGGGTCAGACCCTCGTGGAAGCGGTAGTGGAGCGCCAGCCGCTCCTTCGGCCGCAGGTCGGCGCGCTCGCTCGCCAGCTCCGCCTCGGCGCGCTCGAAGCCGGCCTCGGTCGTCCCGATCGTCTCGACCATCGGCATCGAGTCCTCCTCGTCCTGCAGCCGCGGGCGGTCGAGCGATGTCGTGCGGCGCGCCTGGTCGGCCTGCATCGCCTCGATCACCTCGCCCTCGTCGAGCTCGCAGCGCGCCCCCACCTCGGCGATCGTCGGCGATCGCTGCAGCTCGCTGCGGGCGCGCGCCTCGGCCTCGGCGATCTTCATCGAGCGCTCCTGCAGGCTGCGGGGCAGGCGCACGCTCCAGGAGCGGTCGCGGAAGTGGTGGCGAAGCTCGCCGAGGATCGTCGGGCTCGCGTAGGCGACGAAGCTCGCGCCGCGCCCGGGCTCGTAGCGGTCGATCGCCTTGATCAGGCCGAGGTTGGCGATCTGGATCAGGTCCTCGACCGACTCGCTGCCGCTCCGGTAGCGCAGCGCCAGCGAGCGCGCGAGCGGCATGAAATGCTCGATCAGCCGCTCGCGGACGGCTTCGTCGCGGGTCGCGTGGTAGCGCCGCAGCAGCAGCTTCTCCTCCAGCGACCGGCGCCGCTCGGACTCGGGGTCGACGTGGCTTGTCGGGTTCACAGGCATGAGCATCGGGTTCGTTCCTTCCGTTGCTTGGCGGCTGCGATTCGCGGCGAAGGAGGCCCCTCCCTTTGGCCTATGCAACGCCCGCGACCTTGCTGCGTCTATGTGATGGACCGGGCCGGCCGGAAGCCCGCGCGGCCACCCTCGACGATAGCGCACTCGACGCCGTTGCCGGAATCGCAAAACTGGAAATACCGTCAGAGCAGGGAGAACGTGACCCGCACGCGGCGCTCCGGTCGCATCTCGATCGCGATCGACCGCGCGGCGGCGAGGCACGAGCGCAGGCGCTCGCGCAGCGCCTCGACGGCGCCGGCGACGATCGGTCCGATCAGCACCTCGAGCGAACCGGCCTCCCGCGGGCAGTCGATCGCCACGGCCGGCGCCCGGCCGGCGGCCGCCTCGGGCGCGAGCGCGGCGGCGATGCCGCGGCCGGCTTCGATCGCCGCCCGGACGGCGTCGACCGATCCGCCGCCGGCGGCGGCGTGGACGGCGAGCGCCCGGGGGATCACCGGCGCGAGGAAGGCCGCGCCGCCGAAGCTGAGCCGGCTGCCCCGCGTCGCCGCCGGCCGATCCGCCGTCGCCGCCGCGTCGCCGCCGATCCGGATCGTCGCGTCGATCGCGGTGCCGGCCTGTCGCTGCGAGTCGATCCGCAGCGCCTCGGAGAGCTCGGAGATGATCGAGAGGCCGAGCCCCGGCGGCTCGCTCGCGGTCGGCTCGAGCGGGCAGCCGGCGCCGAAGTCGCGAATCGTGACGACGAGCTCGTCCTCGGCGCCGCCCGGCTCGGCGCGGCGCAGCGCCAGGTCGAGCTCGACGTCGCCGGCCGGCATCTCCGCGTAGGCGTGCTCGACCGCGTTGCGGGTGCCCTCGACGACGATCGTCGCCAGCCGCCGCGCCGGCTCGTCGTCGAGCTCGAGCGCCTCGGCGGCACCGCTGGCGAGCTTCGCCGCCAGCTCGACGGCGCCGCCGTCGGCGCGGGTGCGGATGCTGACGCTGGGAAGCGGTTGTCGGCGGTCGCGGTCGATCTCGGGGTCCCTGGCGGGTGCGCTACCCGGGCTTGCCCGACCTGGCCGCGGGCTAATCGGGCGCCCGCGGACCGGACCCGGTACAACATCGGCAGGAGGCGATATGACCGAGACCAGGATCGAGAAGTCCGAGCGCGAGTGGCGCGAGCAGCTCACCCCCGTGCAGTACGAGGTGCTGCGCAACAAGGGGACCGAGCGCCCGTTCAGCGGCGCCTACGTCGACACCAAGGACGCCGGCACCTATCGCTGCGCGGCCTGCGACGCGCCGCTGTTCTCCTCGCAGGCGAAGTTCGAATCGGGGACCGGCTGGCCGAGCTTCACCGATCCCGCCGTCGCCGCCAACGTCGAGCTGCACGAGGACCGCAGCCACTTCATGGTCCGCACCGAGGTCACCTGTGCCCGCTGCGGCGGCCACCTCGGCCACGTCTTCGACGACGGCCCCGAGCCCGGCGGCAAGCGCTACTGCATCAACTCCTGCTCGCTCGAGCTCGACCGCGACTAGCGGCGGCGTCCCTCCCACGGGGGAGAGCCGGCTCGGGCGACCGCCGGTACGGACGCCGAGCGCCGCCCGGACCAGCTCGACACCGCCCGATGTAGGGTGGCGCGAGCGTGGAGGCGCTGACCAGACGCGAGCTGCTGCGCCGCGGCTCGGCGCTCGCCGCCGCCGGCGCCGTCGCGCCCTCGCTGCTGCTCGGCTGCGGCGATCAGCGGAGCCGCCCCGGCGGCACCGAGCTGCGGCCGGGCGCACGCCCGCGCTCCCCCGGCGGCCCCCGGGTGGCAATCGTCGGTGCCGGCCTCGCCGGGCTCGCCTGCGCCGAACGGCTCGTCGCCGCCGGAATCGAGCCGGTCGTCTACGAGGCGAACCCGGAGCGGATCGGCGGCCGCTGCTGGAGCTCGCGCGGCTGGGCCGACGGCCAGGTCGCCGAGCACGGCGGCGAGTTCGTCGACAGCCGCCACCGCCGGATCATGGCGCTCGCCGATCGCCTCGGCCTCACCCTCGACGACCTCTACGCGAAGCCGATCCGGGGCTCCGCCCGCGCCTGGCTGAACGGCCGCCAGCGCCGCTTCGCGACGCTGCGACCCGGCCGCGACGAGCTGGACGCGGCGCTGCGACGCGACGCCGCTCGGATCGGCCAGTACGGCTACGGCCACCTGAGCCCGAAGAACCCGGCCGCACGGGCGATGGACGAGATGACCGCCGCCGAGTGGCTCGACGAGAACATCGACGGCGGCGCCGGCTCGCCGGTCGGCGGCTTCGTCGACGCCCAGATGGCGAGCGAGTTCGGCCTCGGCGCGCGCGAGCTCAGCGCGATCAACCTGCTCTACCAGTACGTCGAGCCGTCGCCCGGCGCCGACGAGCGCTTTCACGTCCACGGCGGCAACGACCAGCTCGTCTCGGGCCTCGCCGAGCTGCTTCCCGACGGCACGATCGAGATGGACGCGCCGCTCGAGGCGATCGCCGCCGCGGGCGCCGGCCGCGGCTACGCGCTGCGGATCGGCGGCGCCGACGCCGGCAGCTTCGATCGCGTCGTGCTGGCGCTGCCGTTCACCCGCCTGCGCCAGGTCGACCTCGACGGCGCCGGGCTCGGCGCCCGCAAGCGCGCCTGCATCGAGCAGCTCGGCATGGGCACCAACGCGAAGCTGATCTTCCAGACCGAGCGCCGGCCGATCGCCTACCGCGGCTGGAACTCCTACATGGTCTCCGACCGGCCCTCGTATCTGAGCTGGGAGAGCTCGCTGGCGCAGCCCGGCAGCGCCGGCCTGATCACGTGCTTTCTCGGCGGCCGCAGCGGCGGGGCCGGCCTCGCCGCCGAGCAGCCGCACGCGCCCGCCTCGGCGGCGCTCGCCGCGCGGACGCTGGCCGACTTCGAGCGCGCCGGCCTCGAGCCGATCGCCTCCGAGCAGCTCGGCGAGGCCTGGTGCGACCACTGGAGCCGCGACCCCTACACGCTCGGCTCCTACGCCGCCTACCTGCCCGGCCAGTACACCCGCTTCGGGGGCGTCGCCGCCGAGCCCGAGGGCGGCATCCACTTCGCCGGCGAGCAAACCGAGACCACGTTCCAGGGCTACCTCGAGGGCGCGGTCCGCTCCGGTGAGCGGGCGGCGGCCGAGGTCGCCGCGGCGGTCGGCACCGGGGCGGCGGGCTGAGCCGCCGGGACGGGGCTCAGCCCGATCCGGGCTCAGTCGAAGACGATCGCCTGCCGCACGGCCTCGCCGCCGGCGAGCCGGTCGAAGCCCTCGTTGACCTCATCGAGCGTGAGCCGGTGGGTGAGCAGGCGCTCGACCGGCAGCCGGCCCGCGCGGTGCAGCTCGATGAAGCGGGGCAGGTCGCGGGCGGGGACGCTCGAGCCGAGGTAGGAGCCGCGCAGCGTCCGCTCCTCGGCGACGAGGCTGACGGCGGCGATCTCGAGCTTCTGGCTCGGGTCGGGAAGCCCGACGGTCGTCGTGGTGCCGCCGCGGCGGGTGGCGGCGTAGGCGTCGGCGAGGACGCGGGCGCTGCCGACGGTTTCGATCGCGTGCTCGGCGCCGCCGCCGGTGATCTCGGCGATCTCGGCGACCGCGTCGGGGCCGGCGGCGACGGCGTGCGTCGCCCCGAGCTCGCGGGCGAGCTCGAGCTTGGCCGGGACGACGTCGACGGCGACGAGCGGATCCGCCTCGCGCTGAGCGGCGCCGAGCAGCGCCGAGAGGCCGACGCCGCCGAGGCCGAAGATCGCGGCGCTCTGGCCGGGCTCGATCCGGGCGGCGTTGACCACGGCGCCGACCCCGGTCAGGACCGCGCAGCCGAACAGCGCCGCGAGCTCGAACGGCAGCTCGGGATCGACCCGCACCGCCGAGGCGGCGGCGACGACGATGTGATCGCTGAAGGCGGAGACGCCGAGGTGGTGGTTGAGCGGGTCGAGCTCGGGGTGGTGCAGCCGGCGCTCGCCGCTGAGCAGCGTGCCGGCGGCGTTGGCGGCGGCGCCGGGCTCGCACAGCGCCGCCCGTCCCGCGCGGCAGGGCCCGCAGTCGCCGCAGGCGGGGACGAAGGCGAGGACGACGTGGTCGCCGGGGGCGAAGCCGGCCCCGGCGCCGGGGCCGACGGCGATGACCTCGCCGGCCGCCTCGTGGCCGAGCGCCATCGGCATCAGCCGCGGTCGTGAGCCGTCGATCACCGAGAGGTCGGAGTGGCAGAGCCCGGCGGCGCCGACCCGGACCAGCAGCTCGCCCGGGCCAGGGTCGTCGAGCTCGACGGTCTCGATCGCGAGCGGGCGCGAGGCGGCGTAGGGGCGCTCGGCGCCCATCTCGCGCAGGACCGCGGCGCGGGCCTTCACGACCGGCCGCCCGCCACCGCTGCCGCCGGCGTGAGCAGCCGCTCGAGGCAGGCCCGCAGCGGCGCCGGGATCGGCACCGGCCGGCGCGAGCCCGCGTCGACGAAGACGTGCACGAACCAGCCGCTCGCCGCGGGCTCGCCGGCGCCGACCGCGAACAGCCCGATCTCGTAGCGGACGCTGCTGCTGCCGAGCTCGCCGACCCGCAGCCCGGCCTCGACGTCCTCGGGGAAGCTGAACCCGGCCCGGTAGCTGCAGTGCGACTCGACGCAGAGGCCGATCACGGCGCCCGCCTCGCGCCGGTGGATGTCGAGCCCGCCCTCGGCGATCAGCCAGCGGTTGATCACGGTGTCGAAGAACGCGTAGTACTCGACGTTGTTGACGTGCCCGTAGACGTCGTTGTCGGCCCAGCGGGTGGGGATCGTCAGGAAGTGCGGGTAGGACCCGCGCCCCTGCTCGGTGCTCGCTGCGGCCGGCTCGCTCATCGCCGGGATTTCTACTAGCTCGCGGTGGCGCCCGTGGCTCGCGCGCCTCTGGCGCCCGCCGGCAGCGCCGCAGCGCCTTTGCGCCTTTGCGCCTTCGGGCGTTCAGCCCTCCAGCTTCGCCTCCAGCGTCACCTCGCCGACCCCGGCGAGCGCCTTGCCGACCGGGCAGACCTGCTTCGCGGTCTCGGCCTGGGCGGCGAACTCGGCCTCGTCGATGCCCGGGACCCTGCCGACGGTCGCCAGCTCGATCTTGTGGATCTCGAAGCCCTCGCCCTGCTGGCGCAGATGGACCCTGGCGTCGGTCTCGACGCTCTCGGGCTCGTGGCCGGCGTTGCCGAGGACGAGGCTGAGCGCCATCGAGAAGCAGGCCGCGTGCGCGGCGGCGATCAGCTCCTCGGGGTTCGTCCCGCCGCCGTCGGCGAACCGTCCCGCGGCGGTGTAGTCGGCGTCGACGACCCCGGTGCCGGTGCCGATGTGGCCCTTGCCGTCGGCGACGCTGCCCTCCCAGATGACGTGGCTCGTGCTCGCCATGCTCGTGTCTCCTTTGCTCGGTTGCGCTTCTCAACGGTCGATACCCGGCGGCGACGGCGGTGACGCGCCGGCGCGCGCTGCACCAAGACGCGCGCCGCGCCGCGCCGCGGTCAGCGCACCGGCTCGAGCCGCGGGTTCGGGCGCAGCCGGCGGCCCGCCTTCGCGCACGGGCGCCCCTCGAGCTCGACGACGTCGGCGGTGAAGTCGTAGGAGCCGCGCAGCAGCGCCGAGCCGACGCCGTAGACGTCGACCGGCGCCCCGGCGCGCTCGAAGTCGCGCACCTTGGCGGCGTCGAAGCCGCCCGAGACGACGATCCGGACGCGCTCGTGGCCGGCCCGGTCGAGCGCCGCGCGGACCTCGCGGCAGAGTCGCGGGTTGACGCCGGTCGGATCGAAGCTGCCCATCTCCTCCCAGAGGCTGCGGTCGACGAGGCTGCCGGAGGTGTCGAGCCTCACGCCCCAGAGGTCGTCGCCGAGCGCGTCGGCGACCTCGACCGCGGTCCGGGCCGAGTCGTTGACGAAGTCGACGAGGACGATCACGTCGACGTCGTCGCCGGCGCACATCGCCGCGAACGCCTCGGCGGCGGCGACGGTGTCGCCGCCGAACGCGGCGATCAGCGCGTGCGGGACGGTGCCGAGCCCCCTGCCGCCCCACCAGCTCGCCTGCGCGTCGGTGCTGACCGCGTCGGTGCCGGCGACGTGCGCGGCCCAGCCGTCGCCGGCCTGGACCGGGTAGTGATCGTGGCGGGCCGGGAAGAAGTAGATCGGCTTGCCGGCGGCCGCCTCGGCGACCTCGGCGACGTTGGTGGCGACCCGCGTGCGGCGCGCCAGGCAGCCGAGATAGACGGTCTCGAGGTGGGCGAAGCGGGAGTAGGGGCCCTCGATCAGCATCACGGTCTCCCAGGGCTCGACGCGGGTTCCCTCGGCGAGCGCGCTGACCCGCAGCCGCTCCCAGCCGTCACGCCAGTGGCCGTCGTCGCCGCGGTGGCCGGAGCAGGTCCGGAGCACGGCGACCGCCTCGTCGATCCCGGCCAGCAGCGCGTGCTTGCGGCCGAACACCTGCATCGTCACGACCGGGTCGCGCCCGGTCTCCTCGAGCAGTCGCTTGGCGAGGTTGAAGTAGGCGTCGGTGTAGAGGCCGGAGCGGATCTGATCGACCGGCAGGCTGAAGCGCTCGGGGTCGGCGCGCTCGTTGCTCATCACCGAATCGATTCACCGCTGCGCCGCTGCCGAAACCGGCGCGACGCCCCTAACCGACCCCGAGCGCCCGGGCGATCGCCTCCCCGGTCTCGCGCAGGGCGCGCTCGGCGGCTGCCGCGTCGGCGCCGGCGTCGGGGTTGCCGGGGTCCCAGTTGACGATCGCCGCGAAGTCGATGCTGCGGCCGTCGCTGCTCGCGGTCCCGCACTCGGCGCGGACGCCGGCGTCGCGACCGGTCTTGTTGAACAGCCGCGGCGCCGATCCGGCGGCGCCCACTTCCGCATCGGCGCGGCGGCCGCGCGCCAGCGGGTCGAGCCCGAGCCCGGCGCCGAGCAGCGCCAGGTCGGCGTTGGTCTCGAGCCAGCCCCGCACCCGCGCCGAGACCGCGGCGGAGATCACCTCGCCGGCGCCGAGCCCCCGCATCAGCGCCGCCAGCTCGGCGGCGCTGCCGGAGGCGAGCAGCGGCGGGTCGCGGTCGCCGCGCCGGTCGCGGACCCGGTCGTGCAGGCGGGTCCGCTCGAGTCCGGCCAGCGTCGCCGCCGCCGCCACCGCATCGAGCCCGACCCGCTCGAGCAGGACGTTGGTCGCGAGGTTGTCGCTGACGGCGGCGACCAGCAGCGCCGCGTCCTCGCAGCGCAGCCGCTCGACGGCGAGGTGCTGCCACAGGCCCGAGTCGGCGACCGGTGCGACCGCGTCCCGCCGCAGCGGCTCGGCCGGATCGAGGTCGCCGTCCTCGAACCGGCGCGCGACCTCGATCAGCAGGGCCAGCTTGCCGACGCTGGCGATCGCGAGCAGGCGATCGGCGCCGAGCACGGCGACCTCGCCCGGGCCGGGCCCGAGCACGGCGGCGCCGACCGCGGCCCGCTCGGCCAGGTCCGCGAGCGGCGCCAGCACCGGCGGACCGTTGCGGCCGCGGCCCCCGGCCGCGGGCGGCGGCGTCTGTCGAGGCGGTTCTGCCACGGCGCAACTATGCCGGTACCGCGGCCTCCTCCGGTGAGCCGGCGGGCCCGCCTGCGATCCTGGGCGGCGATGGCCGACCGGAAGCAGGAACGGTCCGCGGGGTTCGCGGGCGCCGAGGCGCCGCTCCCGACGGGGGCGGCGGACCCTGCGCCGGCTCAGTCCGATGGCCTCAAGGGCCCCTTCGCGGTCGGCGCCTACGCGCACGGGCTGCGCGACTGGCTGCGCAGGCGCGATCGGCTGAAGCTGATCGGCGAGGTCACCGGCATGCGGTTCAGCCGCAAGAGCGTCTACTTCGATCTCCGCGACGCCCGCGGCGCCGTCAACTGCTCGATCTGGCTCAGCGACTGGGAGCGGCTCGGCCTGCCCGAGGGCGCCGTCCGCGACGGCTCCGAGGTGATCGTCAGCGGCGGCCCCGACTACTACCCGGGCAGCGCCACCGCATCGCCCGCGTTCAGCTTCCGCTGCACCGACCTGCGCCTCGCCGGCGAGGGCGATCTGCTCGCCCAGCTCGCGGCGCTGCGCCGCAGGCTCGAGGCCGAGGGCCTGTTTGAGCCGCAGCGGCGGCTGCCGCGACCGGCGCTGCCGCGCATGATCGGCATCGTCACCGGCCGCGGCTCTGCCGCCGAGGCCGACCTGCTGGCGGCGCTCGAGCGCCGCGGCTGGCGAGGCGGCGCCGTGTTCGCCCACCCGCCGGTCCAGGACCGCCACGCGGCGCCGCTGATCGCCCGCGCCGTCACCGACCTCGCCGCGATCGGCGGGGTCGAGGCGATCGTCGTCGCGCGCGGAGGCGGCAGCCTCGCCGACCTGTGGGCGTTCTGCGACGAGACCCTGTGCCGAACGGTGGCGCTGCTGCGGGTGCCGGTGATCAGCGCGATCGGCCACGAGTCGGACCGGACGCTGCTCGACGACGTCGCCGCCGCCTGCTGCTCGACCCGGACCCACGCGATCGGGGAGGGGGTGCGGGTCGACGTCAGCGCCGCCCGCGCCCGGCTCGCGGCGAACGCGACCGCGCTCGGCCGCCACCGCGTCGCCGCCGCGCCCGAGCGCGCCCGCCGGCTCGCCGGCCTCGCCCGCGCGCTCAGCCACCACACCGACGGCCAGCGCCGGCGCCTGCACCAGATGGTCCGCGAGATCCGCGCCTCCGCCCGCCGCGCGATCAGCGCCGGCTCGGCCGACTGCGCCCGCCGGGCGCTGGTCCTCGCCCGCAAGCGCGAGGCGGCGCTACACGGAGCCCGCGGGGCCGGCCGCGAGCTGGCGGCGGGCGCCGCGACCCTGCGGCGCCACCGCGACGCCGCCGCCGGCGAGCGTGCCGCGGCGCTCGAGCGGCTCGCGCGGACGCTCGCCGCGCACGAGCCCGAGCGGGTGCTCGAGCGCGGCTACGCGATCGTCGAGACGCGCGAGGGCGCCGTTCTCAGCAGCGCCGAGCGGGCCCGGCGCGAGCGCCGGCTGCGCGTCCGCTTCAGCGACGATCATGTCGATGCCGAGGTGAGCGACGATGACTGATCCCGATACTCCCGGCCGCGACGCGGCCGGGGCCGATCGCCCCGAGGGCGCGGCGACCCCGGCCAGCTACGAGGCCGCGATCGAGCGGCTCGAGGCGATCATCGAGCGGCTCGACTCCGGCCGCGCCGAGCTGCGCGAGACGCTCGAGCTCTGCCGCGAGGGCAAGCTGATGGTCGAGTTCTGCAAGGGCGAGCTCGACGCCGTCTCGGGCGAGCTCCGGCGGCTCGACCTCGACGAGCTCGTCAGCAGGCTCGAGGCGACGCCGGCGGCCGCCGGCGAGGGCGCGGCGGGGGCGGGACCGGAGCCCGGCGCCCAGGCCTGATCGATCGCGGGGCGGTTCAGGGCCGATTTCTCCGCAAAGAGCGTGAATGCGGTTTGCAACGAGCGCGGCGCCCGCGTATGTTCCCAACCGCGGTACAGGAGAGAGAGGAGCTCACGCGAAAGCCAAGCGGAGCGAGACTTTCACCAGCCGCCTCGACAGGCTTTGAACGCGCGAAGGCTACGCGCGAGGCAGGCCGACGAGGCGCCCTGTACCGCGTTTTCGTTCTCCGGCGGGATCCTGGCCGCGGCGCGGTGGCCGCCCCCAGCCGGCCCGTCCGGCCCGGGCCGTGGCGTCCGTTCCCGGCCGTCGCGGCCGGCCCAGGGCCGTGGCGTCCGGTCGCGTGCCTACCGTCCGCCCTGCGGCTGCGGGACCTCAACCCCCTCGCAGCGCCGGCACCAGGGGCAGCCTGCCGCCCCCGCCGAGCGACCGGGCGCTACCCCGGGAGCAGGCGCCGCGACGTCACCCGGGTCCTCACGTCGCCGGTTAGCCCGCCTCGCTCCCGCCGCCGGCCCGCGGCCCGCCGCCCCGACGCTTGACGCCGCGCGGCCGGCTCAGGTCCGCCCGGCTTGACGCCGCTGCGGTCCTTCGCTACGCTAATTAGCAATACTAAGCATCTCGCCCGTTGATGAGCGCCGATGCACCATGACCCGATGACCTCCGCGACCACACCGACATCCGAGCTGACCGAGCGCGCGGCGCGGCTGCGGCTCGCGATCACGCGCACCGCGCGGCGGATGCGCCAGGAGGCGAGTCCTGATCTCGGTCCGGCATCGCTGTCGGCGCTGGCGACGATCGACCGGCGCGGGCCACTGACCCCGAGCGAGCTGGCCGCCGCCGAGCGGATCCAGCGGCCGACCGCGACCCGGCTGCTCGCCGGCCTCGCCGACAAGGGCCTGGTCAGCCGCGCCGCCGACCCCAGCGACGGCCGCTGCTCGATCGTCAGCGTGACCGCCGCCGGCGAGGCGATGCTGCGCCGGCTGCGCGGCCGCAAGAACGCCTACCTCGCCAAGCGCCTGAAGCAGCTCTCCGAAGACGACGTCGCCGCGCTCGAGCGCGCCGCCGGGATCCTCGAGCGGGTGCTCGAGGAGGACCGTAGTTGAGCGCCGCCCTGCGTCGTAGCTTCGCCTCGCTCGAGCTCCGCAACTACCGCCTCTACTTCAGCGGCCAGGTCGTCTCGCTCGTCGGCAACTGGATGCAGATCGTGGCCGAGCTGTGGCTGATCCTGCAGCTCACCCATTCCGGCGTCTACGTCGGCGCGGCGACCGCTCTGCAGTTCGCCGGCATCCTCCTGTTCGGTGCCCTCGGCGGCGCGCTCGCCGACCGCTTCGACAAGCGCAGGCTGCTGATCATCAGCCAGACCGGGATGGCGGTGCCGGCGCTGCTGCTGTTCGCGCTCGCCGCCTCCGGCGCCGCCGAGGCCTGGATGGTGCTGGCCGTGATCGCCCTGCGCGGCCTCGTGCTCGCGGTCGACAACCCGGCCCGGCAGGCGTTCGTGATCGAGATCGTCGGGCCCGACCGGGTCGTCAACGCGGTCGGGCTCAACAGCGTCCTCGTCCACTCCGCGCGGATCGTCGGCCCGGCGATCGCCGGCGTGATCATCGCCCTCTGGGGGGTGGCCCCGGCGTTCGCGCTGAACGCGCTCAGCTTCGCCGCGATGCTCGCGGCGCTGGTGCTGATCGACCCGCGCGAGCTCTCGCGGCCGCGGCCGCGGCGCACCCGCGGCGGCATCCGCGAGGCGGTCCGCTACGTCTCCTCCAAGCGCGAGCTGAGCGTGCCGCTGGCGCTGATGGCGGCGCTCGGCACCCTCGGCTTCAACTTCCAGGTGATCATCCCGATCCTCGCCGAGCGCTCGTTCGACGGCAACGTCTCCGCCTACTCGCTGCTGATGGTCGCGATGGGGATCGGTTCGATCGCCGGCGCCCTCACCTTCGGCGCCCGCGGCCACACCGGCAAGGCGTTGATCGCCGCCGCCGCCGCGGGCTTCGGGATCGCGTCGCTTCTGGCGGCGGCGGCACCGACCCTGGCGCTGATGATGGTCGCGCTCGCCCTGCTCGGCGTCTGCTCGGTCACGTTCGCGGCGGGCATCAACTCCGGCCTGCAGCTCGCCGCGGCGCCGGAGATGCGGGGTCGGGTGATGGCGCTGTACTCGATCGTCTTCCTCGGCTCGACCCCGCTCGGCGGCCCGCTCACCGGCTGGCTCGGCGAGAGCTTCGGCTCGCGGGCGCCGCTGCTGATGGCGGGCCTCGCCGGGCTCGCGGTCGCTACCGCCGCGACGGCGCTGTGGAGCGAGCGCCGGCCCGCCGTCGCCGTCGCCGCCTTCCGCGGCGCGCTGGCCGAGCGCCGCCGGCCGCCGATCGCCCGCCGCCGCGGCGAGCACTCGGGCACCGACACCGGCTCGCATCCGGTCGTCCGACGGCCTTAGATGATCGAAACGACTACCGCGGCGACGGCGGCGACCGCGACGATCGCGGCGACGGCGACGACCCGGCGGGTCGGACTCGGCACGGGATCGTCACCGAATCGGCGCATTCGCGGCTTGATCGGTGCGGCTCCGGGTGCCACACCCGCCCCGTTGGCGGACCCCGGGCTAAGAGCCTTCATCGCTGAGATCACGCTGCGCCACGAGAAGGCCAGCAAGGAAACCGAGCGCTGGCTGCGGATCGCCGACAGGCGCACCGACGAGATGATCCGCAAGGGCGACGAGATCGTCCGTCGCACCGACGAGATGACCCGCAAGGGCGACGCCGTGATCGCCGAGCTCCGCGACCTGCGAGCGGAGGGCCAGGCTCAACGAGCCGCGCTCTTCCGGATGCTCGACCGCCTCGGACCCGGCGGTGCCGAGCCCGCCTGATCCGGCCGCGCTTGGATCCGCCTGACTCGGCGGCGCCGAGCCCATGAGGCTCGGTCAAGTCGAGCCCGTGATCCGGCACCACTGAGCTCGCCTTCCAGGAGGTGAAGCGGCCGGCGCCGCGGCGCCGGCCCGCCGCAGCGCGAGCGCCGGTCGACCACACGAACGTCCAGGCTGGGGCCCGCGGCTTTCGGAACCGCAGCGGCCAGCCGAGAGGGGATCGACAACGGATGGATTAGGCGGATCGCGACCGAGCCGGAGGCTCGCGGCGCGAAGAGCTTGAACGGGGTGCAGACGGCAGTGACGCCGCGCTCGAACGATGCAGGGAGCCGGGTTGCCCAGGGGGGCGCGTTCCGGTGCATCGGGGTTGACGGGGTCACCAGCGACGTGAGAACCCGATGAGCCCGCCATCCGAGTCCGACCACGACGAGCCCCGGAGGCCCGCAAAGCGCCCCGATGATCGCTCCTGGCCGGAGCGATGCTCAGCCTTGTTCGAGGATCTGCGGCGTCCGGCGCGGGCGATGGTCGCGCGGGCCTACGGCAAGTCGCTCTCGGACGAGGAGATCGACGACGTCTACTCATCGGCCTGGACCGCGACCCTGTCCGCGCTGCGCAAGCGCGGCCGTGAGATGAGCGACGTCGAGCTTCGCGCCTACGTGCTCACCGCGGTCGCCAGTCACGCGAGCAAGGAGCTGCGACGCCGCTCGCGCAAGCCGACCGGGATGCTGAGCGAAGCGCATGAGCAAGCCGTGGCCGACCGCAGTCAGCCGCTGCCGGACGAACGCGCGATCGGCGCCGAGTCGCAGAGCATCGCGCGCGATCTGCTCAGCAGCCTGCCGACGAGGCGCCGCGCGGTGATGCTGCTTCGCTATGGCTGGGGGTTGAGCCCGGACGAGGTCTGCGCGCTGATCTCCGGACTTTCCCGCCGCGCCTATCGGAAGGAGGTGACGCGCGGGGTCGAGCAACTGATCGATCGGCTGGAGGAGCTCGAGAGCGGCCGCTGGTGCCGGAGTCGCGAGCCCTTGATCCGCGACTATCTCGCCGGTACCGCCGATCAGGCGGCCAGGCTGCAGGTCGAGGAGCACATGCGCCATTGCCGCGCCTGCGCCGCCCTGGCGGCACGGGTCCGGGATGAGCTCAACGGGTTCGGGGGGCTCGTCGTCATCGGGGCCGCTGCCGGGCTGATCGGCGGCGCCCGTTTCCCGGCGCTGGACTCGCTCGCGAACTTCGCCGCGACCGCGAGGGACGGTGTCGCCGTCGCCGCTGAGAAGGCGGAGCTCACGATCGGCACCGTCGCGACGTCCGGTGGGGCCCGGGGCGCGGGTGCCGCCGGGGCCGGGGTCGCGGCCAAGTTCGCCGCGCTCGGAGGCGCCGGAAAGGCGGCGCTCGCCTGCATCGGAGCGGGCGCCGCCGCGACCGCCTGCGTGGCTGCCGGCGTCATCCCCGGGGTGACGTTCAACGACCTCCGGCCCGGCGGCGACTCGGCCGCCAAGCAGGTACCGGCCCGCGAGCGGGTCGATCCCGGTCCGCGGTCGCGGGAGTCATCCGATCCTGCCAGCCCCGCTTCGTCGACGCCGGCTCCTGTCACTGCGGATCCCGAGCCGGCGCCGCCCGATGGACCGGCAGCGGGCGAGCCCGAGCCGGCGAACGACCAACCGCCGGCTCAGGAGTTCGACCCGATCGCCTCAGCGCCGCAGTCGGTGCCGCCGACGCCCGCTGCACCGGCGCCGGGACCGGCGGCCCCGGCACCACCCCCGGCCCCGGGCGGCGGCGCTGGATCGATCGCCGGCGAGGAGTTCGGCCCGTAGGTGCGCCACCGGCGCGCAAGCCCAATCGACGCAGCCACCGGCAAGGAGGAACGATGTTCGAAGCCCGTAAGTCAGTCGTGATCCTGGCGAGCCTGCTCGCCCCGTTGCTGCTGCTGCTCGCGATCCCCCGATCAGCTGCAGCGAGCACCTACGGCGTCCGTCAGTGCAGCGTCCAGCAGGGCTCGGTCTCCGACGCCGCGATCGAGGGCGTCTCCACCGGCTACACCGCGAACAACTCCTGCGGTCAGGCTCCGGACAACTACCTGCAGGTCGGCACGAGCGGCCCGGTCGGGGCGGGCCAAGCGAAGGCCTGGACGTTCACCGCGCCGAACGGAACGAGGATCGATCGGGCGACCGGCACCTACCTGATGCAGGGCCGGGCCGACCACGGCGGTCACCGGCCGTTCTTCCTCTACCGCGGGGTGAATCAGGGCTCTGACCAGACCCTCGGCCACCAGGGCGCCGGCAACACCGGTGGCGGCTTCGACACCGACGTCTGGCCGAACGTGGGGGCGATCAGCCGGGTCGGGATCGGCGTCGGATGCCAGTCGGGCTCAACCTGCCCGAACAAGAGTGGGATCTACTCGCGGATCGGTGATCTCGCCTTCAGCATGAGGGACCTCGTCGCGCCAGCGGTGCCGGCGCTGAGCGGCCCAGCGCTCGGTGGCTGGATCAACGGAACCGAGCAACTGAACTTCTCGGTCAGCGACACCGGCGCCGGCGTCTATGTCAGCAACACGGCCGTCAACGGCACCTTCGTCGACCTCGATGCGCTCTGCACGCCGATGCTGGACGGCTCCGGGTCGGCCACGCGGATGCAGCCGTGCCCCGCCAACGGCTCGGGCTCGAGCCCCTTCGACGTGGCGGGATCCTCGGTGGTCCAGGGCGACAACACGGTCACCGTCTGCGTCTACGAGTACGGCGAGGACGACCTGCAGAACCGGTGCAAGAGCGCCACGGTGAAGGTCGACACGATCGTTCCGCTCGCGCCCAGCGGACTCACCGTCGCCGGCGGCGAGGACTGGCGACGAGACAACGAATTCACGCTGCGCTTCGGGGGCCAGAGCCAGGGCGCCAACGGCGCACCGGTCGTCGGTGCTTCGGTGCGGATCACGGGAGCCGGCGAATATGACCACACCGAGTACTACCCCGGCGCGAATCTCGACACGATCGACGACGTCTCGGTCCCGGCGAAGGGCGAGTACACGGCCCAGGTCTACTTTCGCGACGCCGCCGGCAACGAGTCCCTCAGCAGCAGCTCGAGCGTGCACCTGCGCTTCGACGACACCGTGCCGGCGCCGCAGGCACCACAGAAGGCGAACGGCTGGATCAGCGGGCAGGAGCTCGCCGACGGCTACCTGCAGGGTTGGGATCCCGTTCAAAGCAATCTTGTTCCCCCTTCGGGCATCGCCGGCTACCGGGTCGTCGTCAACGCCAACAGCGACAGCGACCCGTGCTCGGGCGCCGGCGATCCTCGCGCCTGCGGCGGGCCGATTACTGAGCCGGGTCAAGGGAACCTCCAGCGGCTCCTCCGTAGCGGCGACCTGCGGGAGGGCGTCAACTACGTCCACGTCGTGCCGATCTCGGGATCGGGGATGCGGGCGACCGACGTCAAGCACGCGCGGCTGAAGGCCGACTTCACCGAGCCGGAGACGCAGCTCGCGGGCGACGGAGCCGGCCGCTGGCTCAACCACGACGCCAACCTGACCCTGACCGCGAGCGACGCGCTCTCGGGCATGGTCGATACCGCGGAGTTTCCGTTCGACCAGCCGCCGATCGTGAAGCTCACGGTCGACGGGCGGACGACCGCGGACACCCCGAACGTCTCGACCACGGTGGGCGGGGAGGGCATCCACCAGCTGAGCTGGTGCGCGCGCGATCTCGCCGGCAACGGCGCCGGCGACTGCGGGTCCGGTGGGGCGCCCGCGGGACGCGGCTCGAGCGGCGCAGCGACGGTGCGGATCGACAAGACCGCCCCGAGCGCCGCGTTCACCGACCGCCAGGACCCCGGCGACCCCGACCAGCTGATCGCGCCGGTCAGCGACGTCCTCTCGGGCGTCGCCTCGGGGCGGATCAGCTACCACCCGGTCGGCGGGAACGACTGGAAGCACCTGGACACCGACCTCGAGGACGACCAGCTCGTCGCCCGCGTCGACTCCAGCGACCTGAAGCGGGGAATCACCTATGAGTTCCGCGTCCAGGCGAGCGACAAGGCCGGCAACACGGCGACGTCGACGACGAAGCAGAACGGACAGCCGATGCGGGTCACGGGCCCGTTCCGGACGATCACCTCCGTCGCCGACCTGAGGATCAACGGCAGGTCGAAGGCCCGGATCAAGTACGGCCGGAAGCCGAGGGTGAGGGGCGAGCTCCTCAGCGCCGACGGGCGACCGGTGGCGAACGCGACGGTCGAGCTGCGAAGCAGCTACTTCGCGGGCGCGAAGAAGCGGGACGCAAGCAATGTCGTGACCACCGACGCCCGGGGCGGCTTCACGGCGAGGCTGCCGAAGGGGCCGGGGCGCACCCTGATCGCCTACTACCGAGGCGATCGCCGCTACCTCGGCGTCCGCTCGGCACCGGCGAGGGTCGCCGTCAAGAGCAAGGTCACGCTCAAGGTGCCGAACGTCGTCGACTCCGACGGCGGGCTGACCTTCAAGGGCAGGTTGCGGGCCAAGGGCGCCAAGCTCGGCAAGCGCGGCAAGCGCCTTGAGATCCAAGTCCGTGTCGGCGGGAAGTGGAAGACCGTCGGCAAGTCGATCCGGACGAACGGCAGGGGCAGGTTCAAGCTGCGCTACGAGTTCACCGCCGACTACCCGCACGCGGTGCGGTACACGTTCCGCGCCGCGGTGCTGAAGGAGCGCGGGTTCCCCTACCTGCCGTCGAAGTCGAAGCGGCGAAAGGTGACGGTCACGCCATAGGCTGCTTCTCCGCGAGCCCGGCAAACATCACTGGTCTTTCCCGCACGTTCTCGGCCCGCCGGCCAGCGAGAGGCGCGATCTACCCCGCCGCGCTCTACCTTACGGGGCTCCGTCGGGACCGCCGCAGGGGCCGATAGGTGATCAGGTTCAGGTTGCAACGAGGCGCAGGCGCACAACAAAGCCGCCCAGCAGCCCGCAGGGTGAGCCTCGGGCTGCTCTTCGTCGCACTGGCCGGCGGCGCGCCTGTCGCCGCCGGCCAAGCGGGCGCCAGCGCGCCCGCACCGACGCTCGAAGTCCCGGAGCTGCCGCCCGCAGAGAGCTGGTCGGATCGGGGCTTGGAGCCCGAACTGACGGCGGAGCGGGGCGAGGTCCGAGTCCGGCTGATCCTCCGCGATCAGGACCTGCTCGCCGCGGCCATTGATCCCGACGTTCAGGCGATGCTTCAGACAGCGCCGGCGCCGAGCTCGGCCGAGGCCGCGGCTCGGCATCCTCACCGGATCTCGGCGATCGAGAAGGCAAACGCGCGCGTGGCCGAGGGCAACTACGAGGACGCCGTCGACCAGCTACAGCCTGCTGCCGACGCTAGCGGTGACGAAGTCGACCGGGTCGCGGCACGGGTACGCCGTAGCGGGGGACAGGTCCTCGGCTCCGAGATCGCGCCGGCCGCGGTGATCGCCCTCGTTCCCGCCGAGCTGCTCGGCGCGCTCGAGGGCCTCGGGAGCGTGGGGGCGATCGAGGCGGCGCCGGAGCCCCAGCCGCAATCCTCGATTGGCTGGCGGGCGGTCGGCGCGGACTCCTGGCATGCCGCCGGATTCACCGGTGGCACCGGATCAGCGGACACGGTGCCCGCCGACGCCGGCGTGATGGGAGAGCTTCCCGATCCAACCCATCCGGCCTTTGCGGGCACACCTGTTTACAACGACCCTGGACTGATCGGCGGCCCGGGCAATCACGGAACCCACACGGCGGCCATTATCGCCTCGGGAGATGCCATTAATCTGGGGGTCGCCTACGGCTTGGACAAGTTGGTCAACGGTGACAACCCGTACCAGCTGGGTTTTACGTACCTCGGAGTTCCTGGCGCACCCGACCCAGCGGAAGTCGTCAGCGAGAGCTTCGGCAGCTCGGAGACCGACGATGACGAGGGCGACGGCGACGACGCTGTCACGGCGACATTCGGATTGAGCCAGGCTCTGTCGGCCGGCAACGAGAACGTCGACGGCTCACCGACGGTCCAGAACATGGGCCGGAACACGATGAGCGTCGGCGCCTTCAACGACGTCGGCACGATCGGCTCCACCGACGATGTCGTTCTCGGTGTCAGCTCGCGCGGGCCGACCCCGGCCGGGCGCAAGAAGCCGGATCTGACGGCGCCGGGCGGCTCGGTGGTAAGCGCCGACTCCAACTGGAACTCGCCGCCGGCCAACCCCGACTACACGCCGATGAGCGGAACCTCGTTCGCGAGCCCGCACGTCGCCGGCGCGATGGCGCTGCTCGAGGGAGCGGGAATCACCGATCCGATGGTGCAGCGCGCGCTCCTGATCAACAGCGCCCGCGACTGGAACGGCACCAACACCGGCCTGCACGGCTGGACCGCCCCGCAGACCGGCTGGCGCCCTGAGGTCGGCTGGGGCCGGCTCGACCTGGCGGCGGCGTTGGCGCAACGCGCCGACTACCAGCTCGGCAGCGTCTCCGAGGGTGAAGCGCGCTTCTACCGCGCCACGGTGCCCGCCGGAGCGAAGGCGACCCTCGCGTTCCAGTCGCGCATCCTCTACGTCGGCTACCCCGGGCCGCCCTTCCCGGTGCAGACGATCAGGCACACACAGAGCAACCTCGATCTCCACCAGTACCGCTCCGACGACAGCGAGGTCGCGCCGCCCCCGGCGTTCGATCCGCCCGACACGACGATCGACCCGGGGCCCGATGCGATCGACCCCAACGACACGGTCGAGCAGGTGCGCTCGCCGGCGACCCCCGGTGCCCAGCAGATCACCTACAAGGTGCAGTCGGCCTCGACGATCGACGGCGCCACGGCGGAGCCGTTCGCGATCGCCGCGGCAGCGCCGCTGACGCCGCTCGCCTCGCCGACCGTGCGCCCGGACTCGCTCGGCGCGAGCTCGCGCGCGGCCCGCTGCAACCAGCCCGTGACGATCACCACCACCGCTCGCAACGACTCCCCGGACCTGGCGGCCGGCAACGCGGCCCTGCAGATTGACCTGCCCCCGGGCGCGCAGCTCGTCTCCGGCGCGGTCACCCAGCCTGTCTCCGGCGGCACGCTCGCGACGTCGGCGACCTCCGAGGGCCACACGTGGACCGTCGCAGCGAGCGGCGAGGGCGCGAAGACGGTTACCGTCCGCGGCGCCGGCGACGCCTACGGCACCACCTTCCACGACGCCGACCAGGTCACGGTCATGGCCGACTGCACGCCGCCAGGCACCTCGATCGATGCCGGTCCGAGCGGGCCCACGAACGATCGGAGGCCGAGCTTCGCCTTCTCGGGCAGCGGCGGGCCGGACTCCTACGAGTGCTCGATCGACGGCGGCACCTTCACGCGCTGCTCGTCGCCGTTCACCACCGCCGCCCTCGACGACGGCGATCACAGCTTCCGGGTTCGGGCCGTCGACGCGGTCGGCAACGCTGATCCGGCACCGCCAACGCGCGCGTTCATCGTCGACACCCGGCCGCCGGAGACGGCGATCGAGTCCGGCCCGGCGAAGGCCATCCGCTCGAGGCGGGCGACCTTCACGTTCGCCGGCGCCAGCGCATACGAGTGCCGGCACGATGGCGCGCCGTTCGAGCCCTGCTCGAACCCGATGACCCTGAGCGGGCTGACCGAGGGCCGTCACAAGCTCGCTGTCCGCGCGATCGATGACGCCGGCAACGTCGACGCGACCCCGGCGGAGCGGACGTTCGCGGTCGATCGCAGCGTCGCGGGGGCGAGGATCAGGGTCAGGAGGTCGGTCCGGTTCAGGCGTGCGCTGAGGCTGAGGGTGAGGGCATCGCTGGGTGAGCGGGGATCGGTCCGGGTCCGCGCCGTGGTCAAGGCGAGGCGCGCGATCAGGGTGAAGGCGGTGGCGACCGAGCTCGGTCCCGGCCGCGTCAAGCTCGAGCTCCGCGCCGGCCGCGCCGCGAACCGGGCGATCGCCGCAGCGCTTCGGCGAGGAAGGGTGGGGCTGAGGGTCGCGGCCACCTTCACCGACCGGGTCGGAAACGCTCGTGCGCTCAAGCGCCGGGTGAGACTGCGCTCACCGCGCTGACCGGCAGCCGTCATCAGCGGGGTCGCGGTCGCCGACGGCGGCTGTCGGTGTCACAGGGAACCATCGCCGATCACGGCTATCGCGATTCGCCGCTCAGCGCTCAACATCGCGGTCGAAAACGCCGATCTGTAGGAGACCGCCCGACCGACCACGCCCCTCAGGCCGCGGAGATGAGAGCCCCCAACCGACCATCGGCGCCGATCCCGGACCGCTCCGAGTCCGGCCTCGTCTCGGTCTCAGCGGTGCTCGGCGTCGCCTTCGTGGCGCTGATCGTCTACCTGCTGCTCGGCGCGCTCAACGGCGACTCCGACCATTTCGGCGAGGTTCCGATCCCGAGCCAGAACGTCGCGATCGAGCTGCCGGAGGGGGAGACCGATCTCTACTACGCGGTGAAGGGCGATCCCGACCGGCTCGCTGACGTCGCGGTTCCCGCCGACCTCAAGTTCTCGGTCGTGCCCGAGCAGGGCGACGCGGTGCGGGTCGATGACCGCGACGGCGACGTCGAGAAGACCGACGACGGCGTCAGCAAGCTGATCGCGGCGGTGATCGCGCCGCAGGGGGGCACCTACCTCGTCTCGGCCGCGGGGGCCACGACCGCGGTGGCCGGCCGGAGCCCGTCGGCGGAGCTGACCCTCGGTCTGAGCCCGCTCGGAGCGGTGGTCGACCGGTTCGAGGACGTCGTCGACGAGCTCGACGGCCCGACCGGGATCGTCGTCCTGGTGGCGCTCGGGATGTTGCTGGTGGCGCCGCGGGCCGAGCGGGCGTTGCGGCGCTGACGCCGCCGCAGGCGCGATGATCGGATGCGATCGACCCGTTTTCTTGATGAGCGAGGCCGGAGGAACACAGCAGCCCGGGGCGCCGGCGCCCGGTTGGTACCACGACGAGCACGGCCTGGTGCGGTGGTGGGACGGCGCCGGCTGGACCGAGCACGTGCGGGTTCCCGGAGGGGCCGACGAGGCGCCGCTGGCGCCGGGCTTCGCGCCGACGCCGACGCCGACGCCGTCCCCGGACGAGCACGGATCGAGCGCCCCGAGCTACCTGCCGTGGGTCATCGCGCTGATCTCGGTGCTGGCGCTCTGCATCGCCTCGGTCCTGATCCTCGAGAGCCTCGGCGACGACGATGGCTCCAAGACCGATGTGCTGCCCTCCGGCGACGCCGCCAAGGTGCAGTCGGGGCTGAGCGCGGCGCAGGCGGCGATCGAGACCTACGCGGTCGACCACGACGGCTCCTACGCGGGGGCGACGCCGGAGCAGCTCGAGGCGATCGACGGGACCCTCGCCGACGTCCCGCTCACCGTCAGCGGCACCGCGGGCGGTTACGTGCTCAGCGCTGCGGCGGGTGAGGTGACGTTCTCGATCACCCGCGCGGAGGGCGGCGTCGTCACGTTCACCTGTACGCCGCCGGGCGGTGAGGGCTGCAACGACAGCGGCACCTGGGGCCAGGCGGCGATCGCCGAGTCGACCAGGCTCACGGCGGCGGGCGGCCGCGGCTGAGGCCGTCGTCGCCCTGACGGCGCTGCCGGCGGTCGGCGAGCACGAAGACGGCGAGGTCGAGATCGATCGGCTCGCCCCTGCCCCACGGCGGCGGCGATTGCGGCGCGAACGGCCGCAGCGGCGCGGCCGCCGAAACCGCCGGCAGGGCCGGCGCCGGCTCGATCGAGGTCCCGTCGGCGCGATGGAACCGAACGGACCCGGCACGGCCCTCGATCCGCACGCCGCCCTCGTGGACGAGGCGGTGGTGGCGGCGGCAGAGCAGCACGAGGTTGTCGAGCGAGGTCTCGCCGCCGTCGGCCCAGTGGACGAGGTGGTGGGCATCGACGAACCGTCGCTGCTCGCAGCCGGGAAAGGCGCAGCAGCGGTCGCGGGCGACCAGGGCGCGGCGGATCGCGGCCGGGACCGAGCGGGTCTTGCGACCGACCGAGAGCGGCACCCCGCCGGCCTCGGCGAGGGTGACGATCGAGGCATCGCAGGCGAGCCGTCGCGTGGCCTGCGCCGAGAGCGGCGCGCCGCCGTCGACGGTGGCGCCGTTGATCGCCGGCGTCGGCGCCGGGCCGTCGCGCCCTGAGCGGTCGCTGGACACGCCCCCCGCGGCAGCCGGCTCGGGGCCAGCCACGTCGACGTGGACGACGAGCTGGTGGCGGTCGCCGCCCGGCGCCGGCTTGACGCCGCCCGCCATCGCCGTCTCGGCGAGCGCGACCAGGGCGTCGGCGCGGTTCGGGTTCGACATCACGGGCCGCTCGCCGCCGGGAACGGGCGCGCCGCTGCCACCATCGGCGACGTAGGAGGCGAACAGCTCCTCGCGGGTGAGCTCGAGCGCCTTCAGCAGCAGCGCGCCCTCGTCCGCCGGCAGGCTGCCGCGAATCGTGATCGTGCCGTCGTCCTCCCACCAGGTGGTCAGGTGGCGGCGCTCGGCGGCGGCCGCGTCGTCCTCGGAGGTCGCGGTCCGGTAGGCGCGCAGGAGCCGTTCGAGCTGCGCCGCGGTCGAGCGGTGAGCGAGCTCGATCAGGTCCGCCTCCATCGCGCCCTCGGCGACCCTGCTCAGCGCCCGGACCTTCGAGTAGCTGAGCCGGCCGGCGGCGAACTCGGCCCGGATCCGCGGCAGCTCGGCGAGGTCGCGGGCGACGCGGAGCTGCTCGCGGGCCGCACGCGGGGTCATCGAGCAGCGCCAGGCGAGCCAGCTCGCGCAGGAGGCGAAACCGCAGGCCTCGTGCGCGCGGCGGCGCTCGTATTCGGCGGCGAGCTCGAGCCAGCGGCAGGTGGCGGCGTTGATCTGCGCCGCGAGGCCGACCAGCTCGGTTTCGAGCTGCTCGGTGCTGAGCCCGGCGGGAGGGGGGCGCGGGTCGTCGAGTCGGATCTCCGGGCCCGCTGGCGGCCCGTTGTCAGGCGAGGTGACGAACATGTGTTCGCCCACGTTAGGGGGCCAGCCGGACGGATCGGTGGGCGTGGAGGCAACAAACGGCTGCCCTGGGGCGCTGGCGCGGAAGATATGTCAATTCCGGAAACCCATGGGGGCGGTTCCGCGGAACCACCCCCGGCCCCGGCCCTATGGAACCGCCGTGGAAACCGCCATCGGAACCGCCCCCCGGCGGCTCGCCAAGCCGGCGGCGCCGGCGCCGCTCCCGCTCAGACCGCCGTCGCGGCGGCCGCCGCGAGCAGGCCCGCGAGGCCGCTGCGCAGCTCCTCGGTGGTCGGCCAGCCGAAGCCGAGGCGGAACGAGGAGGGGGGTTGCTCGAACCAGTGGCCGGGGCCGACGTGGGTGCCGTGGTCGGCGAGCAGCACCTCGTAGAAGCGGTCGGTGTCGACGCGGTCGGGCGCGCGGAAGCGCGGCATGCCGGTGACGCCGGCCCGCGGCGCGATCCACTCGAAGACGTCCTGGGAGCCGATCCACTCGTCGACGATGCGGCGGTGCCGTTCGATCCGATCGCGGATCGGCGGCACGATCCGGTCGCTCGCCTCGAGCACCCGTGCGGCGATCTCCTCGTCGGTGGACGAGCCGCAGATCAGGATCTGTTCCTTCGCCGACAGCAGCGTCTCGGCGAGCTCGCGGTCGCGGCAGACGATCCAGCCGATTCGCAGGCCGGGGAGACCGTAGGCCTTCGACATCGAGGAGACGCTGAGCGCCCGCTCCGAGAGCGTCGCCGCGCGCGGCAGCGGCTCGGGATCGAGCGAGCGGTAGGTCTCGTCGACCAAAAGGCGTGCGCTCGGGTGGCCCTCGATCAGCTCGACGACCCGTTCGAGGGTCGCGGCATCGATCATCGCGCCGGTCGGGTTGTGGGGGTAGGTGACCGAGACGAGCTTGGTCTCGGGCCGGAGCTGGGAGGCGAGCCGCTCGACGTCGAGCGCCCAGCCGTCCTCGTAGCGAATCGCGATCCGCTCGACGTCGGCGCCGATCCCGCGCGGCGTCGCGAGGTTGGTCACGTAGTTGGGGGTGTGGACGATCGCGTGGTCGCCGCGATCGAGCAGCGCGGTGGCGATCATGAACAACGCCGGCGCGGCGCCCGCGGTGACCGTCACCTGCTCGGCGCCGACCGCCCCGTCCTCGGCGGCGATCAGCTCCCGCAGGCGCGGCAGCCCGAGGTGGTCGCCGTAGCGCAGCAGCAGGTCGCCGACGTCGGTCTCGATCCCGAGGTCGCCGAGCCGCTGGTCGGCGAACGAGCTCTCGGCGAGGTTGTAGGAGATCGCGCCCGCGCCGAGCTCCGCTGGCGGCTCGAGCTGGATCGGGCGGCGGGCGTAGCGCATCGCAGCAGCCTAGTGAGCGCCCGGCGCCCGCCCGGCCCCCCGGCCGCCGCCCGGCCCGGATATCGTCGCGGCCGTGAACGGGATCGCCGCCAAGCTCGGCGAGGTCGGTCTGCCGGAGCCGGTCGCTGCCCTCGCCGCCCGCGACTGGGACGCGATCATCGTCGGCGGCGGCCACAACGGGCTCACGGCTGCGGCCTATCTGGCCCGCGCCGGCAGGTCGGTGCTGGTGCTCGAGGCGCGCGAGCGGCTCGGCGGCGCGGCGACGCTCGAGCGGCCGTTCGCCGACCAGCGCTTCGTCTGCTCGCCGTGCGCCTACGTGGTCGGGTTGCTCGACCCGAAGGTGATCGCCGAGCTCGGGCTGCGCGACCGCGGCCTGCGGTTCTGGCTCGCCGACCCCGACATGTGGGTGCCGTTCGAGGACGGCACATCGTTCGGCGAGTTCCAGGACGACGCGCGGACGCAGGCGAGCCTCGAGGCGCTCGGCGTCTCGAAGGCCGACGTCGACGGCTACTGGGCATACAACGCGCTGTTCCGCCGGATCCGGCTGAAGCTGCGCCACGGCGAGCGCGACGCCTGGGAGGGGGATTCCCCGTCGCGTGACCGGATCGAGGCGATGCTCGATCACGACGAGGAGATGATCGGCGTCGTCTTCGAGGACTCGGTGGCGTCGGTGATCGAGCGCTACGTCAGCGACACCCGGCTGCAGGACGCGCTGTTCGGCGGCGGCGTGATCGGCACCTGGGCGGGCCCGCGCGATCCCGGGACCGCCGGGGTGAAGCTGATGCACAGGCAGGGCTCGCTCGACGGCGAGTCGTCGTCGTGGGGCTACGTCGAGGGCGGGATGGGGATGGTCTCGTTCGCGATCGCCGATGCCGCGCGGGAGGCCGGCGCGATCCTCGCCTGCGGGCTGCGGGTGGCGCGGGCGCTGCCCGAGCAGGGGGTCGAGCTCGAGGACGGAACCCTGCTGCGCGCGCGAACGATCGTCTGCAACGCCGACCCGAAGGTGGCGCTGAAGCTGCTCGGCGGCGCGCTGATCGAGAGCATCGACGGCGGCTACCGCGAGCGCCTGGAGCGCTGGCAGACCCGCAGCCCGGTGGTCAAGGTGAACGCGGCGCTGCGGCGGCTGCCGAGCTGGACGGCGGCGCCGGGGGAGAGCTGGCCGGCGCGCTCGCAGATCGACGTCGGCGACGGCATGGACGCCGCCCAGGCGGCGTTCGAGCGCTGCCGCGATCGCGGCGAGCCGGCGGTCAGCTTCGGCGAGATCTACTGCCAGACCGGTTACGACCCAACGCCGGCGCCGGCGGGGATGCACCTGATGAGCGTCTTCTCCCAGTTCGTCCCCTACGAGCTCGGCGACGGCGGCTGGGACTCGCGGCGCGAGCAGGTCGGCGAGCAGGTGATCGCGATGATCGAGCGCTTCGCCCCCGACATCCGCGACTGCCTGATCGAGATCGACGTGCTCGGCCCGCCCGACGTCGAGGCGCGGATCGGGCTCAGCGGCGGCAACATCTTCCAGGGGGACGTGCTGCCCGAGCAGATGTGGGAGAACCGGCTGACGCCGCGGACGCCGATCCCCGGCTTTTATCTCTGCGGCGCCGCCACCCACCCGGGCGGCAGCGTGATCGCGACCAACGGCCGCAATGCGGCCCACGCGGTGCTCGCCGACGTGGCGGCCGGGACGGGCGGCCGGCCGCGGGCCGCTGCCGCTGACTAGGTGACGGCGGGGTCGCCGGCGCCCGGCCAGCTCGTTTGCGCGGCTAAAGGAACGGCGGTCGGGAACCGATCAGCAGGGCATGACCGAAAGCACATCGCAGGCACCCGTTCCCGGCTGGTATCACGACCCGGAGGGTCAGGGCCTCCGCTGGTGGGACGGATCGAGCTGGACGACCCACGTGCGCCAGGCCGAGCCGCCGGCGGCCGCGCCGCCGTCGCCGTCGCCGTCGCCGGCTCCGGCTGCCGAGCCCGCCGTGGCCGCCCAGCCCGAGGTCGCGCCGGCACAAGCACCCCCCGCGCGACCCGAGTCGACCTCGCCGGCGGCGCCGGTGGAGGCCGCGGGCGGGCCGCCGTTCAACCCCGCCGAGGGCGGCGGCATCAGGGTGACAGGCGCCGACAAGAAGTCGAAGGGGCTGAGGGGATCGAGGGGCTCGACCGGATCGGGCGGCTCGCTGTCGGAGAAGCTCAACGACAATCCGCTGCCGGTGCTCCTCATCCTGGCGGCGATCCTGGTCATCGTCGTCATCATCTTCGTCCTCTGATCGATCCGGACGGCCGCCGGGGCGACCGGCCCCGACCGCGGCCCCGACCGCGTCAGTAGGCGAAGACCTCGACCCGGTAGCCGTCGGGGTCGAGCACCTGAACGCGGATCGGTGCGAGCTCGCCCTCGAACTCGGTCTCGGTGACGCCGTCGGCGGCGAAGCGCTCGCGGGCGGCGAGCACCTCGTCCGCCGTCGCGACCTGAAAGCCGAAGTGGGTCGTGCGCGGCTGGTCCATCGAGCCCGGGTCCTCGCCGTCGCTGAGCGCCAGCAGCGAGCCGCCGCGATCGGCGAGGATCAGCAGGTGGGCGTCGTCGTGGACGCGCTCGGTGAGGCCGAAATGACGTCCGTAGAAGTCCGCGGACCGGTCCCGGTCACGGACGGCGAGGGCGACGTGATTGAGGTTCACGCTCGCGAGCGCGCGGCGGCGACGGCCCCGGGCCGCCCCGCTTCAGCCGGATCGGCCAAGTCAGCCTGCTCAGGCCTAGCGGGCCGACTTGCGGCCCGCGCGCTTGACCAGGAACGCCTTGTTCTGGGTCCGCTGCACGAACTTGCCGCGGCGGGCGAACAGCTTCCAGCCATCGGGCAGGTCGCCGGCGGGGCGCTGCAGGAAGCGGGCGAAGTTCGACGACGCGTCGACGCAGGGCATCCGCTTGACCGAGATCGTGTAGGGGCCCTTCGGCAGCACCAGCTTGCCGATCCGGTCGTTGTGGAGGACGTTGAACTCGCCCGGGCAGGCGGTTGCGGCGCTCGCCGTGGTGGCGCCGGCGAGCCCGCCGAGGGCGATCGCGCCGGCGACGGCGAGGGAGAGCAGCTTGCGGTTGCGGGTCATCGGGAGCCTTTCGTGGGAACGGTTTTCGGCGGCGGCAACCTATCAGCGCTGTCCACCGACCAGCGTCGGTGCTTCCGGGCGGCCAGCGCGGCGTCCGCGGAGACCCACGAACGAGGGCAACGACGACGCTGAGCGGAGCAGCGTCACCGCTTGGTGTCTATCGTGGCCGCGGTGGCGGGAGTCGTGGGACCGGTGCGATCGACGGCGGCACGGGCGCCCTCGCGGGTGGTCGTCGCCCTCGCGACGGCGATCCTCGCGGCGGCGGCATCCGTTCCGTCAGCCGCGGCTGCGGCCACCGTTGATGCCGGTTCGCTCCGCGCCGCGATCGCCGCTGATCCCTGGGGTCTCACCCTCAACGACCCCGCTCGCCCGTCTGCCCCCGTCCTCGTCGAGGATCGCGCTCG
Source organism: uncultured Conexibacter sp. (assembly GCA_964497825.1). Lineage (GTDB taxonomy): Bacteria > Actinomycetota > Thermoleophilia > Solirubrobacterales > 70-9 > RHKX01. The sequence goes on from CAZCFA010000003.1 coordinate 43,726, forward strand.
GGGCACCGGCGCCGACGGGACGCTCGGGTTTCGAACCGCCGCGGGATGGTTCCACGCGACCCGCGCCGTCCCCGGCAGCGTCGTCGACGCAGGCGACTCATACTCAGCGCGACTGCAGACCACCGATCCGGACGGCGGCGAGATCGAGGTGCGCGTCGAGCCCGACGCCCGGGGCGTAATGCGGTTGTCAGCCGACGTCGTCGGAGCGGCAGCCGCGGTTGAGGCGACCGGAATCGCGTTCCGCGCCCAGCCCCGGGAGCGGTACCTGGGCTTCGGCGAGCGCTCCAACGCCGTCGACCAACGCGGCAACACGGTCGAGAACTTCGTTGGCGAGGGCCCCTACGTGCCCGAAGAACGGGCTGCGGTCGCGCCGTTCGTTCCCGCCTGGGCCTACCACCAGCGCGACGACGCGACCTACTTCCCGATGCCGTGGCTGCTGTCGACGGCGGGATACGGAGTCCTGGTCGATAACGCCGAAACCAGCTACTACCGCCTCGACACGAGCGATGGTGCCTGGGGGCTCGAGGTCGAGGCCGAGCGCCTCTCCCTGCGCGTGTTCGCCGGACCGACTCCGGCCGCGGCGCTGAGACGGATGACCGGGCGGACCGGCACCCAGCCGAAACCCGCTGACCCGTGGCTGTTCGGACCCACCTTCCACGTCGGCAGCCCACGGGCGGAGGAGCGCTCCCGGGTCGGGCTGCTGCGCGGGGGCGATGCGCCGATCTCCGCGGTGGAGACCTCACCCCAGTACCTGCCCTGCGGCGCCCAGCGGTCACGGGGCAACCAGTACGAGCGCGACCGCACCGCCTGGTTCCACTCCCAGGGCCTGGCGGCCACCTCATACATCGTCCCCAACGTCTGCACCAACTACGCGCCGGTGTACGGGCAAGGTGCGGCAGCGGGATTGTTCGCGAAGACCACCGGGGGCGATCCCTATGTCTACAACTACGCCGTACGCAACTTCCGGGTGTCGCAGATCGACTTCACCGCGCCCGGCGCCGACGACTACTTCGGCGGGCTCCTGCAGGAGACCATCGATGACGGGTTCGACGGCTGGATGGAGGACTACGGGGAGTACACGCCGCTCGACGCCAAGTTCGCCGATGGCACGCCGGCCGCTCAGATGCACAACCTCTACCCGGTCCTCTACCACCGCTCTGCACTGCGGACGTCGACCGACCAGGACAGGCCGATCGCGTCGTTCGTCCGCTCCGGATGGACGGGGTCGGCTCGCTACTCCCAGCTCGTCTGGGGCGGTGATCCAACGACCGACTGGGGCTACGACGGTCTCACCTCAGCGGTCCGGAACGGCCTCACGATGGGCACATCCGGAGTCAGTCGTTGGGGCTCTGACATCGGCGGCTTCTTCGCGATCACCCGGCAGCTCTCACCCGAGCTGCTGATCCGCTGGATTCAGTTCGGTGCCGTGTCCGGCTACATGAAGACCCGCCAGGACGGCGTGGCCGTCCCGGCGGACAAGCCCCGGCCCCAGATCTGGGATCCGGAGATCCTGCCGCAGTGGCGCCGGTGGGCGAAGCTGCGGACCCAGCTCTATCCCTACCTGCGCGCGGCAGATGCCGAGTATCGCCGCAGCGGGCTGCCGCTGATGCGCCATCTCGCGCTCACCGATCCGGGCGACCCGCGCGCGGTGGAGCGTGACGACGAGTACATGTTCGGCCCCGACCTCCTCGCTGCGCCGGTCACCGAACCCGGTGCCACCACTCGTGACGTCTACCTCCCGAACGGCTCGTGGATCGACATGTGGCGAGCCGTCGATTACGTTCCGGAGACGGGTGGCCTGCGGATGGGCGCCGCCGAGACCCTCGCCGGTCGCAGCGACGCGACGGTGCCGGCGCCGCTGGGGGAGCTGCCGCTGCTGGCCCGCGCGGGCGCGGTTCTACCGCTGCTGCCGGCGGACGTCGACACCCTCTCCTCGTATGGAGACGACGATCCCGACCTCGTCACCCTCGCCGACCGTCGCGACTCGATCGAGCTGCTCGCCTTCCCGCGCGGAACGACCGGCGCGAGCTTCCTCGGCGATGAGCGGTTGAGCTCGCACGAGGGCGATGGGGTCTGGCGATTGGGGGTCGAGGGATCGCGGGAACGCACCTACCACCTGCAGGCCTCGATGCGAACCCTGAACGAGCCGATGAGGGCGTGCGCCGTCAGCCTCGACGGCGTCGCGCTGCCCGACGGCGCCTGGAGCTACGACGAGGACACCGGGGTGCTTCGGGTCGAGTTCCGCGCCACAACCGGGACGCTGACTGTGAACGGATCGGGCGGGCGATGCGCGCCGGAGCGCTGCAAGGGCACGGAGGCGACGATCTCTGGGACCTCGGGCGCGGACGACCTCCGCGGAACGCCGGGGCGCGACGTGATCGCTGCGGGCTCCGGCGACGACCGGGTCCGCTCGCTGGGAGGTCGCGACATCGTCTGCCTCGGGCGCGGCGACGATCGGGCGTCGGCCGGGGACGGGGCCGACCGGGTCGGGGGAGGTTCCGGCAACGACCGCATGAGCGGTGGCTCCGGGCGGGACCGGCTGCGCGGCGGGCGTGGGCGCGACCGGCTGCGCGGCGGCCCGGGGCGGGACCGGCTGCATGGCGGGGCCGGGCGCGACCATGCCTTCGGTGGCCGCGGCGACGATCGCTGTCGCGCCGAGCGGCGCCGCTCCTGCTGAGCCGGGAGACGGGGCGCAGCGGCCGCCCGGCCGGGCCGTGCCGCTAGCGCAGGATCTCGACCAGCAGCACCCAGGCGTTCATGACGCCGGAGAGGATCCCGAGCAGGACGCCGGCGCCGATCCAGTAGAGCCCACCGCCGGCTTCGACCAGGAGGCTGATCCCGCCGATGAGGACCGGGACGCTGGCCAGCGTCCACATCAGGTGGCGGCTGAGGTGCTCCTCACCCTGCTTCGGCCCGGCCCCCTGGCGGTTGACCTGCGCGGCGACGCCGATCAGCAGCAGCGCCTGCACGAGCAGCAGGATCCCCAGCGCGGTCTCGCTGAGGGCGGGCATCAGCACGATCAGCGACGCGAGCACGACGCCGAGCAACGCGAGCACGGTCTCGAGCGCCCGCTCCGCGACGCCGCGCAGCGACAGGATGCGATCGATGTTGATCGAGATCGCGACGAAGACGAGGCCGGCCAGCGCCGCCGCGGCGCCCGCCGCGGCGAGGAAGAACTCGCTCCACTCGCTCGGGTCGTAGGCGGTCACGAGGGGACGATCCTACGCGCTGCCGGTGCCGGTGCCGGTGCCGTGGCCGCGGCTTCGGGAGTCAGGCGGCGGCCCGGCGGCCGCGGAGGCCGGCGCGGCGCCGCGCTCGCTTGGCGTCCTTGAGGATTCGCTGGGCGGCGTTGTGGCCGCTGGCCGCCATCACGCCGCCGCCGGGGTGGGTGCCGGCCGCGCACAGGTACAGGCCCTCGAGCGGCGTCGCGTACTGGGCGAGCGCCGGCGCCGGCCGCATGAACGCCATCTGCGCGATGTCCTGCTCGCCCTGGAAGATGTTGCCGCCCTGGAGGCCGAAGATGTCCTCGAGGTCGGGCGGGGCGAGCACCTCGCGCTCGGCGACCGCATCGGGCAGGTTCGGCGCGAACTGGGCCATGTTGGCGACGCAGGTGTCGCCGTAGCGCTCGCGGTCGCCGTCCTTCCACTGCTCGCGCCGCGAGGGCCCGTACTGGGTGAACATCGTCGCGATCCAGCGATCGTCATCGGTCAGCGAGGGGTCGATCGAGCTCGGCACCTCGAGCTCGCTGTAGGGGTTGGCGCTGGGGACGCCGCGGACCGCGTCCTGCCAGGCGCGCTCCAGGTAGTCCAGCGACGGGCAGTAGTTGACGCCGGCGGTCAGCAGCTGCTGTGCCTCCTCCTCGCTGAGGCCCGGCAGCCCCGAGTAGTCGGGCGGCTCCTCGAGCACCATGTTGACCTTGACCGAGGCGCCGCGGGTGCGGTAGGCCTCGATGTCCTCGCGGACCTCGTCGGGGAAGTTGTCGCCGCCGGCGAGCTCGAGGATCGTCGTCTTCGGGTGGGCCCCGGAGGCGACGACCGGCGCCCGGAAGCTGGTGCCGTCGGCGAGCGTCACGCCCTGCACGCGACCGCCCGCGGGATCGGTGTCGATGCTGACGACCTCGGCATCGGTGCGGATCTCGGCGCCGTGGGCGCGGGCGCTGGCGGCGATCGCCTCGCTGATCGCGCCCATGCCGCCGATCACCTGCCCCCAGGAGCCGACCTGGCCGTCGAGCTCACCGAGCGCATGGTGCAGCAGGTTGTAGGCGGTGCCCGGGGAGTAGGGGCCGGCCCAGACGCCGACGACGCCGGTCGAGGCGATCGAGCCCTTCAGGTAGTCGTTCTCGAACAGCGAGTCGAGCCAGTCGCCGACGCTCATCGTGAAGATCCGGACGAGTTGCTGGACGTCGCGCTTCGGCATCCCGGCGACGCGGGCGGCGTCGCGCAGGATCGAGGCGATGTCGGCCGGCGCCTTCGAGCCCAGCGCCGGCGGCTGGCGGATCATCAGCGGCCGCACGAAGTCGGCGGCCATGAACAGCAGCTCCTCGAAGCGGCCGTAGCGCTCGGCGTCGCGGCGGCTGAACTTGGCGATCGACCGCTGCGTCTTGACGACGTCGTCGTGGAAGATGATCGGCCCCTCGGGCGTCATCGCCGCGTAGGCCGGATCGAGCGGATGGGCGCGGTAGCCGAACCGCTTCAGCTCGAGCTCGTCGACGACCTTCGGCTGCAGCATCGAGACCACGTAGGAGGCGCGGGAGACGCGCGCGCCCGGCCACACCTCCTCGGTCACGCAGGCGCCGCCGAGGATCGGGCGCCGCTCGAGGATCAGCGTCCGCATCCCGGCGCGGGCGAGGTAGGCGCCGGTGGTGAGGCCGTTGTGGCCGCCGCCGACGACGATCGCGTCATAGGAGCCGCCGCCGGTCGTCGCGGGCGCGCTCGGGCGTTCGGGCGCGCCCGGCACAGCTCCGTTGTCGCTGTTGGCAGGGCCGCTGGACGTGGGTGCTGAGCTCGACTCCATCGGCGCAGCCTAACAGGAGGATTGTCGGATTGACTACAAAGTCAGCCGGGGTCCGCCACGGGCGGTGCACGGAGCGTGATCGGGGCCGCTGGCTATGCTCAGCCGCCATGAGCGAACTGCAAGAACGCGCCAAGCGGCACCTGATGCTGCATTTCTCCGACATGACCCTCGAGCCGGAGGACATCCCGATCCTCGTCCGCGGCGACGGCTGCTACATCTACGACGACGCCGGCAACCGGATGATCGACGGCCTCTCCGGCCTCTACTGCACCAACCTCGGCCACTCGCACGGGGAGGAGATCGGCGTCGCGGCGGCGGCGCAGATGGCGACGCTGCCGTTCACGACGAACTGGACGACGGCGCACCCGCCCTCGATCGACCTGGCGACGAAGCTCGCCGAGCTCGCCCCGGACGGATTCGAGCGCACCTTCTTCACCTCCGGCGGCTCCGAGGCGGTCGAGTCCGCCTACAAGATGGCGCGCCAGTGGCACGAGGCCAACGGCGAGCCCGAGCGCAAGAAGGTGATCGCCCGCCGCGGCTCCTACCACGGGACCTCGCTCGGGGCGCTCTCGTTCACCGGTATCCCGATCTGCCGGACGGCGTTCGAGCCGCCGGCGGTGCCGACGATGCACGTCGCCAACACCAACGCCTACCGCCACCCCGCCGGCGGCGAGGAGGCCGGCTTCACGCGGGCGCTGCTCGAGGAGCTCGAGGCCGTGATCGAGTTCGAGCGGCCGGAGACGATCGCGATGATCATCATGGAGCCGGTCCAGAACGCGGGCGGCTCGATCACGCCGCCGGCTGGCTACTGGGACGGCCTGCGCGAGCTCTGCGACCGCCACGGGATCCTGCTCGTCTCCGACGAGGTGATCTGCGCGTTCGGCCGGATCGGCGAGTGGTTCGGGGCGCAGCGGCTCGGCTCGCAGCCCGACATGATCACCTTCGCCAAGGGGCTGACCGGCGCCCACTTCTCGATGGGCGGCCTGCTGATGCACGAGCGGATCGCCGAGCCGTTCTTGACCGGCAAGGAGGACTACCTGCACGGGATCACGTTCGGCGGTCACCCGGTCGGCGCGACGGTCGCGCTGAAGACGATCGAGATCATGGAGCGCGAGAACGTGATCGACAACGTCCGCGGCAACGAGCCGAAGGCGCTCGAGCTGCTCAACGACCTCAAGGACATCCCGATCGTCGGCGACGTCCGCGGCATGGGCCACTTCTTCGCGATCGAGGTCGTCAAGGACCAGGACAGCCGCGAGGAGCTGACCGAGGACGAGGCGGGCTGGCTGCTCAAGGACGTGCTCTCCGACAAGCTCTACGAGGACGGGATGATCTGCCGGCTCGACGACCGCGCCGAGCCGATCGTCCAGATCGCGCCGCCGCTGGTCGCCGACATCGCCCTGTTCGAGGAGATCACCGCGATCCTCCGCGACGGGCTGACGCTCGCGGCCGAGCAGCTCGAGAGCGGCAAGCCGGCGTAGGCGGATGGCGGCGCCCGACGCCCCGGGATCCGGCCGCTGATGGCGGCCGCCCGGGCGCTCGTCGTCGGCGCCGGGCTGGCGGGGCTGAGCGCCGCCGATGAGCTGCGCCGGCGCGGCTGCGAGCCGGTCGTGCTCGAGGCGCGCGAGCGGGTCGGCGGCCGGGTCCACTCGCGAACGCTCGCCAACGGCGCCGTCGTCGAGATCGGGGCGGAGTTCATCCTGCCCGGCTGCCGCGCGGTGCTCGAGCTCGTCGACCGCTTCGGCCTCGGCCTCTGGGACAAGGGGATGCGTTACGGGCGCCGCGATCCGCGTGGGGTCGAGGTCGCGCCGGAGGCGCTCGAGCGGGCGTCGCGGCAGATCGCGGCGGCGCTCGCCGACGGCGCCGGCGGCTCGGCCCGCGGGCTGCTCGACGAGCTGCCGCTCGACGACGGCGCCCGCGAGGCGATCCTGGCGCGGACCGAGGTCTCGGCGGCGGCGCCCGCCGACCTGGTGCCGGCGCACGAGCTCGGCTCGCTGGCGCGGCTGAGCGCCGATCCGGCGCCGAGCGTCGCCGGCGGCAACCAGCGGCTCGCCGAGGCGCTCGCCGCCGAGCTCGGCGACCGGGTCCGGCTCGGCGAGCCGGTCCGCGAGCTGCGCTGGGGCGAGCGCGGCGTCGTCGCCCGGACCGGCGGCGGCGAGCTCGAGGCGGACGCCTGCGTGATCGCCGTCCCGGCGACGGTGATCGGGCGGATCAGATTCGACCCGCCGCTGCCGCGCGAGCTCGCCGAGGCGCTCGCCTCGATCCGCTACGGCCACGCCGCGAAGCTGTTTCTGCCGCTGCGCTCGACGAGCGCCGCCCCGAGCGCGACGCTGGCGGTTCCCGACCGCTACTGGGCCTGGACCGCGACCGGCGACGACGAGCGCGAGATCCAGCCGGTGCTGCACGCCTTCGCCGGCTCGGGGCCGGCGCTGGAGCGGCTCGAGGTCGAGCGCGGGCCGCAGCGCTGGAGTGAGCGGCTCGCCGCGCTGCGGCCCGACCTCGACCTGGACCTCGACCCCGGGGCGGCGCTGCTGTCGACCTGGGATGACCAGCCCTGGACCGCCGCCGCCTACTCGCTGGCGCCGCCGGCGGCGACGGTCGAGCGGATCGTCGCCGGGGCCGGCCCGCTCAGCTTCGCGGGCGAGCACCTCGCGGGCGAGTTCGGCGCGCTGATGGAGGGCGCGATCCGCAGCGGCCGGGCGGCGGCCGCGCGGGTGGCGTGACGCGTGGCACGTGACGCATCGAGCATGACGCATGCCGCATGAGCCTCCACGGCCGCTCGCAAGCTCGCGCGGCTGGTCTCAGGCGAGCGCTGCGGGGAGGGTCTCGAACCCTTCCGATCGGGCTGCGTCGTGGAGGCGGCGGTCGAAGGTGGCGACGATGAGATCGCTCGCGGCGACGATCGAGGCTGAGGCGAGCTGGATCGCATCCAGGCTCTTCAGGCGATGCGCCTGAGCGAGCGCAACCGCTCGTACGCACAGGCCCGGTGAGAGGCCGACGACGTCGAACTCGCTCCAGTCGCGTCGAGCTCGTCGAGCTGCGATCGCCTCGGGCGCGAGCACCCGGAGCGTTTCAACGAAGGTGATCTGTGACGCTATCCATGCGCTTGCGTCGCTCATCGCCGCCTCGACCGAGGCGCTTCCAGGCTCCTCGAGATAGCGCTTCACCAGGGCGCTGGAGTCGAGATACAGGTTCAATCGCGCTCGGCCTCGCGGTCGGCGATTATCCGATCGGAGCCTGACGGCGCGCCGGGGGGCAGCTTCGTGCGCGGTGGTGGCGGCGGAAGCGGGCCCGTGTTCTTCCGCCGGGTCACGAGACCTTGCGTGGCAAGCTCGTCCATCCGTTCGTCGTAGGCTCGCCTCCGCGGTGGAACGATCTCCGCGACCGGCTTCCCGTGGTTGGTCACGCGGATCGACTCGCCGGCCTCGATCGCGCGGATCGTCTCGCTCAGCTTCGCCTTCAGCTCCCTGATCCCGATCTCGCGCATTGCAACCACATCGTAACCTATGTGGTCATATATCATCCAAGCCTCACGATCGATCAACCCCGCCGCTGCGACCGGCGCCCCGCGGAGGCCCGAATCAAGCCACATCAGCGCCGCCGGGCGACGGCGTCGACGGCGATGCAGCCGCCGGCGCCGGCGATCAGCGGGTTCAGCTCGAGCAGCGCCAGATCGGCCGCCAGCAGGACGTCGCCGGCGGTCGCGGCCGCGCGCGCGATCGCGCCGAGGTCGACCGGCTCAACGCCGCGGCCGCCGGTCAGAAGCGGCGCCGCGCGCAGCGAGCGCAGCGCCCGCTCGATCCGCTCGGGAGCGGCGGGGAGCGGGATCACGGCGACGTCGGCGAGCGCCTCGGTCCAGATCCCGCCGAGGCCGACGACGAGCGCCGGCACGACCCCGTCGCGGCTCGCGGCGACCAGCAGCTCGACGCCGGGCGCCGCCATCTCCTCGACCAGCAGCTCCGCGCCCCGGGCCGCGGGCAGCGCCAGCAGGCGCTCGGCCTCGGCCCGCAGGGCAGGCTCGCCCGTGACCCCGACCGCGATCGCACCGAGCTCGCTCTTGTGCTGGATCCGCGGCGAGGAGAGCTTGAGCACGAGCGGGGCCCGGAGCCCGGCGGCGGCGGCGACGCAGCCGTCGGCGTCGGCCGCCGGGGCGCCGGCGGGAACCGCGATGCCGGCGGCCGCGAGCAGCGACTTCGCCTCCGCCTCGCCGAGCCAGGCGCCGGTTGCGGCGCTCGCGCCCGCGGCGGCTGAAGCGCCGGCCTCGTCGCCGGCGGCCGCCCGCGCCGCGGCGGCCGTCCCGCCCGCGCCGCTCGCCGCCGCGGCGGCGATCGCCCGCAGACGGTCGGGGTCGGCGCCGCGGCGGCGCAGCTCGCGGGAGCAGAGGATCGCGATGCTGAGCCCGCCGACCGAGGCGATGCCGGCGGCGGCGAGCTCGCGGATCACGCCCTCGGAGATCAGGTCGGGAAGCGTCGAGGCGAACAGCGGCGCGGCCGAGTGGGCGCCGTCGCCGACGGCGCCGGCGGCGAGCCCGGCGCGGGTCGCCTCCCAGCCGACCGCGGCCTCGGCCGAGAGGTCGGAGGGGGTGTCGTGGAAGATCAGCAGCTGGTCGATCGCGGGGTCGGCGGCGACGGTGGCGACGATCGCCCGCAGCCGTTCGGTCTCGGCCCAGATCAGCGAGGTGTAGTCGAGCGGGTTGCCGGCGGTGGCGGCGCCGGGCAGCAGCGCGGCGAGCCGCTCGCGGGTCGGCGCCGACAGCGGCGGCAGCTCGACGCCGAGCCGCTCGGCCTCGTCGGCGGCGTTGCCGGAGTCGCCGCCGGAGCAGGTCAGGATCGCGAGCCCGCCCGCGTCGTCCCCGTTCGGGCCGGGACGCGGCCGCGCCCGTGGCTCCGCCAGCACCCGGGCGAGCTCGAGCAGCTCGTGCGGGTTGCTGGCCCACGAGGCCCCGGCCTCCTCGATCAGCGAGCGGAACACGCGCTGGTCGCCGGCGAGGGCGCCGGTGTGGGCGCTCGCCGCCGCGGCGCCGGCGCCCGAGGAGCCGACCTTGAGCACGACTACGCGGACGTCGCGCTGCGCGCAGCGGGCGAGCGCCTCGGCGAGCTTGGCGCCGTCGCCGTCGGATTCGAGGAACAGCGCGATCGAGCGGACGCCGTCGCGCCCGCTCAGCGCCAGCAGCCAGTCGCCGGCGTCGCAGACGGCGCCGTTGCCGGTCGAGACGACGGTGTGGAAGCCGGTCGCGCGGCGGCTGCCGAGCGCGTTGACGGCGACGTTGCCGCTCTGGGAGACGAGCGCGACCCCGCCCGCCTCGATTGCCCGCAGCGAGTCGCCCCAGATCGCGGCGCGCTCGTTGACGCTGACGATCCCGTTGCCGTTGGGGCCGCAGACCGGCAGCCCGGCGGCGAGCGCGGCGCTGCGCAGCCGCCGCTCGAGCTCGCGGCCCCCGGCGACCTCGCCGAAGCCGGCGGAGACGACGACGGCGCCGCCGCAGCCGCGCCGCGCCGCCGCCTCGATCGCGTCCGGGACCGCGGCCGCGGGCACGGCGACGGCGAGCGCGTCGACCGGCTCGGGCAGCTGCTCGATCGATGCGACGCAGGCGACGTCGCGGACCGCCTCACGGCGGGGGTTGATCCCCCAGAGCTCGCCGTCGTAGCCGATTGCCTCGAGGTTGCGGAGGATCGTGTTGCCGTAGGACTCGGCGCGGTCGGTGGCGCCGAGGACCGCGATCGAGCGTGGGGCCAAAAGCGGCGTCAGGTCCATGACGCCAGCGGGGTCAGTGCAGCATCCGCTCGACGCCGCGGCGCTCGAGGCCACGGGTCACGATCAGCCGTTGGATCTCGCTCGTGCCCTCCCAGATCCGGTCGACGCGGAGCTCGCGCAGCAGCCGCTCGGCGACGTTCGAGCGCAGGTATCCGCGGCCGCCGAACGCCTGCACGCAGCGGTCGGCGCAGCGCCAGGCGGCCTCGCTGGTGAACAGCTTCGCCATCGATGCCTTGTTGTGGATCAGCTTCGGGTCGGCGCCGGCGTCGGCGAGCTCGGCCACGGTCAGCGTCAGCAGCCGCCCGGCGGCGGCGTCGGCGGCGGAGTCGGCGAGCGGGAACGCGACGCCCTGGTGGTCGAGGATGCGGCGGCCGCCCTGCTCGCGCCCGGCCGCCCAGGCGACGGTCTCGTCGAGCAGCCGCCACATCGCGCCGACGCAGCGGGCCGCGATCGCGAGCCGCTCCTCCATGAACCAGGCGCGCTGCAGGTCCTCGCCGCCGCCGACGCCGCCGATCACGTCGTCGGGGCCGACCTCGACGTCGCGGAAGACGATCGTCGGGTGGCCGTCGGGGTAGTTGTGGGTGAAGTCGGGGTCGTCGACGTATTCGATGCCGGGCAGCGAGCGATCGACGACGAACAGCGTCGGCAGCGACTCGCCGTCCTCGAGCAGGTTCGCCATCACGACGATCACCGAGCAGACGTCGCCGGAGGTCACGAACCACTTCTCGCCGTTGATCCGGAAGCCGCCGTCGCTGCGCTCGGCGGTCGCCCTGATCGCCGAGGGATCGGATCCGGCGTCGCGCTCGGTCACCGCGTAGGCGTCGCGAATCTCGCCCCGCAGCAGCGGCTCGAGGTAGCGGCGGCGGTGCTCGGCGGAGGCGTGCTCCCAGACGTTGTAGCCGTTCGGGATGTGCCAGTGGATCGCGTTGGTCGAGCGCCCGTACTGCTCCTCGACCAGCGCCCACTGCATCCGGGTGAACCCCTGGCCGCCATCCTCGACGGCGTGCAGCGGGCCGTTGAGCCGGGCGGCGATCGCCTCGCGCTTGACCTCCGCGATCACCTCGTCGGGGAGGATGCCGCCGCCGCGCTCGGCCTGCTCCTCGAGCGGGATCAGCACCTCCTCGGTGAAGCGGCGGGCGCGCAGCGCGATCGCGCGGGTTTGCTCGTCGAGCTCGAACGGAAGCTCGGCGACGGACTGGGGGGACTCTGGGGCGAGCGACTTGACCTCCATCGAGCGCGCACTCTAACATGAGCTTGACCTATTGACTACAAAGTCAATCGGGAGTCTCGACGGGGCTTCTCACCGGCAATCGCGACGGACATCGCGGAGGGCGACGGGCGAGGGCCACGGGCCACGGGCCACGGGGCCACGGGCCAAAGAGAGACCACCGACAGGAGCGCAGCAACGACAATGACAATGACAATGGCAACGGCAATCGCGACCGCAGGCCGATCCCCGAGCAAGCTCACCCTCGACCCCGCCGAGGTCGCCGCGACGCTGCGGCCGGTCGAGCGCGCGACGATGCTGCCGCCGGCCGCCTTCGCCGACCCGGCGGTGCTCGAGTGGGAGCTCGAGAACCTGTTCGGCGGCTGGGTCTGCCTCGGCCACGTCGCCACGGTCGCCGAGCCCGGCGCCTACCTGATGCGCGAGATCGGACCGACCAGCGTGTTCGCGATCGGCGGCTCCGACGGTCGCCCGCGCGCGTTCCTCAACTGCTGCCGCCACCGCGCCTCGCGGCTGATCACCGAGACCGAGGGCAAGGTGCGCAAGCGCGTTCAGTGCCCCTACCACGCCTGGTCCTACGATCTCGAGGGCAACCTCGTCGCCGCCCCGCACATGGACGGGGTCGAGGACTTCGACAGGTCCTGCAACGGCCTGCTCGAGGTCCGCAGCGCGGTCGCCGGCGGGCTGCTGATGGTCGACCTCTCGGGGACCGCGCCCGACGTCGCCGAGCACGTCGGCGACCTGCTGCCCGAGCTCGAGCGCTACCGGCTCGCCGAGCTGCGGCCCGGCGGCGGCACCGAGTACGTCGTCGCCGCCAACTGGAAGGGGATCGTCGAGAACTACAGCGAGTGCCTGCACTGCCCCGCCGTCCATCCCGAGCTGAACGCGCTCAGCGACTACCGCAGCGGCGCGTCGGCGGTCGGCGCCGGCGCCTGGTCGGGCGGCTCGATGACGCTCAACGACCACGCCGAGACGATGGGGACCGGCGATGGGCACGCCTCGCACCGGCCGCCGATCGCCGGCATCAGCGAGCGCGACCAGCGCTCGATCTACTACTACGCGCTGCTGCCGAACGCGCTCGTCTCGCTGCATCCCGACTACGTGATGCTGCACACCCTGTGGCCGACCGCGGTCGACCGGACCGAGGTCACCTGCCAGTGGCTGTTCGAGCCCGAGACGATCGCGCGGCCCGACTTCGACCCCGCCGACGCGATCGACTTCTGGGACACGGTCAACCGCCAGGACTGGGGCGTCTGCGAGCTCTCCCAGCTCGGGGTGCGGACGAAGGGCTACGTCGCCGGGCGCTACTCGGCCGACGAGGGCGACGTGCACGCCTTCGACGCGCTGATCGCCGAGCGCTACCTGGCGGCGCTGGGAAACGGCGCTGCGGCGGCGGCTGATGCGGAGGCCGCGGCGGACGCCGACGCGCCGGCCGCGGACGCGGTGGCGGCGGAGTAGCCGGGGGCCGGATGGCCGAGGATGCCGCGGCGCGGATTCTCGAGGCCGCCTGCGACCTGATCGCCGAGGAGGGGATCGACGCGGTCCGGATCGCCCGCGTCGCGCAGCGCGCCGGGTCCTCGACGAGCCTCGTCCACCATTACTTCTCGACCCGCGAGGAGCTGCTCGAGCAGGCGCTGATCCATGCGTTCGAGCGGGCCGGCGACGAGCGCTTCAGCGTCAGCGGCGGGATCGGCGACGCGCCGCCGGGCCCGGTCGCGCTCGGCGAGGCGATCCGCGAGTCGCTGCCGGCGCCGGGCGACCAGGAGCGCGAGTGGGTGCTCTGGGTCGAGCTCTGGCTCCGCGCCGTCCGCGAGCCCGACCTGCGCCCGGTCGCCAACCGGCTCTACCGCCGCTACCGCGCCTGGCTCGCGGCGGTGATCGGGGCCGGGGTCGAGGCCGGCGAGTTCGATGCCGGCGCCGATCCCGACGCGGTCGCCGATCTGGCGATGGCGATCCTCGACGGCGCCGGCGTGCGGGCGATGCTCGACGATCCCGCGATGGGAGCCGAGGCCGCCCGCCGGCTGGTCGCCGCGGCGATCGCGCCGCGGCTCGGCGTCGAGCCGGGCGCGCTGACGGGATCGGGCTGAGCGCGGCGCTGCGCGTGGGCCTTCGCGGGCACCGATACCCGAAATGCCCGAAACTATTATCGGTTGTGCGCGCGGCGGTCCGCGAATAGGTTGACTCGCGGTTCAGCTTTGCGGAGCCGGACGAACGCGATGAGCAGGAGAGGAACAGGAGCGTGCATCGCCCGCGTACGGGTGGTGCGGCGATGAGCCCGCGGCCGGCAATCGACCACATCCGCCGACCGCAGATCCTGCGGGCGGCGGCCGAGGTGATCACCGAGCGCGGCTTCGCCGCGACCAGGGTCGCCGACGTAGCGGCACGGGCGGGGACGAGCGCTCCCGCCGTGCTCTACTGGTTCGAGAGCCGCGAGCAGCTGTTGAGCGAGGCGCTCACGGCCGACGAGGTCGAGTTCGACACGCTGCTGGACTCACGCCTCGAGGGCCTGCGCTCCTCGAAGGCGAAGCTGGCGGCGATCCTGCGGGTCACCGCCGAGCAGATCGACATGAGCCTCTGGATCGAGCTCTGGGCGCGATCGCTGCACGACGCCGCCAGCGCCGCCGAACGGCTGCGGCTCGATAAGGCGTGGCGGAACCGGATCGCGACCGTGGTCGAGGAGGGTCAGGTCGCGGGCGAGCTCGACGAGCAGCTCGACGGCAACGACTTCGCTTTCAGGCTGGCGGCGCTGATGGACGGCCTGAGCGTCCAGGTAACGCTCGCCGACCCCAGCGCCTCCGCGAGCCGGATGCTGGAGGCGTGCGTCGAGTTCACCGAGCAGGCGCTCGGCCTCGAGCTGGATCAGGATCTGCAAGACACACGCGGGCGCGAGCCGCTCGCCGAAGGAGGAAGAGGATGAGCGAGAGCAACATCGATCGGCTGCTGCTGCCGAACCGGATCACCCGGCGCGACGCGATCAAGGTGGGCGGGGGCCTCGCCCTGGCGGCGGGGCTGAGCGCCTGCGGCGTCGGCTCGGGCGCCGACACCGGCGGCGACACCGCGCGCGCGATCGAGCCGAAGGTCGACGGTGACCTCAACTACTTCAACTACGCCCAGTACGTGGACCCGAAGCTGGTCAAGGCGTTCGAGAAGAAGTACGGGGTGACGGTCCGCGAGTCCTATTACGACTCGATGCCGGCGATGGTCGCGAAGCTGCAGTCGGGGAACCGCTACGACGTCGTCTTCCCGAGCGCCGAGTTCGCGGACAAGCTGATCAAGGCGAACCAGCTGCTCGAGATCCCGCGCGACAAGGTTCCGGCCGCGGCGGACATCGTCGCCTTCTACGACGATCCCTGGTACGACCCGGGCTCCGCGCACACGCTGCCCTACTCGCTCTACCTGACGGGGCTCGGCTACCGGGCGGACAAGATCGACTCGATGACCGGGTCGTGGCGGGACATCGTCAACCCCCAGGCCGACGGTCGATCGTTCGTCCTCGACGACTTCCAGGAGGGGATCGGGATGGCGAACCTGGTCAACGGCTACGACCTCAACACCGTCGACCCGGACGAGCTGGAGAGCTCCAAGGACTACCTGGTCGGGTTGAAGCCGAACCTGCGCGGGTTCAGCACCGACACGATCACCAACATGTCCTCGGGCAACGCCTGGATCCAGCACCTCTGGAACGGGGACGTGATCAACATCCGCTACCGGGTCGACGACCCCGCCTCGATCCAGTTCCAGCGCTGCGACGAGGGCTTCCCGATCGGCAGCGACGTGTTCGCGATCCCGGTCAACGCTCAGCACCCCGGTACCGCGCTGCTGTTCATCGACTTCATCCTCGAGAACTCGACGCAGAACTCGGGCTGGACCGGGTACTCGATGCCGACCAAGAGCTCGGCGAAGCCCTACGCCGAGCTCACCAAGGGCGAACCGCAGCTGCAGATCTCGGTTGCCGACCTCGAGGCGGGCGATCAGTTCGCCAACCTGGAGGGCGCCGACCGCGAGGCGTGGGACCGGACGTGGACCGAGGTCAAGGCCTCCTGACGCGGATCCGAGCCGGGCGATGACGGGGACCGACGCAAGTTGAGCGAGCGCCGATTCGCGGCGCTGACGCTGCTGCCGGCGGCGGCGTGGCTCGGCCTGCTGTTCCTGGTTCCGCTGGCGATCACGCTGGCGATCTCGTTCGGTGTCACCGACGAGCTCGGCAACGCCATCTACGCCTGGCATCCGGAGAACTACGCCGACGTCTTCTCGCCGCTGTTCGCGCCGGTGCTGCTGCGCTCGGTCGGCTACGCGTTCGGGACGGTGACGTTCTGCCTGCTGCTGGGCTACCCGATCGCCTACTACATCGCCCGCTTCGGCGGCCCCTACAAGTACCTGCTGGTGGCGCTGGTGGTGCTGCCGTTCCTGGTCAACTACCTGATCCGGATCTATGCCTGGACGGCGATCCTCTCCGATGAGGGCCTGGTCAACGGGGTGCTCAAGGACGTCGGGCTGACGACCGACGGGGTGCGCTTTCTGAACACGCCCTACGCCGTCATCGGCGGCCTCGTCTACGGCTATCTCGCGTTCATGATCCTGCCGATCTACGCCGCGCTCGACCGCATGGACCCGTCGCTGATCGAGGCCGGCAAGGACCTCTACGCCAACCGCTGGGAGACCTTCCGCCACGTCACCTGGCCGGCGACCTTCCAGGGCGTGCTCGCGGGGTCGGTGCTCGTCTTCCTGCCGTCGGTCGGCGACTTCATCAGCGCGCAGATCCTCGGCGGGCCCGAGACCTACATGGTCGGCAACCTGATCCAGCAGCAGTTCTTCGACGCCAACAACTTCCCCTTCGGCGCGGCGCTGACAACGGTGCTGATGGCGTTCCTGCTGATCTTCATGGTCTTCTACCTGCGCTCGGCGGGGCGGGCGGCGGCGGAGGCACGGGCGTGAGCGCCACGGCGGCACGGCTGCCCCGGCGGCGCGCGGCGGCGGGCGAGGTCCCGCCCAGGGATTTCGACCGCCCGCGCTTCCTGCGACTGCTGATGGCGGGCTTTCTGATCTGGACCTTCGCCCCGATCGTGATCGTCGTCCTGTTCTCGTTCAACTCCGGCAAGTCGCTGCAGAACTTCGACGGCTTCAGCACGCGGTGGTACAGCGATTTCTTCGGCGATGCGCAGCTGCGCGAGTCGCTGTTCGCGAGCCTCGAGGTCGCGCTGGTGACGATGGTCGTCTCGACGGTGCTCGGCTCGCTGCTCGCCTTCGGGCTGGTCCGCTCCCGCAACCGGCTCAGCCCGGCGACGAACGTGATGATGCTGATCCCGCTGGTGGTGCCGGAGATCGTCGCCGGCGTGACCGCGCTGCTGCTGTTCACCCAGATCGGCATGCACCTCTCGCTGACGACGGTGATGCTCGCTCACATCACCTTCTCGATCTCCTACGTGACCGTGATCGTGCGCGGCCGGCTGGCGGCGCTCAACCGCGAGGTCGAGGAGGCGGCGATGGACCTCGGCGCGACGCGGATCCAGACCCTGCGGCTGATCGTCCTGCCCGAGCTCTCGCCGGCGATCCTCGCCGCCGGGCTGCTCACCTTCGCGCTCAGCTTCGACGACTTCGTGCTCTCCTTCTTCACCACCGGGGAGGAGATCCAGCCGCTGCCGGTGCGGATCTACTCATCGATCCGCTTCGGCGTCACGCCGACGATCAACGCGATCGGCACGCTGATGCTGCTGGTCTCGCTGAGCACGATCGCGCTCGCGATCGCGCTGCCGTGGCTGCTCGGGCGCCGCGGTCAGACCGTCTTGATCGGAAAGGACGCATTGTGAGTGACGAGGCAGCGACCAGGGGGGGACCCGCCGAGGCGATCCGCTTCGACGGCGTCAGCAAGCGCTTCGGCGAGATGACCGCCGTCGACGACATGAACCTGAGGATCGTCGAGGGCGAGTTCTTCTCGCTGCTCGGCCCCTCCGGTTGCGGCAAGACGACGACGCTGCGCATGGTCGCCGGCTTCGAGCAGCCGAGCGCCGGATCGATCCATCTCGCCGGCGAGCCGGTGGCCGACGTGCCGCCCTACAGGCGTCATGTCAACACGGTGTTCCAGAGCTACGCGCTGTTCGAGAACCTCGACGTGTTCGGCAACGTCGCCTTCGGGCTCAAGCGCCGCAGGGTCGGCAAGCAGGAGATCAAGACGCGGGTCTCGGAGGCGCTCGAGCTGGTTCAGCTGCCGAGCCGCATCGATGCCAAGCCACGCGAGCTGTCGGGCGGGCAGAAGCAACGCGTCGCCCTGGCCCGGGCGCTCGTCAACCGCCCCGCGGTGCTGCTGCTCGACGAGCCGCTCGGCGCGCTCGATCTGAAGCTGCGCCGGCAGATGCAGGTCGAGCTCAAGCAGATCCAGCGCGAGGTCGGGATCACGTTCGTCTACGTGACCCACGACCAGGAGGAGGCGCTGTCGATGTCGGACCGGATCGCGGTGATGAGCGACGGCCGGGTCGCGCAGTGCGGCCCGCCCGAGGACGTCTACGAGCGCCCGACCGAGGAGTTCGTCGCCGGCTTCATCGGCATCTCGAACCTGCTCGAGGGCGTCGTCGAGGACGGCGGCAAGGTACGGATCGCAACCGGCGCCAGCATCCCCGCGCCGCTGCCCGAGGACTGCTCGCGCGGTGACGTCGTCCAGCTCTCGGTCCGGCCCGAGAAGATCGCGATCGACGAGGACGTCGAGCCCGACATGGTCCGGGTCGAGGGCGCGATCGAGGGCCGCGTCTACCTCGGCGTCAGCACCCAGATCACGATCGGCCTCGGCGGCGACGCGCGGTTGGTCGCGCTCGAGCAGGCGACCTACCGGGCCCGAGCAGACGACCGCTGGGAGCCGGGGATGAAGATCGCGATCGGCTGGCACCCGGAGAACTGCCTCGTGCTCAGGTAGCGCCGCTATCGTTGGCGCCGGCATGGCGCTCGACGGCAGGGCTGAGGCAGCGGCGATGGCCGCCGGTCAAGTAATCCGCACGGATTGACGATGGAAGGCTCGATGCTGAGGCCGGGACGGATCGGAGCGATGGTGGCGGCGCTCGGGCTGGTGCTCGCGCTCGCCGTGACCGCGGTGCCGGCGACGGCGCAGGACGCGCTGATCTGCCGCAAGCGCGACAAGCAGGGCGACAAGTCAGGCGGCGTCACCCGGCTCAAGGGCAAGAAGGGCGTGCGCTATAACGCCGGCGACGGCAACGACAAGCTCTACGGGACCCCCGGCGACGACATCCTCAACGGCGGCCGCGGCAACGACAAGGTCTACGGCAGGGGCGGCAACGACATCGTCTGCGGCGGGGTCGGCAACGACAAGGTCTACGGCGGCAAGGGCAACGACGAGATCTACGGCGAGGAGCAGAACGACCGTCTCGTCGGCGGGCCCGGCAACGACTACATGAACGGCCAGGCGCACCGCGACCGGATCATCGGCTACGGCAAGCGCCGTGGCTCCTACGTCGCCGACGGCAACGACTTCATCGAGGGCTCGTTCGAGCGCGACGTGATCATCACCGGCGGCTTCGACATCGCCTACGGCGGCGCCGACAACGACAAGATCCTCAGCAAGGACGTGGTCGAGGGCGTCGGCGCCGAGCGCCTCGACGGCGGCATCGGCAACGACCGGATCTACGGCTCGTCGTTCGACGACAAGCTGATCTTCGGCGACGCCGGCGACGACATCCTGCGCGGCGGCGCCGGCGCCGACCGGATCCGCGGCGGCAACAACGACGACAGCATCTTCGGCGACGACGGCGACGACGAGCTCTACGGCGAGCTCGGCAAGGACTCGCTTTCCGGCGGCGGCGACGTCGACCTCTGCGACGGCGGCGAGCAGCAGGACCGCTACGACGACACCTGCGAGCGCAAGGTCGACGACCAGCTCGCGCGCGCGTTGGCCTGGTAGCGGCGGCGGCGCCTCAGGCGAACGGCGGCTCGCCCCTGGAGGCGCGCTCGGCCGCCCGCTCGATCCCGTCGCGGAAGTCGGGATGGCAGATCCGCGCCAGCTCGAGGCCGCGCTGGCGGACCGTCTTGCCCTCGAGCTCGGCGGCGCCGTACTCGGTGACGATCACATCGACCTGGTGGCGCGGGGTGGTGATCACCGCGCCGCGGTCGAAGCAGGGGACGATCCGCGAGCGCGTACGGCCGTCGATCGTCACGGTCGAGGGCAGGCAGAGCAGCGAGCGGTCCTCGAGCTCGAGCCCCGGGCCGGCGACGAAGTCCTCGTGGCCGCCGATCCCCGAGAACTGGCGGCCGTTGATCGTGTCGGCGACGACCTGGCCGTGGACGTCGACGGCGATCGCGCCGCTGATCGAGACCATCCTCCGGTTGCGCGCGATCAGCTCCGGCGAGTTGACGGCCTCGACCGGCAGGAAGGCGACCTCCTCGTTGCCGTCGAGCCACTCGTACAGCGCCTTCGAGCCGAACGCGAACGTCGTCGCCGATACGCCGTCGTAGATCCCCTTGCGGTTGCTGACCGCGCCCGAGCGCTGCAGCCGCATCAGCCCGTCGGTGAACATCTCCGAGTGGATGCCGAGGTCGTCGGCGTCGCCGTCGGCGAGGATGCCGGCGATCGCCGAGGGGATCGCGCCGATCCCGGTCTGGATCGTGCAGCCGGGCTCGACGAACGCGGCGGCGTGCTCGGCGATCGCGCGATCGGTCGCGCCGGGCTCGGCCGCCGGCAGCTCGAGCGGGGCGGCGTCGGTCTCGATCAGGACGTCGATCTGATCGACGTGCAGCCGGTGCGGGTGCTCGGGCGGCAGCCCGAAGGTGCGCGGAAACGCGCTCGATGCCTCGACGACGAGCAGCCGCCCGGGGTCCGCGCCGGCGCGGGCCAGCTCCCCGATCGAGCCGCCGGCGTGCAGCGACAGCGAGCACCAGCCGTCGGCGTCGGGCGCGGCGGTGACCGTGCACATGACCCGTGGCCGCTGGCGCTCGTACAGCGGCGCGAAGCGCCGGAAGTCGGCCGGGGCGAAGCCGATGTTGCCGCCGCCGTCGCGGATCGCGCGCTCGAACGGCCCGAAGAAGCCGGACAGCAGGTGGACGTTGGCGCGGCCGAACAGCTCGGTGCCGACCGCGAGCAGCGCCCCGTAGACGCGCAGGTCCTCCCAGTCGTCGCGCTCGCCGAGCGCGCGCAGGAAGCTCGGCGGCTGGCCCGGCCCGAGCGCCAGCCCGAGCGTGTCGGTGGCGCCGACCAGCGCCGCGGCGGCCTCGGCGTCGATTCGCTTCGTGGGGGCGCTCACCGGCTCAGCCTTTCAGCTCGGCGCGGAGCTCGAGGATCCGCCGCACCGATGCCTCGAACCCGTCGCGGTCGAGCTCGGCTCGCGCCAGCGCCGTCGCCAGCGTGCGGCCGGCGGCGCGCGCCGTGCGCCAGTTCCCGTAGAGCAGCAGGTCGGAGCCGGCGGCGGCGGCGCGGCGGGCGACCTCGGCGCGCCCGCCGAAGCTCTTGACCGCCCGCGCATCGAGGCTGTCGGTGACGCTGACGCCGTCGAAGCCGAGCCGGCCGCGCAGCTCGCCGGTGGCGATCGCGCGGTTGAGCGCTGCCGGCGCGCCACCGAAGGCGCGATAGCGGGCGACGCTGAGCATGATCAGCTCGCCGCCGCGGGCGACGAACGCCCGGAACGGGGCCTCGTCGATGCGCCGCAGCCGCGCTCGCGAGAGATCGATCTCCTGCGCCGCGAGGTCGGTGTTGACGGCGGCCGCTCCGAGCCCGGGGAAGTGCTTGCCGGTTGCGGCGACGCCGCCGGCGCTGAGCCCGGCGGCGAAGCCGGCGACGCCGGCGTCGATCACCGCCGCCGGATCGGCGCCGAAGCTGCGCCGCTCGTCGCTGATCGCGGCGCCGGGGCGGCCGACGTCGAGCACCGGGGCGAGATCGACGTTGATGCCGGCGCGGTCGAGCAGGCGCGCGGTCCGCCGGCCCTGCCGGTTCGCGTAGGCGCGCCCGCGGGCGCCGATCGTCGCGGCCGAGGCGGCCGGCGGGCCGGCGATCCGCTTCACCTCGCCGCCCTCCTGATCGGTCATCACGAGCAGCGGCCGATCGAGGCCCGGCGGCCGCGGGATCGCCTGCAGCTCGTCGATCTGCCGCCGCAGCGCGCGCCGGCCGGCGACGTTGGCGGCGAAGATCACGACGCCGCCGATCCGGCCGGCGCGGATCAGCCGCTCGAGGCCGTCGGGGGCGACGGTCCCTTCGTAGCCGGCGATCAGCCGCTGGCCGGCGAGCTCGGCGTCGCTGAGGCGGGCGGGCAGCGCCGCCGTCGGGGGCGACCCGCCGGAGCCGCCGGCGCTGATCAGCCCGAGCGCGAAGGCGGCCGCGGCGAGCAGGGCGAGCGCGATCAACGCGATCCCGCGGCGGCGGGCGCGTTCGCGGCCGTGGCGCCTGCCACCGCGGCGCTCATCCGGCTCCACGTGCCGGTTCCCGGAGATCGCCGGCGGCGGCGCGCAGCAGCGGCGGACTCCAGCGCGGCTTCGCGAGCAGGACCTGCACGTCGCGGATCCTGGTCGCAGCGAAGCCGGCCTCGCTGATCGCGAGGTAGAACGTCCAGGTGCGACGGAAGCGCTCGTCGTAGCCGAGCTCCTCGAGCCGCGCGCTCGCCGCCTCGAACCGCCCGCGCCAGGCCCGCAGCGTCAGCACGTAGCTGTCGGAGATGTCCTGCAGCGAGATCGTCCGCAGGTCGGTGCGCCGCGCGATCGAGCGCTGGATCGAGCTGACCGAGGGCAGGCAGCCGCCGGGGAAGATCAGCTCGTTGGCGAAGCTCTTGGTCCGCTTCTCGATCTCGTAGGCGGAGTCGTCGATCACGATCGACTGCAGGAAGAACAGCCCGGCCGGCGTGAGCAGCTCCGAGCAGCGGCGGAAGTAGGTGTCGAACCACTCCCAGCCGACCGCCTCGATCATCTCGATCGAGACGAGCTTGTCGAAGCTCCCGTCGAGGTCGCGGTAATCGACGCCGCGGACCGTGACCAGGTCCTCGAGCCCCGCCGCCCGGACCCGCGCGAGCGCGTAGTCGCGCTGCTCGGCGGAGATCGTCGTCGTCGTCACCCGGCAGCCGCGGCTCGAGGCGGCGTGGACGGCGAGCCCGCCCCAGCCGGTGCCGATCTCGAGCAGGTGATCGCGCTCGCTGAGCTCGAGCGCGTCGCAGATCCGCTCGAGGTGGCGGTGCTGGGCCCGCTCGAGCGTGTCGTCGGGGCTCTCGAAGCAGGCCGACGAGTACATCATCGTCTCGTGGTCGAGGAACAGCTCGAACATCTCGTTGCCGAGGTCGTAGTGGCGGGCGATGTTGCCGCGGGCGCCGGAGCGCGTGTTGAGCATCGCCAGCATGTTCAGCCGCTGGAACGGGATCAGCAGCGGCGCCAGGCGGCGGCGCAGCCGGTCGCCGCGACCGATGTCGCGGGCGATGATCCGCAGCAGCTCGGGGAGATCGTCGCTCTCCCAGCCGCGCTCGGCGTAGGAGCGTCCCAGGGCGATGCTCTTCGAGCGGCAGAGCTGCGCGTACAGGGCCGGGTCGTTGATCGCGACGCGGGCCTCGAGCGCGGCCGAGTCGGGGCCGAAGCTGAGCGTCTCGCCGCCCGGCCAGCGCTCCTCGAGCTCGATCCGGCCGGCGCCGATCCGCCGCAGCAGCGCGTGGACGATCCGGCGCCAGGGATTCCGCTTCATCGCGCGAAGCAAAGCAGAGCCCCGGTTCGCGGGCGCCCCACGCTCAGCGCTCGCGCTCATCGAGCAGGCGCCGCGCCGGCAGCACGTACCAGACGAGCCCGAGTGCGACCACGACGCCACCCGCGCAGGCGAGCATCGTCGCGGTCCCGAACACGTAGTCGGTGACGAGCACGACGGTGCCGGTCGTCGCCAGCGCCAGGGCGCTGATGCCGGCGATCGCGAGCCGGTTGGCGTCGCGCATGATCTGCGGCTTGTTGCCGCGGCGGAACTGGATCCGGTGGTGCATCGTCGGCGCGATCAGCAGCACGGTCGCCAGCGCCGTCGCGAGCAGGGTGACGAGGTAGACCCCCTTCTGGAAGCTCGTCACCGTGGTGAAGCGCTGGTTGAAGGGGAGCACCAGCAGGAACGCGAACAGGACCTGGACGCCGGGCAGCGCCACCCGCAGCTCGGTCAGCAGCTCGGTCATGTTGCGGTCGACGCGCTCCAGCGGCGTCTCGTTGCGCCCCTCGCGCGCGTCGCTGTCGGGTTCTCGCACGTTCCGCTCCTCGAATCTCGCGAGGCTATCCTCGCGAGCGATGGCCGAGCCCCCCGATTTCGCCGCCGGGCGCGAGCTCGTCGGTCGAGCCTTCGACTACGCCTACGCTGCCCACTGCGGCCCGGGCTCAACCGGCGCGACCGGGATCGGGCACCCGGTGGCCGTCGCCCGCCTGCTCGACCGGGCCGGATTCAGCGACGAGGTCGTCGCGGCGGCGCTGCTGCACGACGTCGTCGAGGACGGCGGCGCCGGCGTCGACGAGATCCGGGACCGGTTCGGGACCGAGGTCGGCGGCTGCGTCGCGGCGATGACCGAGGACGCCTCGATCGAGGGCTACGAGGCGCGCAAGCACGAGCACCGGCTCCGCGTCGTCGCCGCCGGCGCCGCCCCGGCGTCGATCTACGCTGCCGACAAGCTCGCCTCGGTGCGTGCCTACCGGGCCTCGGGCGAGGATCCCGGCGGCGCCCGGCTCGACCATTACCGGGCGACGCTGCGGCTGCTCGCCTCACGGCGGCCGGAGCTGCCGTTCCTGACGGAGCTCGCCGCCGAGCTGCCGGCGCTGGAGGCGGAGGCGGACCCGCGGGCCTGAGCCGCGCGGTCGAGCTAGTCGAGCCCCTCGGTCATCTGCCGCTCGACGGCGGCGGTCATCACCTGCTCGAAGCTCGCCAGCACCGCCTCGGAGGCGAGCGGGCGCAGCCGCTCGAGCGCCGCGGCCGCCGTCGCCAGCGCCTGCTCACCGGTCTCGGGGCCGGCGCGGACCGGATCGAGCACGTCCTTGGCGTAGAGCCGCACGAACGCGCGGGCGATCGCCGCCGTGTGCTCGGTGATCGCCTCGCCGACGGCGAGCGCGTGCTCGAGCGGGATCCCGAGCGCGACGAGCTCGCGGCTGGCCCGCAGCAGCGTCGGCGAGGGCACCTCCCAGCTGCCTTCGCCGAGCGGTCGCAGCGCCCCGATCCGCTCCGCCCGCGCGAGCAGCTCGCGGTCGAGCGGTGCGCCGAACAGCTCGGCGAGCTCGGCCTCGCTCGTCGTCTCCGGGCGCTCGCTGCCGAACGGCTGCAGCAGCAGCCGCTCGAACTCGAGCGTCCGGCTGCTGCCGCCGCTGGCGCCGATCTCGAGCAGGCGCTCGATCGAGCGCAGGTTGAACCCCTGCCCCTGCATCTCCTGGATCAGCCGGATCCGGGCGATGTGATCCGGCCCGTAGTAGCCGGTGCGGGCCCGCACCTGCGGCGGCGGCAACAGGCCCCGCGACTGGTGGGCGCGGATGTTGCGCGCGGTCATCCCGGTCTCGCGCGCGAGCTCGTCGATCGTTAGCTCGCCTTCGCCGCCGGCCCTCGTACCCTCGCTCATCGGCCGCGGAGCCTAGGCGATCCAGCCATCGATCGGTGGTACATGGCGGTCGCGCGCTAGCGTCGTCGGCGTGAGCGCTCGCGAGCGGTTGATCGTCGACGGCATGAACGTGCTCGGCTCGCGGCCCGACGGCTGGTGGCGCGACCGGCCGGCGGCGATGGAGCGGCTGACGCGGCGGCTGGCCGCGTTCGCCGTCCGCGAGCGGGTCGCGCTCGCCGTCGTCTGGGACGGCCGCGAGCACGCCCGGGTGGCGGCGGCGGGGGAGGGGATCGAGGTTCGCTTCGCGCCCGGCGGCCCCGATGCCGCCGATCGCGAGATCGTGCGGATGATCCGCGCCGACGGTGATCCCGCCTCGCTGACCGCGGTCAGCTCCGACCGGCGGCTGCGCAACTCGGTCAGGGCCGCGGGCGCGGCCGGGATCGGAGCGGGCGAGTTGCTGCGCCGCCTCGCCGCCTCGGAGGGGCCGGCGGCGGCGTCGATCTAGGATCCGCCGATGGCACGGCTGGCGCTGATCGGCGGGCACTCGTTCCTCGGCGCCGAGCCGCCGCCGGGATTCGCCGCCCGCGAGGTCGAGACGGCCCGCGGCGCCGTCGTCGTCGACGAGCGCGATGGGGTCGTGCTGCTGCAGCGCCACGGCCGCGGCGAGTACCGGACGGCGGCGCGGATCGACCATGCCCGCAACATCGCCGCGCTCGCCGCGCTCGGCTGCGACCGGATCCTCGCGGTCGCCTCGGTCGGCGGGCTGCGCCCCGAGCTCGCGGTCGGCACGTTCGTCTGCCCCGACGACTTCATCGCCCTCCACCTCGGGCTCTCGCTCTCCGAGGGGCACGGCGGCGAGCGGGTGCCGGGCTTCGACCCGGGCTGGCGGGCCGAGGTGATCGACGCCTGGGGCCGGCTCGCGGAGCCGCCGCTTCTCGACGGCGGCGTCTACTGGCAGGCGATCGGGCCCCGCTTCGAGACCGCGGCCGAGATCGGGCTGATCGCCGCCCACGCCGACGTGATCGGGATGACCGCCGCCTCGGAGTGCATCGTCGCCGGCGAGCTCGGGATCCGCTACGCGGCCGTCTGCGTCGTCGACAACCTCGCCAACGGGGTCGGCGAGGCGCCGCTCTCGGTCGCCGAGTTCGAGGCCGGCCGCGAGCGCAACCGCACGCTGGCGATCGCCGCCGTCGACGCGGTCGCGGCCGCGCTCGCGGGCGCGGGGCGCGCGTCCTGATGAGCGCCTTCGCGGTCGAGGGGGCGACGCTCGACGGCGAGCCGGCCGGGCTCCGGGTCGGCGCCGACGGCCTGATCGCCGAGATCGGACCCGGCGTCGTCGCCGCGGCGGGCGAGGAGCGGATCGACGGCGAGGGGCTGGCGCTGCTGCCCGGGCTCGTCAACGGGCACACGCACGCGGCGATGACGCTGTTCCGCGGCTTCGCCGACGACCTGCCGCTGATGGAGTGGCTCGAGCGGCACATCTGGCCGGCCGAGGCGCGGCTCGACGCCGACGACGTCTACTGGGGCACGCGGCTCGCCTGCGCGGAGATGATCCGCACCGGCACCGTCCGCCTCTGGGACATGTACTGGGAGCCCGGGGCGACCGCCCGCGCCGTCGCCGACGCCGGCCTGCGGGCGACGATCGGGGCGCCGCTGGTCGACGGCGGCGACGGTTCCGGCCTGGCGAAGCTGCGGCAGGACGCCGCGGCGGGGTTCGCCGACGTCGCCGCGGTCGGCAGCGAGCTCGTCAGCCCGTCGCTGGCTCCGCACGCGATCTACACCGTCTCCGACGCCTCGCTCGAGTGGATCGCGGCCGAGTCCGAGCGGACCGGAGCGCCGATCCAGATCCACGCCTCCGAGACCGAGGGCGAGGTCGAGGAGTGCCTGCGGGCGCACGGCGCGCGGCCGATCGAGCACCTCGACCGGCTCGGACTGCTCGGGCCGCGAACGGTGCTGGCGCACTCGGTCTGGATCGACGAGCGCGAGCGCGAGCTGATCGCCGCCGCCGGCGCGACCGTGGTCACCAATCCGGTCGCGAACATGAAGCTCGCGGTCGGCGCCGCCTTCGACCTGCCCGCCGCCCAGCGGCTCGGGATCCCGGTCGGCCTCGGGACCGACGGCGCCGGCTCCAACAACTCGCTCGACCTGCTCGCCGACGCCAAGCACCTGGCGCTGCTGCAGAAGCACAGCGCCGCGGACGCCGCCGCCGCCGGCGCCGAGGACGTGCTGGCGATCGCGACCGGCGCCGCGGCGCCGCTGCTCGGCGCGAGCCGGCTCGAGACCGGCGCGCCGGCCGACTTCATCCTCGTCCGCACCGGCACCCCGGCGCTCGGCATCGGCTCGCTCGCCGCCGGGCTCGTCTACGCCGCCGGCGGGTCGGTCGTCGACACGACGGTCGTCGCCGGGCGGGTGCTGATGCGGGGCGGCTCGGTCGCCGGCGAGGCGGAGGTCCTCGAGCGGGCGCGCGAGCGCGCGGCGCGGATCGGGGTGCGCTGATGGCGAAGCTGATCCGCGCGGCGGGCGGCCTCGTCGTCCGCGGGCTCGAGGGCCGGGTCGAGCTCGCCGTCGTCCATCGCCCGCGCTACGACGACTGGTCGCTGCCGAAGGGCAAGCTCGAGCCGGGCGAGGACTTCGCGCAGGGCGCGCTGCGCGAGGTCGAGGAGGAGACCGGGCTGCGCTGCGAGCTCGGCGCCGAGCTGAGCCCGGTCCGCTATCGCGACCGCAAGGGCAGGCGGAAGATCGTCCGCTACTGGCTGATGCGGCCGACCGGCGGCGAGTTCGAGCCCAGCGACGAGGTCGACCGGTTCCGCTGGCTGACGCCGGCGCGGGCGCTGGAGCTGCTCGACTACGAGCACGATCGCCGCCTCGTCGGCGAGCTCGACCCCGAGTAGCCCGGTCTGATCCTGCCCGGCCGGTCCAAGCGGCGGCGCGGGCCCCGGAGCCGCTCACGGGCGCAGGCCCCGGCCGCGGCTCAGTCGAGCGGGATCTCCTCGACCCGCTCGCTCGCCGCGGCCCGCTGCTCGCTGCGCTCGAGGTAGTGGTCGATCAGCGCCCGCAGCGTCAGCAGCGCCTCGCGGCCGACGTCGTCGAGCTGCCCGCGCAGCTCCGGCGATCCGGTCGCCCGAAGCACGTCGGCGGCGCGGCAGATCGGGCAGAGCTCGAGGCAGCGGTGCGCGGGCGCCTCGCCGTCAGCGGACCCGCTCGCGGGCGGCAGCTCCCAGCCCTCCGGGGGCCACCGGCCGGGGCCCCGCGGCGGCGGGCCCGGCTCGCTCTGCGGTGGCGTCGGCGCGGTCATCCTCGAAGCTGATCTCGAGCGTACCGTCCTCGAGCCGGGCGCCGGCGGGCCGCAGCCGGGCGAGCGCGCCGGGGAGGATGATCGTGCGCTTCTGCGATCCCGCGCGGACGATCAGCTCGCGTCCGACCTTGCCGAGCCGCAGCTCGGAGCGATCGGCGAACGGAACCCGGATCGCGAGCACGCTGCGGCCGCCGTCGTCGCGGATCCGCTGCGCGAGCTCGGTGTGCATGACCTGCTCGGGGTCGCGCTCGGCGAACAGCTCGGCGCCGAGCCGGTCGAGCATCTCGGGCCCGAGCACCTCCTCGGGGAAGTAGCGGGCGCGCAGCAGTGGCACCGGGTCGAAGCCGTCGCGGACGAGCTCGATGCCGGCGGCCTGGCGCTCGCGCCAGCGCTCGAAGTAGGAGCCCTCGATCTCCTCGGGGAAGATCCTGTTGACGACGACGGCGTCGGTCAGATAGCCGTAGAGGTTGAGGTAGGTGAAGGTGCGCTGGGCCTCGCGGATCACCATCCGGTCGGGGTTCATGACGAGCCGGATCGAGGTCCGCTCGCGGTCGCGGAGGATCTCGTTCATCGCGACCAGGTTGCCGACCAGGCGCTGGACGTCGCCGAAGACGTCCTCGTCGGGCAGCGGCACGTCGAACAGCGAGCGCGCGATCGGCCGCGCGGCGGCGATCAGCCGCCGCTCCCACGGCAGCACCTTGTCGAGCCACCACTGGGCGACGTCGGGGAACGACAGCAGCCGCAGCGTCTCGCCGGTCGGCGCGCAGTCGACGACGATCACGTCGTACTCGCCGGCGGCGTGGTGGGAGCGGATCTGCAGCAGGCTGAACAGCTCGTCCATGCCCGGCGGGACCGTCAGCTCCTCGGCGGCGACGCCGATCAGGCCGCGATCGGCGAGCAGCTTGCCGAGCCAGCTGCGGACCGCCGTCCAGTTCGCCTCCATCTCGCGCTGGGCGTCGACCTCCTGCGCCCAGAGCCGCTCGGCGACGGCGACGGGGTCGGGGCCGAGCCGCGCCTCGAGCGAGTCGCCGAGGCTGTGGGCGGGATCGGTCGAGAGGATCACGGTCCGCAGCCCGCGGGCGGCGCAGCGGCGCGCCGTCGCCGCGGCGACGCTCGTCTTGCCGACGCCGCCCTTGCCGGTGTAGAGGATCGTTCGTGGGACGCCGGTCGCGCCCGGTCGGCCGCTTTCCACCGGCTCAGCGTAGAGGCCGCGAGCGCCGCGCGGAGCCCCGAAGTGGCCCCTCCGGGCCCGCGCCCCGGTACTCTCACGGCCCGCCTTGACCGTCCGTCTCCCCGCCATCGCCCTGCTGCTCGGCGCGCTGCTGACGCTCGGCACGCTCGCGCTCGCCGCCTGCGGCGGCGGTGCCGACGGCAGCCCGGTCGATGCCGACAGCGATCCCCAGCAAGTGCTCGATGCGGCGCTCGGCGGCGGCGGCGATCCGATCGAGAGCGGCGTCCTTGACCTCTCGTTCCAGCTCGACTCGGTCGGGGGCGATGTCGGATCGATCACGGCGTCGGTCTCCGGCCCGTTCTCCGGCAACGGCGATGGCGAGCTTCCCGACCTCGACCTCGACGTCAAGGCCGGCGCCGACGTCGGCGGGCCGACGCTGAGCTTCGAGGGCCGGCTGATCCTCACCGGCGACGGCCTCTGGATCGACTACCAGGATCAGAGCTACCAGCTCGACGAGGCGACGTTCGCCCGCGTCAAGGACTCCTACGCGAAGTCGGCGGCGCTGCAGAAGGACGAGAGCGACGGCGAGCAGGGGTCGCTGTCGCAGTTCGGCATCGACCCACGGCGCTGGCTCACCGACGTCCGCAACGAGGGCAGCGAGGAGATCGACGGTACCGAGACCGTTCACATCAGCGGCAAGGGCGACATCAAGCGGATCGTCGGCGACCTCGACGCGATCGCGCGCAAGAGCGGTCAGCGGCAGCTCGGCGGCGCCGACCTCGACGAGCTCGAGCGCTCGGTCGCGGGCGCCCGGGTCGACGTCTATGCGGCGGCCGACGACGGCTCGCTGCGGCGGATCGACGTCGCGATCGACCTCGCCGGCGGCGGCAGCGTCACGATCTCGGTCGGGATCGCCGACCCCAACTCCGACCAGACGATCACCGCCCCCGATCAGGCGCAGCCGCTGAGCGACCTGCTCGGCCGGTTCCTCGGCGCCGCGTCGGGCGGCGGCGGATCGGCCGGCGGCGGCGGATCGGCCGGCGGCGGCGACGCCTATTACCAGTGCGTGCAGCAGGCGCGTACGCCCGGCGCGGTCTCCGACTGCGCCCGCTACCTGCAATAGGCTGGCCGGAATGAGCGCGCACCGCGGCCCCTCGCTGGGCAGGGAGTTCCTGCTCGGGCCGGACGGCTGGCCCTACCTGCTGGTGCCGTTCATCCCGCTGGCGCTGATCCTCGAGCTCGGGCACGGATCCGCGACCCTGATCTTCGCCGTTGCCGCGGTCGGGATCATCCCGACGGCGGCGCTGATGGGCCGCGCGACCGAGGAGCTCGCCGATCGCTCGGGGCCGGGGATCGGCGGCCTGCTCAACGTCACCTTCGGCAACGCGCCGGAGCTGATCATCGCGCTG
Source organism: uncultured Conexibacter sp. (assembly GCA_964497825.1). GTDB lineage: Bacteria > Actinomycetota > Thermoleophilia > Solirubrobacterales > 70-9 > RHKX01. The sequence continues at coordinate 75,101 of CAZCFA010000003.1, forward strand.
TTCGCGCTCAACGCCGGCCTGCACGAGGTCGTCAAGGCGTCGATCATCGGCTCGATCATCGGCAACGTCCTGCTCGTCCTCGGCGCGGCGATGGTCAGCGGCGGCATCGGCCGCCCGGGCGAGCTGCAGAGGTTCGACCGGACCGCGGCCAGCGCGCAGTCGACGATGCTGTTCCTCGCCGGCGCGGCGCTGGTGATGCCGGCGATCTTCGAGCTCGTCGAGGGCCGGGGGCTGCCGGCGCCGAGCGACGAGATCGTCGCCTACGGCAGCACCGTCGAGCACCTGTCGCTCGCGGTCGGCGTCGTGCTGATCAGCTGCTACGTCGCCGGCCTCGTGTTCTCGCTGCGCACCCACCGCGACGTCTTCAACCCCGCATCCGGCGGCGGCGAGCAGCAGGGCGAATCCAACGTCTGGGGCTGGTCGGTGCGGACCTCGATCGTCGCCCTCGCGATCGCCGGCGTCGCCGTCGGGGTGATGTCGGAGATCCTCGTCGACTCGATCACCGAGGCCTCGGAGTCGCTCGGGATGAGCGAGTTCTTCATCGGCGCGATCGTCGTCGCGATCGTCGGCAACGCGGCCGAGCACTGGGTCGCCGTCCTCGTCGCCCACAAGGGCAAGATGGACCTCGCGGTCAACATCGCGATCGGCTCGGCCGCGCAGGTCGCGCTGTTCGTCGCCCCGGTGCTCGTATTCGCCTCGTTCCTGATCGGCCCGGAGCCGATGCCGCTGGTCTTCAACGGCTTCGAGCTCGGCGCCGTGCTGATCGCCGCGCTGGTCGCCAACGCGGTCGCCCAGGAGGGCGAGTCGACCTGGTTCGAGGGCGTGCTGCTGCTCGCCGTCTACGCGGTCTTCGGCCTCGCCTTCCTGTTCGCGTGAGCGGCGCCGGCCGGGGGCGCGGCTGAGCGGGACGCGCTCTGGCCCGCGATCAGCCGGGTCGAGCCATCGCGGCGCGTCTCCCCGGGCTGGCGATCGAGGCGCGTGCGGCGCGCATTCCCGTCGAACCGCAGATTGCGGCACTGGGAGTGCCGGAATCCGCGGCTCGGTGGCAGGAGCCGGGTGGTTTGCGCTCGTTCCGCGGGATCGGCGCCGGCGAGCCCGGGTCAGTCCGGGCTAGT
>CAZCFA010000004.1:0-69693 GCA_964497825.1 uncultured Conexibacter sp.
TCGAACGATTGCGGGAGCGGATCGGGAACAACGTGGCTGGCATCTACAGCTAGTCCTCGTGCCAGGGCGTCAGGATCCGCGGGCCCTCGCGGCCGACCGCGACGGTGAACTCGAAGTGGGCGGCGAGCGAGCCGTCGTCGGAGTAGACCGACCAGCCGTCGTCGCCCATCGTGATGCCCTCCGAGCCGATATTGACCATCGGCTCGATCGCGAAGGTCATGCCCTCCTCGAGCAGCGGCCCGCGGCCGGGCTCGCCGTAGTTGGGGATCTGCGGCTCCTCGTGCATGCGGCGGCCGATCCCGTGGCCGACGAGGCTGCGGATCACCGCCAGCCCGTCGGCGGTGATCCGCCGCTCGATCGCGTGCGAGATGTCGCCGAGGTGGTTGCCGGCCTTGGCCTCGGCGATCCCGGCGAACAGCGATTCCCGGGTCGTCTCCAGCAGCCCGATCGCCGGCTCGGAGACCGGGCCGATCGGGATCGTGATCGCCGCGTCGGCAACCCAGCCGTCGTGGACGACGCCGACGTCGATCGAGAGCAGGTCGCCGCGCTCGAGCTCGTAGGGGCCCGGGATCCCGTGCACGACCATCGAATTCGGCGAGGCGCAGATCGAGGCCGGGAAGCCGCGATAGCCCTTGAACGCGGCGGTCGCGCCCTGCGAGTGGATGAACTTCTCCGCCGCCGCGTCGAGCTCGGCTGTGGTGACGCCGGGGCGGGCGCTCTTGCGCAGCATCTTCAGGCAGCGGGCGAGGATCTGGCCCGACTGCGCCATCCGATCGACCTGCTCGGGGGTCTTGGCGACGATCAACGCGAGGTCTTGCCCGGCACGGTCAGAGCTCTTCCTCGAGCCGCAGCGTCGCCAGCAGGGCGCGGATCCGGTTGCCGACCTCGTCCGGGTCGAGGGCGCCGTCGACGCGCTTGAGCACGCCACGCTGCTCGTAGTAGTCGACCAGCGGCTTCGTCTTCTCGTGGTAGGTCTCGAGCCGGTGGCGGATCACCTCCGGCTTGTCGTCGTCGCGGACGATCAGCCGGGCGCCGCAGACGTCGCAGACGTCCTCGTTCTTCGGCGGGTCGAAGTCGACGTGGAAGACGTGGCCCTCCTTGACGCAGGTACGGCGCCCGCCGAGCCGGCGCACGACCTCGTCGTCGGAGACGTCGATCAGCAGCGCCGCCGTGATCGAGCGGCCCAGGCTGTCCATCTCGGCGCCGAGCGCCTCGGCCTGGCCGACCGTGCGCGGGAACCCGTCGAGGATGAACCCGTCGGCGGCCTCGTGGTCGGCGACCCGCTCGGCGATCACCGCGATGATCACCTCGTCGGGGACGAGATCGCCGCGGTCCATGTACTCCTTCGCCGTCCGGCCGAGCTCGGTCTCGTCGCGAACGGCGGCGCGGAGGATGTCCCCGGTCGCGTAGTAGGGAAGCCGGAAGTCCTCCTGCAGGCGCTCGCCCTGCGTGCCCTTGCCCGAGCCCGGGGGCCCGAGCAGGATGAGGTTGAGCTCGCTCACCCGCGAGAGGCTAGCCGGTCGTCCCGCCTGCGGCGAGGCGGCGCGGCGCGGCGCCACCCCCGCGGGCGCGGCGAGGCGCGCCGCGGGGGTGGCTCCCTGCCGGTTCGGACTTGCCTACGCCCTGCCCTCGCAGCCGCGCTTGGTGTCGTTGCCGGTCCCGCCGCGGCAGCGGTCGTCACCGCGGCCGCCGCCGATCAGGTCGTTGCCCTTGTTGCCCTGCAGGTTGTCGTCGCCGAGCCTGCCCCGGACGACGTCGTTGCCGCGGTTGCCGGAGATCCGGTCGTCGTTGTTGCCGCCGAACAGCTTGTCGTCGTTGTTGCCGCCGCGGATCTCGTCGTCGCCCGACTGGCCGTGGACCTCGTCACGGTCCCGGAGCCCGCGAATCTCGTCCTCGCCGCCGTTGCCGTAGATGAGGTCGTCGCCGGCGTTGCCGACGATGTCGTCGTCGCCGGCGTTGCCCCGGATCGTGTCGTCGCCGTTGCCGCCGCAGATCACGTCGTCGCCGCCGCGGCCGCGGATCCGATCGTCGTTCTTGCTGCCGAGGATGACATCGTCGCCCTTCGTCCCTGTGGCGACGCCCCCGCTCGCGACCACGTTCGGCTCCAGCCCCTGGCAGACGCCGTTCTCGGCGCCGCTCGGCGCCGCTCCGCGCTTGCAGTCGCTCGGCGCGGTGCCGCGCAGCCGCAGGTTGTCGATGAACGCGGTCGAGTCGTAGATGTGATCGGAGGCGTCGTAGATCGTCACGTAGACGCTGTGCGGCCCCGGCGTGATCGGCGTCGTCGCCCGCAGCACCGGCGTCGCGCCGTCGTAGGTCGTCCCGAGCGCGTTGTCAGCCGATGTGCCGGCCGCGTTGACCGTCGTCAGATCGCCGTTGGGGCCGAACGCGAAGTTGCTCGGCGCCGTCACCGTTCCCGAGCCGGAGACCGTGAAGTCCGAGCTGTCGAGCTCGACCAGGAAGGCGTCGTTGAACGTCGAGCCGACGAACTCCGAGAACTCCTCGGTGAGGAACCGGTAGTCCATCGTCAGGCAGGTCCGGTCGTCCGGCACGTCGAGGTCGATGCGCAGCTGCACGAGGTCGTTGGCCGTCGTGCCGTGTCCGCCGCCGTCGCCGCCGTTGTCGGACGAGGTGCTCTCGGAGCTGTTCGGTGCCTCGACCTGATTGACGTCGCCGGTGCTGATCACGCCGTAGGTCGGCCCCGACAGCGGGAACAGCGCCAGCTCGCTGTCGGAGACGGCGCTCGGATTGCCGCTCGGCGGGCGCACCGTGAAGGCCGCTCCGGTGACGCTGCCCGCGTCGGCCGCGCGCACGGTGGCCGCGGCGAGCGCGTTGGCGTCGGCCGTCGGCGTCACGGCGGCATTCGCCGGTGCCGCCGCCGCGAGCACGGCGAGCGCCGTCAGTGCCGACAATGCCGCCGGCAGCTTCCTGCTTGCCATCGTTACCTTCCGTCCCCGGTGACCATCGGTTCGACCACCGTCTGGTTGCTTCCCTGTACACCCTTGAACAGGCGGGGGGCGGAAAGTTGCGGGCTACTTGAGAAAGCCCTCGTAGTTGCGCATCATCAGCTGCGCCTCGAGCTGCTTGACAGTGTCGAGGGCGACGCCGACGACGATCAGGATCGAGGTGCCGCCGAAGAAGAAGTTGGCCGAGGTCTGCGAGATCAGGATCGTCGGCAGCGCCGCGACGAAGCCGAGGTAGATCGCGCCGGCGAAGGTCAGCCGCGAGAGGATCCGGTCCAGGTACTCGGCGGTCGGGCGGCCGGGGCGGACGCCGGGGATGAAGCCGCCGTACTTCTTCAGGTTGTCGGCCTGGTCGACGGGGTTGAAGGTGACCGCGGTGTAGAAGTAGGTGAAGATGACGATGAAGAAGACCTCGCCGATCACGTAGGCCCAGCGGTTGGGCGCGAAGAAGGCGGCGAAGTCGAGCGCCGCCGGCGTGTTCAGGAGCTGCCCGACGGTCGGCGGGAAGGCCATGATCGAGGCCGCGAAGATCACCGGGATCACCCCGGCCATGTTGACCCGCAGCGGCAGGTAGCTGGAGCCGCCGGTCGTCATCTTGCGGCCGACGACGCGCTTCGCGTACTGGACGGGGATCCGCCGCTGGCCCTCCTGGACGAAGACGATGCCGACGATCACCGCCAGCGCGATGAACGGCATCATCACGACGAAGACCTGGTCGGGGTTCGTCCACCAGGCCGAGATCCCGCCCGGCAGGCCGGAGACGATCGAGGCGAAGATCATCAGCGAGATCCCGTTGCCGATGCCGCGCTGGGTGATCAGCTCGCCGAACCACATCAGCAGCACGCAGCCCGCGGTCAGCGAGGTGACGATCAGCATCAGCTTCGCGAAGGTGAGCTCGCCGACGATGCTCTGGCCGCTCGAGCCGAACGACTGGAACAGGAAGACGTAGCCGACCGACTGCGCGAAGGAGAGGCCGACGGTCAGGTAGCGCGTGTACTGGGTGATCTTCTGCTGACCGACCTCGCCCTCCTTCTGCAAGCGCTCGAGCGAGGGCAGCACCACCGTCAGCAGCTGCAGGATGATCGAGGCGGTGATGTAGGGCATGATCCCGAGCGCGAACAGCGACAGCCGCGAGAGCGAGCCGCCGCTGAACAGGTTCAGGAAGCCGAGGATGTTGCCGCTCCCGAACTGGTTCTGGAGGTCGTCGATCTGGGCGACGTCGACGCCGGGCGCGGGGATGTAGGCGCCGAGCCGGTAGAGCGCCAGCATCGCCGCGGTGAAGGCGAGCTTGCGCCGGATCTCGGGGATCGCGAACGCGTTTCCGAGGATCTTCAGCATGAACTAGGAGTCGAGCGTCTCGACGCTGCCGCCGGCTCCCTCGATCTTCTCGCGCGCGGTGGCGCTGAACGCGTGCGCGCGTACCGTCAGCTTCTTCGAGAGGTCCCCGTTGCCGAGGATCTTGACCGGGTGCTTGCGGGTCGCGAGGCCGGCGGCGCGGAGCGTCTCCGGGGTCACCTCGGCGCCATCGTCGAAGCGCTGCTCGAGCGTCGCCAGGTTGACCGGCTGGGTGTGGGTGCGGAACTGCTCGAACGGCATCGACATCTTCTTGTTCGGGCCGCGCAGCTTCCGCGTCCGCATGTGGATCGGGTTCTGGCCGCCCTCGCGGGCGACGCGCTGCTTGGCGCCGGCGCGGGCGCCCTGGCCCTTGTGGCCGCGGCCGGCCGTCTTGCCGCTTCCGGAGCCGTGGCCACGGCCGACCCGCTTGCGGTCCTTGCGGGTGCCCGGCTTCGGGCTCAGGTTATGCAGCCCGATCTGCTCGGGGTCGAGGCGCGCCATCAGCCCTTCCCCTTCGGCTTGACGGTGACCAGGTGGGAGACCTTGCGCAGCAGGCCGTCGAGGTGCTCGCCCTCGCTGCGCGTGACCGACCGGCCGATCCGGCCCAGCTTCAGGGTGCGCAGCGTGTCGCGCTGCTTCGGGCTCGCCCCGTTCGCGGAGCGGACCTGCTCGATCACGACCTCGCCCATCAGGACTCACCCTCGGCCGAGGCGGAGGCCTCGGGCTCGGTCGGGGCCGCGGCGGGCTCGGTCGGCGCCGTCTTGGGCTCGGCCGGGGCCGGGGCGGGCTCGGCCGGCGCCGCGGCGGGCACGGTCGAGGTCGCCTCGGCCGCGGCCGGGGCCGCCTCGGCCGCGGGCGCCTCGGCGACGACCGCGACCGGGTCGGGCGCCTCGGCGTCGGCGCCGTCGGTGGGCTCGGCGTCCTTGGGGATCCCCAGCACCTCGCGGATCGTCAGCCCGCGCAGCTCGGCGACCTGCTGCGGGCGGCGCAGGCTACGCAGCCCCTCCATCGTCGCCTTCACCTGGTTGATCGGGTTGTTGGTGCCGATCGACTTCGTCAGCACGTCGCGGATGCCGCCGAGCTCGAGCACGGCGCGGACGCCGCCGCCGGCGATCACGCCGGTGCCCTCGCTGGCCGGGCGCAGGACGACGTGGCCGGCGCCGAAGCGGCCGATCGCGCGATGCGGCAGCGTCTGCCCGTACTTGGGGATCCGGATCAGGTCCTTGCGGGCGTTCTCGACCGCCTTCTGGATCGCCAGCGGGACCTCGCGGGCCTTGCCGTAGCCGATCCCGACGACGTCGTTCTCGTCGCCGACCGCGACCAGCGCCGTGAACGAGAAGCGGCGGCCGCCCTTGACGACCTTGGCGACGCGGTTGATCTCGATCACGCGCTCCTGCAGGTCGAGCCCCTGGGGGCTGACTCTCTCTACGTCGGTGGTGCTCATATCGGCTGCTCTGCTGGCTCTCTCGTTCGCGGGTGGTCGATCAGAATTGCAGGCCGCCCTCGCGGGCGCCGGCGGCGAGCTCGGCGACGCGGCCGTGGTAGCGGTAGCCGCCGCGGTCGAAGACGCAGCTCTCGACGCCGGCGGCCTTGCCGCGCTCGGCGAGCAGCGCGCCGATCCGCTTCGCGCGCTCGCCGCCTTCGAGATCCTTGACGTCGGCCTCGTTCCAGTTCGCCTGCGCGAGCGTGTGGCCGCGCTCGTCGTCGATCAGCTGCGCGTAGAGGCCGCGGTTGGAGCGGAAGACGGCCAGCCGCGGACGCGCGGCGCTGCCGCGGACCTTGGCCCGCACCCGCCGGCGGCGGCGGATCCGTCGCCCTGCGCGTGTCTGCACCGTCATCGACCTACCTCGCCTACGCTCGCTTGCCGACCTTGCGGCGGACGTGCTCGTCGGCGTAGCGGACGCCCTTGCCCTTGTAGGGCTCGGGCGGGCGGTGGCGGCGGATCTGCGCCGCGACCTCGCCGACGAGCTGCTTGTCGATGCCGCGGACGACGATCTCGGTCGGCTGCGGCACCTCGAACTCGATCCCCTCGGGAGCGGCGACGCTGATCGGGTGCGAGAAGCCGAGCGAGAGCTCGAGCCCCTTGCCGGCCGGCTTCGCGCGGTAGCCGACGCCGGTGATAGCCAGCCGCTTCTCGTAGCCGTCGGTGACGCCGATCACCATGTTCGCGATCAGCGAGCGGGTCAGCCCGTGCAGGGCGCGGTGCTCGCCGCGGTCCGTCGGGCGGGCGACGGTCAGCACGCCGTCAGCGAGCTCGATCCTCATGTCGGGATCGACCCGCTGCTCGAGCTCGCCCTTGGGACCGTTCACGCTCACGCGGCCGGGGCCGACGTCGACGGTGACGCCCGCGGGGATCTCGATTGGCTTGTTACCGATTCGGCTCATCGAAGATGGTGTTGGTCTCGCCGCTCACCAGACGTAGGCGACGACCTCGCCGCCGACGCCCTTCTGCTTGGCCTCGTGGCCGGTCATCACGCCCGCCGAGGTCGAGATGATCGCAGTCCCCATGCCGCCCTGCACGCGCGGCACCTCGCCGCCGCCGACGTAGCGGCGGCGGCCCGGGCGCGAGATCCGCCGCATGCCGTTGATCACCGGGTCGCGATCGTCGGTGTACTTGAGCTTGATCCGGATCGACTCGCCGACCGCGGTCGGCTCGACCTCGTAGCCGCCCAGGTAGCCCTGCTCGACGAGGATCCGCGTCATCTCCTTCTTCAGCCGCGATGCCGGGATCTCGACCTCCGGGTGGTCGGCGCCGAGCGCGTTGCGAACGCGGGTCAGATAGTCGGCTACGGGATCGACTTGCATCCTCGCCTCCCTACCAGCTCGACTTGGTCATGCCGGGGACGTAGCCCTTGTGGGCCTGCTCGCGCAGGCAGATCCGGCAGAGGCCGAACTTGCGGTAGACCGCGCGCGAGCGGCCGCACTTGCGGCAGCGGTTGTAGTTGCGGCTCTTGAACTTCGAGCCCTTCGCCTGCTTGACGCGCTGTGACGTCTTCGCCATTACTCCTCTTCGCCTCCGTCGTCGGATGAAGCCTGTTCCTCGTCATCGTCGCGCTGCGGCCGCTCGTACGCCTCGGGGTTCTCCTCCTTGAGCTGCTCGAGCGCCGCCGCCTCGGCCTCGGCGCGCTGCCGCGCCTCCTCCTTGCGGTGCTCCTCTTCCTCGCCGGCCAGCTCGTCGGGCGACTTGCCGCCGGGCCGGCCCTCCTGCGCGAACGGGAAGCCGAGCCCGAGCAGCAGCTCGAAGCCCTCCTCGTCGGTCCGCGCCGTGGTCGTCACGGCGATGTCGAGGCCACGGGTCTGGCTGACCGAGTCGTAGTCGATCTCCGGGAAGATGAGCTGCTCGCGGATGCCGAGCGAGTAGTTGCCGCGACCGTCGAACGAGCGCGGGTTGAGCCCGCGGAAGTCGCGGATCCGCGGGATCGCGATCGTCACCAGGCGATCGACGAACTCCCACATCCGGGCCTTGCGCAGCGTCGCCGAGACGCCGACCGGCATCCCCTCCCGGAGCTTGAACGCGGCGATCGACTTGCGGGCGCGGCGCACGCTCGGCCGCTGGCCGGTGATCGTCGCCAGCTCCGCCGTCGCATCGTCGATCGCGCCGGCCTCGCCGGTGCCCATGTTCACCGTCACCTTGACCAGGCGCGGCACCGCCATCGGCGTCGTGTAGCCGAACTTCTTCGTCAGCGCCGGCACGACCTCGCTCGCGTAGGTCTCGCGCAGCCGCGGCGGCGGCGCCGGTGCCCGGGTCGGTGTCTCGGTTGCAGCTTCCATCGGTTCGCTCAGTCGATCGTCTTGTCGGTGCGCTTCGAGTAGCGGACCCGCTCGCCGTCGTCGGCCACCCGGACCCCCACCCGGGTCGGCTGGTTGTCGGTCGGGTCGAGCAGGATGACGTTGGAGACGTCGATCGGGCCCTCCTTCTCGATGATGCCACCCTGCTCGTTCATCGAGCGCGGGCGCTGGTGGCGCTTGACGATGTTGAGGTTCTCGACGAACACCTTGCGGCGCTTCGGATCGACGCGCACGACCTTGCCCGACTTGCCCTTGTCCTTGCCGGCGGTGATCAGCACCTGATCGTCGCGGCGGATCCGCATCGACTTCGCCATCGCTAGATCACCTCCGGGGCGAGCGAGACGATCCGCATGAACGCGCGCTCGCGCAGCTCGCGGGCTACGGGTCCGAAGATGCGGGTGCCGCGCGGGTTGTTCTGGGCGTCGATCAGCACCGCCGCGTTCTCGTCGAAGGCGATGTAGGTGCCGTCCGCGCGTCCGATCTGCTTGCGGGTGCGGACGACGACCGCCTGCACGACCTCGCCCTTGCGCACGCCGCCGCGCGGGGTCGCCGACTTCACCGTCGCGGTGATCACGTCGCCGACGCTGGCGTAGCGGCGGTGGTGGCCGCCCTTGACGCGGATGCAGAGGATCTCGCGCGCGCCCGAGTTGTCGGCGACCTTGAGCCTCGACTCCTGCTGGATCATCGGCCGGCCCCTACCTCGCCCGCTCGACGATCTCGGTCAGCCGCCAGTGCTTCGTCTTCGACATCGGCCGGCACTCGATCAGCCGCACGGTGTCGCCGGCGCCGGCCTCGTTGCGCTCGTCGTGCGCGTGGTACATCTTCGAGGTCCGGATCACCTTCTCGTAGGTCGGGTGGCGGCGGGCGCTCTCGACCCGGACGGTGATCGTCTTGTCCATCCGGTCGGAGACGACGATCCCCTGGCGGACCTTCGGGTTGCCCGACCGGCTCTCGGCGGGCGCGGTGCCGGCGCCGCGCGGGGTCGCGTCGCGCCGCGCCTTGCCGCGACCCTGGCGGTAGCGGCGCCGCGCGGCGGCCTTGCGCTTGCGCGCGGCGGCGCGCTCGTCGGCGCGCTCGGTCGCGGAGCGCTGCGGCTTCACCTCACCGCTGTGGGTCGAGCGCTCCAGCTTGCGCTGCTGCTTGGCGGTCAGCGCCGGCTGCGCTTCCTCCTCGGCCACGGCCGCGGGCGCCGGTGCCTGCTCGGCCGCCGGTGCCTGCTCGGCCACGGCCGCCTCCTCGTTCTCGGTCTGCTCTTCGTCGGCCATCTCTACTTCAGTTCCTTGTCGAGGTCGATGCCGCGCTGGTGCGCGACCGTGAGCAGCCGCGCGACTTCGCGACGGCTGCCCTGCAGGCGGGCGGTGTTCTCGAGCTCGCCCGTGGCGTTGCGCAGGCGCAGGTTGAACGCCTCCGTGCGCGCCTCCTTGAGCGCCTCGACGAGCTCGTTGTCGCCGAGCTGATGCGCCTCGGAGCCCTTCACGAGCGTCCCTTCATGACGAACTTGGTCTTCAGCGGCAGCTTCGTGCCGGCCAGCTCCATCGCCTCGCGGGCGAGCTCCTCCGGAACCCCCGAGAGCTCGAACATGACGCGGCCGGGCTTGACCACGGCGACCCATCCCTCCGGGTTGCCCTTGCCCTTGCCCATCCGGGTCTCGGCCGGCTTCTTCGTGTACGGCTTGTCGGGGAAGATCGTGATCCAGACCTTGCCGCCGCGCTTGATCTTGCGGGTCATCGCGACGCGCGCGGCCTCGATCTGGCGGCTCGTGATCCAGCCGCGGTCGATCGCCTTGAGGCCGTACTCGCCGAAGCTGACCTGGGTCCCGCCCTTGGCGTTGCCGCGCATGCGGCCGCGGAACTGCTTGCGGTGCTTGACGCGCTTCGGGGCCAGCATCAGGAACCACCCCTCGCCGGCGCGCCCGGGCGCTGGCCGGCCGCCGGCGCGGCGCCCTGGCGCTGGCCCGGGCGGCGGCCGCGGCCGCCGAGGTCCTCCTCGCCGCCGGAGCCGTAGCCCTCGGGCATGATCTCGCCCTTGTTGATCCAGCACTTGACGCCGATCCGCCCGGTCGTCGTCCGCGCCTCGACGAAGCCGTAGTCGATGTCGGCGCGCAGCGTGTGCAGCGGCACGCGGCCGTCGGCGTAGCCCTCGGTGCGCGCCATCTCGGAGCCGCCGAGGCGACCCGAGACCTGCACCTTGACGCCCTTGGCGCCGGAGCGCATCGCCGAGGTCAGCGCCCGCTTCATCGCCCGCCGGAACGCGACCCGGTTCTCGAGCTGCTCGGCGATCGACTGGGCGACCAGCGTCGCGTCGAGCTCGGGCCGCTTGATCTCGCGGATGTTGACGCGGACCGGCTTGCCGGTGATCTTGTGCAGCTCGCGGCGCAGCGCATCGACCTCGGAGCCCGACTTGCCGATCACGATCCCGGGGCGGGCGGTGTGGATGTCGACGGTGACCTCGCCCCGCTGCTTGCGGATCTCGATGTCGGAGAGGCCGGCGTGGGCGAGCTTGCCCTCGATGTGGCCGCGGATCAGCACGTCCTCGACCAGCGCGTCGGAGAAGTTGCGCTCGTCGAACCAGTTCGACTTCCAGTCGTGGATGTAGCCGACCCGGAAGCCGGTGGGGTTGATCTTCTGTCCCATCTCTAAGTCAGTCCTCGTCGGGGATCGGGGTGAGGGCGATCGTGATGTGGCAGCTGCGCTTGTCGATCCGCGTCGCCCGGCCGCGGGCGCGGGGACGATAGCGGCGCATCGTCGGCCCCTCGTCGACGGCGACCGCCTTGACCAGCATCTCCTCGGGGTCGAGGTCGTCGTTGTTCTCGGCGTTGGCGCCGGCCGAGCGCAGCAGCTTCAGCATCGGCACCGCGGCGCCGCGCGGCGAGAACGAGAGCAGCGCCTCGGCCTCCTCGTAGCCCTTGCCGCGGATCTGGTCGGCAACGACGCGGGCCTTGCGAGCGGGGATCCGCACGTACCTGGCGCTGGCCCTGACGACCGGCGCGCCGGCCTCGGTCGCGGCCGCCATCAGCGCTCCTCCTTCTTCGAGCCGGAGTGGGCGCGGAAGGTGCGGGTCGGGGCGAACTCGCCGAGCTTGTGGCCGACCATCGACTCGGAGACGAACACGGGCACGTGCTTGCGGCCGTCGTGGACGGCGATCGTGTGACCGACCATCTCCGGGAACACGGTCGAGCGCCGCGACCAGGTCTTGACCATCTGCTTGCTGCCGGACTCGTTCATCGCCTCGATCCGCGCGAACAGGCGCTGCTCGACGTAGGGGCCCTTCTTGCTCGATCGGCTCATCGCCCGCTACCTGCCCTTCTTCTTGCCGCGCCTGCGACCGCGGACGATCATCGCGTTGGACTGCTTGTTCTTCTTCCGGGTCCGGTAGCCGAGCGTCGGCTTGCCCCACGGCGTCTTCGGGTGGCCGCCGGGGCCCTTGTGGGCCTCGCCGCCGCCGTGCGGGTGGTCGACCGGGTTCATCGCGATGCCGCGGCTCTGCGGGCGCTTGCCCTTGTGGCGGCTGCGACCGGCCTTGCCGACGACGACGTTCTGGTGCTCGGCGTTGGAGAGCGTGCCGACCGTCGCCCGGCAGCTCGCCTGAACCATCCGCATCTCCGAGGAGGGAAGCCTGAGGGTGACCATGCCCTTCTCCTTGGCGACGACCTGGATCGCGGCGCCGGCGGCGCGGCCGATGCGGCCGCCCTGGCCCGGCTTGAGCTCGACGCTGTGGACGATCGTGCCGGTCGGGATCTGGCCCAGCTCGAGCGCGTTTCCAGGGCGGATGTCGGAGCCGGCGCCGGAGCTGAGCACGTCGCCGACGGCGACGCCCTGGGGGGCGAGGATGTAGGCCTTGGCGCCGTCGGCGTAGTGCAGCAGCGCGATGTAGGTCGTCCGGTTCGGGTCGTACTCGATCGTCGCGACCTTCGCCGGGACGCCGTCCTTGAGCCGCTTGAAGTCGATCTCGCGGTAGCGGCGCTTGGCGCCGCCGCCACGGTGGCGCGCGGTGACGCGGCCGTGGGCGTTGCGGCCGCCGCTGCGGGCCTTGCCCTTGCTGAGCTTCTTGTTCGGCTTGCCGGCGGTGAGCTCGCTGCGGTCCTGGTAGGTCGCGAAGCGGCGGCCCGGGCTGGTCGGTTTCGTCTTGCGGATCGCCATCAGATGACCGCCTTTGCGGCCCGTCGCGCCTCGGGGCGCGTTCGGCCGAGCAGGTCGAGGACGCAGGGCGCCGCCTGTGCTGGAGGCACGGGCAAGCCCGAGCACGCGGAGATGCGACGCGCCCGGCGCGGCATCCGGGCGTGGCTGGTCGGGGAGGTGGTCATCAGGACTCGCTCGCTCCCTCGAACAGCTCGATCTCGTTGCCGGGCGCGAGCTCGACGATCGCCTTCTTCCAGCCCCGGGTACGGCCGCCGTGCAGGCCACGGCGCTTCGGCTTGCTGCGGACGCGCGAGGTCCGCACGGCAACGACCTCGACGTCGAAGATCTTCTCGACCGCGTGCGAGATCTGCGTCTTGTGGGCGCGGTCGTTGACGCGGAACGTGTACTTGCCCTCGGCCATCAGCGCATAGCTCTTCTCGGAGACGACCGGCTCGACGATCACCTGGCGCGGGTCCATCAGCCTCGCTCCCCCTGCTCGCCGCCACGGCTGACCGCGCCGGCGCGGGCGGCGAGCACCTCGAGCGCGTCGGCGGAGGCGATCAGCGAGCGGTGGCCGATGATCTCGGCGACGCCGACGCCCTCGGCGCTGACGACCGAGACCCGCGGCAGGTTGCGGTAGCTCTTCGCCGTCGCGACCTCCTCGCCGCAGACGACGACCAGCGCCGGCAGCGCCCCGCCCCACTTCGCCAGCCCTTCGGCGGCCTGCTTGGTCGCCGGCTCGGCGAAGCTGTCGGCGGGCAGCACGGCGATCGAGCCGCGCTCGGCATGGACGCTGAGCGCCGCCCGCAGCGCCTTGCGGCGCGCCTTGCGGTTGACCTTGACGGCGTAGGAGCGCGGCTTCGGCGCGAACGCGTTGCCGCCGCCGCGGCGCTGGGGGACGCTGAGCGCGCCGACCCGGGCGCGGCCGGTGCCCTTCTGGCGCCAGGCCTTGGCGCCGGTCATCGCGACCTCGCCGCGGGTCAGGCTCGAGTGGGTGCCGGCGCGGCGCGCGTTCGACTCCGCCCGCGCGGTCTCGTGCACGAGCGTCTCGTTGAACGGCTCGGCGAAGACCGCGGCCGGCAGATCGGTCTGCTTGGCGGCGCCGATCGTCGCCGCCTTCGGGGCGGCGCTAGCCATCGCTGCGCACCTCCACGGTGCCGTTCTTGGGGCCCGGGACCGAGCCACGGAGCAGCAGCAGGTTGCGCTCGGCGTCGATCCGGAAGACCTCGAGGCCGCGTTGGGTGACCCGCTTGCCGCCCATCCGGCCCGGCATCTTGCGGCCCTTGAACACGCGGGCGGGGTCGGCGCTGGCGCCGATCGAGCCCGGCGCGCGGACGTTGTGGGAGCCGTGGCTGACCGGCCCGCGGCCGAAGTTGTGGCGCTTGACGGTCCCCTGGAAGCCCTTGCCGATCGCGACCGCCGAGACCTTGACCGTCTCGCCGACCGCGAACGAGTCGACCGTCACCTCGGCGCCGAGCTCGAACTCGCCCTCGGGGTCGCGAAACTCGCGCAGGTGCCGGAGCGGCGGCGCCCCGGTCTTCGCCAGGTGGCCGAGCCGAGCCTTGGTCAGCTTGCGCTCGGCGACCTCGCCGTGGCCGAGCTGGACGGCGCCGTAGCCGTCCTCCTCGGCGCTGCGGATCGCGGTGACGCGGTTCGGCGTCGCCTCGATCACCGTGACCGGAACCGCCTCGCCCTCGTCGGTGAACAGCTGGGTCATCCCGACCTTCTTGCCGAGGATCGCGGCCATCGCTAGAGCCGGATCTCGACGTCGACGCCGGCGGGCAGGTTCTCGATCCGCTGCAGCTCGTCGATCGTCTTCGGGGTCGGGTCGTTGATGTCGATCAGGCGCTTGTGGGTGCGGATCTCGAAGTGCTCGCGCGAGTCCTTGTCCTTGAACGGCGAGCGGATCACGCAGTAGACGTTCTTCGAGGTCGGCAGCGGCACCGGGCCCGAGACGGTGGCGCCGGTGCGCGTCGCCGTCTCGACGATCTCGGTCGCGGCGCGATCGATCGCGTCGTGGTCGTACGCCTTCAGGCGGATCCGGATCTTGCTGGCGGTGATTGCTGACAACTTCGCTGCTTCCGTGGTCTCGTCGGCGTCCCCGGCGTGGAAGGGGCGCCGACGATGCGGCGCCCCTCGCCCTCCGCCCTGCGGCGCTCGCTACTCGATGATCTCGGTGACGACTCCTGATCCGACCGTGCGGCCGCCCTCGCGGATCGCGAACCGCAGGCCCTGGTCCATGGCGATCGGCTGGATCAGCTCGACCTCCATCTCGCTGGTATCGCCGGGCATCATCATCTCCCGGTCCTCGGGGAGGTTGGCGACGCCGGTCACGTCGGTGGTCCGGAAGTAGAACTGCGGACGGTAGCCGGAGAAGAACGGCGTCTTGCGACCGCCCTCCTTCGTCGTCAGCACGTACACCTCGGCCTTGAACTTGGTATGCGGGGTGATCGACCCGGGCTTGCAGAGCACCTGGCCGCGCTCGATCTCCTCGCGCTTGGTGCCGCGCAGCAGCGCGCCGATGTTGTCGCCGGCCTGGCCCTCGTCGAGGATCTTGCGGAACATCTCGACGCCGGTGATCGTCGTCTTCTCGATCTGCGGGTGGATGCCGACGATCTCGACCTCGTCGCCGGTGTGGACGACGCCCTGCTCGACCCGGCCGGTGGCGACGGTGCCGCGGCCGGTGATCGAGAAGATGTCCTCGATCGGCATCAGGAACGGCTTGTCGAGGTCGCGCTCGGGCTCGGGGATGTAGCTGTCGAGCGCCTCGGCGAGCTCGAGGATCGCGTTGACAGACTCCTCGTCGCCCTCCAGCGCCTTCAGCGCCGAGCCGCGGATGATCGGCGTCTCCTCGCCGGGGAAGTCGTAGTCGCTGAGCAGCTCCTTGACCTCCTCCTCGACGAGCTCGACGAGCTCCTCGTCGTCGACCATGTCGACCTTGTTGAGGAAGACGATCACGTAGGGCACGTTGACCTGACGGGCGAGCAGGATGTGCTCGCGCGTCTGCGGCGCCGGGCCGTCGGCGGCGGAGACGACGAGGATCGCGCCGTCCATCTGGGCGGCGCCCGTGATCATGTTCTTGACGTAGTCCTCGTGGCCGGGGCAGTCGACGTGGGCGTAGTGCCGCTTGTCGGTCTCGTACTCGACGTGCGAGGTGGCGATCGTGATCCCGCGCTCCCGCTCCTCGGGCGCGTTGTCGATCTCCTCGAAGCTCTTGACCTCGCCGCCGGACTTGTCGGCGAGGACCTTCGTGATCGCGGCGGTCAGCGTCGTCTTGCCATGGTCGACGTGACCGATGGTGCCGACGTTGACGTGCGGCTTGTCGCGCTCGAACTTCTCCTTGGACATGTCGCTCTCTCGTGTTCCTCTCTGGGGCTCGTCGCCCGTTCCGTGTTACGTCTGTTGCTGCTTCTAAGTTTCCGTCTGGCGACGCTGGCTGCGCCCCGTCGACCTGATTTGGGGCAACCGAGGGAGCGTATCGCGATCGCTCAGGAGGCGGCTCCCACGGGCTCGCCCGCCTTGTGCTCGACGATCTCCTCGGCGATGTTCGGCGGCACCTGCTCGTAGCGCGCGAACTGCATCGTGTAGACCGCGCGGCCCTGGGTCGCCGAGCGCAGGTCGCCGACGTATCCGAACATCTCGCTCAGCGGCACCGCCGCGGTGACGACCAGCGCGTTGCCGCGCGGCTCCTGGCCGGCGAGCTTGCCGCGGCGCCGTGAGAGGTCGCCGATCACGTCGCCGAGGAACTCCTCGGGGGTGACCACCTCGACGTCCATGACCGGCTCGAGCAGCACCGGCTTGGCGCGCTTGGCGGCCTCCTGGATCGCCATCGAGCCGGCGATCTTGAACGCCATCTCGGAGGAGTCGACGTCGTGGTAGGAGCCGTCGATCAGCTCGACCCTGACGTCGACCATCGGGTAGCCGGCCTTGATCCCGGAGGCGAGCGCCTCAACCATTCCCTTCTCGACCGAGGGGATGTACTCGGTCGGGATCGCGCCGCCCTTGATCCTGCTCTCGAACTCGAAGCCCTCGCCGGGGTTCGGCGCGACGTTGATGACGACGTCGCCGTACTGGCCCGAGCCGCCGGTCTGGCGGACGAACTTGCCCTGCACCTTCTTCGCCTCCTCGCGGATCGTCTCGCGGTAGGCGACCTGCGGCTTGCCGACCGCGGCGTCGACCTTGAACTCGCGCATCATCCGGTCGACGAGCACCTCGAGGTGGAGCTCGCCCATGCCGTTGATCACGGTCTGGCCGGTCTCCTCGTCGGTCTCGACGCGGAACGTCGGATCCTCCTCGGCGAGCCGCTGCAGCGCCGTCGCCAGCTTCTCCTGATCGACCTTCGTCTTCGGCTCGATCGCGACCGCGATCACCGGCTCGGGGAAGCTGATCTCCTCGAGCGTGATCGGCCGGTCGGGCGCGCACAGCGTGTCGCCGGTCGAGGTCTGCTTGAGGCCGACGCCGGCGAGGATGTCACCCGCGTAGCACTGCTCGATCTCCTCACGCGAGTTCGCGTGCATCAGCAGCAGCCGGCCGATCCGCTCGGTCCGGCCGGTCGTCGCGTTGAGCACGCGGCCGCCGGCCTCGAGCTTGCCGGAGTAGACGCGGAAGTAGGTGAGCTTGCCGACGTAGGGGTCGGACATGACCTTGAACGCGAGCGCCGCGAACGGCCCGTCGTCGTCGGCGGGCCGCGTCGAAGGGTTGCCCTCGTCCTCGCCCTTGACCGGCTCGACGCCGGCGACCGGGGTCACCTCGAGCGGCGACGGCAGCAGGCCGACGATCGCGTCGAGCAGCGGCTGCACGCCCTTGTTCTTGAACGCCGAGCCGCACAGGACCGGTGTCATCTTCAGCTCCAGCGTCGCCTTGTGCAGCGCCTGCCGGATCCGCTCGGGCGCGATCTCGGCGTCCTCGAGGTACATCTCCATCAGCTCGTCGTCGACGTCGGCGCAGGCCTCGATCATCTCGCCGCGGGCCTCGGCGGCGGCGTCGGCGAGCTCGGCCGGGATCTGCTCGACCTCGAACTCGATCCCGAGGTCGTCCTTCCAGACCAGCGCCTCGTCGGCGACGAGGTCGATCACGCCCCGGAGGCTGTCCTCGGAGCCGATCGGGAGCTGGATCGGGACCGGGTTGGCGCCGAGGCGATCGCGGATCGTCTGCACCGACATCGCGAAGTCGGCGCCGACCCGGTCCATCTTGTTGATGAAGGCGATCCGCGGCACCTTGTACTTGTCGGCCTGGCGCCAGACCGTCTCCGACTGCGGCTCGACTCCGGCGACCGAGTCGAAGACCGCGATCGCGCCGTCGAGGACGCGCAGCGAGCGCTCGACCTCGACCGTGAAATCGACGTGGCCGGGCGTGTCGATGATGTTGATCCGGTGGCCCTCCCACTCGCAGGCGGTCGCGGCCGAGGTGATCGTGATCCCGCGCTCCTGCTCCTGCTCCATCCAGTCCATCACCGCGGCGCCCTCGTGGACCTCGCCCATCTTGTGGGTGCGGCCGGTGTAGTAGAGGATGCGCTCGGTCGTCGTCGTCTTGCCCGCGTCGATGTGGGCCATGATCCCGATGTTGCGGGTCTTCTCGAGGGGGAAGTTGCGTGCCATCTGTCTCAGCGGTTCGGGGGTTGCTCGGCGGCTCAGCGCACAGAAAAGGCCCTTTCGGGCCCGACGAAGACTCGATCTCGCGTCAGCGTGCCCGAGGGCTGTCTATGTAAGCCCGGTCTCCATCGGCTGGAGCGCGCCCGGCGGAACCCGAGGGGCCCGCGAGCGACGCGGCATGTTAGCAGGGGCTCACGGGCGGTCAAAGCGGGGATTCGGGACGCCCGCGTCCGTGCGAGGATGAGCGCGATGGACGACGGAAGCTCGATCGAGGTCGTCCGCGGCCGGCTCGAGCCCGCCGTCGGCGATGAGCTGGTCCGCTTCTGGTCGGCGCACGGGGCGCTGAGCGAGGCGGCGGCCCGCGCCCGGCTGGCCGAGGTCGTCGCGGTCCTGCGCGACGGCGCCGGGCAGGTGGTCGGGGTCAACTCGGCCTTCGCCGACCGGGTGGCGCTGATCGGCGGCCGCCGCTTCTGGATCTACCGCAGCTTCCTCGCCTCCGGTCACGCCGCGGGCGCCGCGCCGCTGCTCGCCGCCTGCTTCGAGCTGCTCGAAGAGGAGTTCACGGCGACCGGCCAGGGGCCGATCGGGCTCTGCGTGGTCCACCGCGGCACCGAGTTCGGCCGCGACGCGGTCTGGCCCGGCGCGGCCGGGTTCATCTACATGGGTCGCGCCGCCGACCGCGCCCTCGTTCACGCCGCCTACTTCGAAGGCGCCGCGATCGGCCCCGGCGCCGGCGAGCAGGGCGAGCTCGACCCGGCGCTCGGGCCGGGGCTGCGGATCGAGGTCTATGCCGAGCAGGACGAGGTCACCGACGAGGACGTGATCGCGCTGTGGACGAGCGCCGCGGGCCTGACCGCCGAGGAGGCACGGCGGCGGATCCTCGAGGTCCATCTCGTCGGCATCCACGACCGCGACGGCGTCGTCGGCATCTCCAGCGCCTACCTGGAGCGCAACCCGCAGCTCGACATGCGGCTCTGGTACTACCGCGCCTTCGTCGCCCCCGAGCACCGGATGAGCAGCCTCGCTGTGCTGCTCGCGCTGCGCGGCCGCGACCTGCTCGAGAGCCGGTTCGCCAGCGGCGAGGACGTCCGCGGGCCCGGGATCATCTACGAGGTCGAGAACCCGGGGCTGAAGGCGCACTTCAACCAGGCGCTGTGGCTGCCGACCGAGTTCACCTTCATCGGCGAGAACGCCCGCGGGGCTCACGTCCGCGTCCACTACTTCCCGGGGGCCACGGTCGCGGGCGGCTGAGCCGGGCGGCGCCGCGGGCAGGGCTTAGAGTGTGAGGCGGCCCGCCCGAACGGGCCGGAGAGTCGGGATAGGAGCTTGAGCCGCGTGCACACTTCGGCGGAACGACCGGGCGCCCCGGGGCCGGGGCGGGTGCGGTGAAGCGCCGCGACCGCCGCGACGACGACGGGGACGGCGCCGGCAAGGGACGCCGGCGACGCTCGCGCCGCGAGCGCGAGCGCTCGCAGCGCGAGGCGCTGGCCCGGGCCCGCCGCGAGCGCGCCCGCCGGGCGCGCGCCGACCTCGCCGCGAAGGCGAAGGACGAGGAGGAGGCAGGCGGCATCGAGCGAGCCGGCGACGCCGAGGAGGCCGGCAGCGCGCAGCCGGAGCGCGCCGGCGAGGGCGGGTCGAAGCCGAGGGGCCGGCGCCGGCCGCGGTCGGAGGCGAAGGCGAAGCCGGCCACCCGCAAGAGCGAGAAGCAGAAGGCAACGGCGAAGCCGGCCGCCCGCAAGGGCGAGAAGAAGAAGGCAGCGGCGAAGCCGGCCGCCGGCGAGGGCGAGAAGGCAGAGGCGAAGCCGAAGCCCGCCCACCGCGAGGACGAGAAGACGAAGGCGCGACCGGAGCCGGCCGACGAGGATGATGGCGTGAAGGACGAGGGCGGGCCGGCGGAGCGCGGCGGCCGCAAGCGCCCGAAGGCGGTCGCCGAGCACGGCAGGCCGCGGCGGCGGCGCTCGCCTGGCGACGGTGGCGGGGGCGAATCCGGCCGCGGACGCGCCGGGGGCCGCGTCAAGCGTGGCGGCGACCGCGCCGGGGGCCGCGCGAAGCGTGGCGGCGGTCGCGCCCGGGCTCGGCTCAAGCGTGGCGGGGCCCGGGTCAAGCGCGGCGGCACGGGCGCGCTGGTCGCGCTCAGGCGCGGCGCGGCTGAGACCGCGTCGCGCGCCCGCCGGGCGGCACCGCGGCTGGGCGCCGCCGCGTTCGGCCTGGTCGTCGCCGCCTTCGCCGCCTTCTTCACCGGCCTCGGCTACGTGCTCCGGGCCCTGATCGCCGTCTGCCTGCTGCTGGCGCCGCCACTGCTGACGGTGCTGCGGCTGGCCCGGCGCGCGATCGACGCGCTCTCGCGCCAGGTCACGCCGACCCGGGCGCTTGCCGTCGTCGTCGCCGGCGCCGCGGTGCTGCTCGCGCTCTCGCAGTTCGCCGACTACCGCAACATCTCGATCGGCAACGATGCCTACGCCGACGGCCTGCAGACGATCGCCCCGGCGCCGGTCCGCGAGACCGCCGCCACCGGCAGCGCCCACTCCTACCTGATGGTGCCGCTGGCCGCGATCGCGCTGGTCCTGCTCGGGGCGGCGCTGACCGGCCGCTGGCGGCTCTGCCGGCTGATCGCGCTCGCCGGCCTCGTCGCGATCGCCGTCGGCCTGATCCACGATCGGCCGGCCGGGCTCGACGTCGGCGCCGAGGCGCTCGCCTACAGCGGCGTCGAGGCGACGCTGCTCGGTGGCTTCTACGCGCAGCTCTTCTCCGGCCTGCTGCTGACCCTCTCATCGCTGCTGCTCGGCCGCGAGCTGCGGCTGGCGGGCGCCCGCGGTCGCGCTCGCGCCCGCGCCTTCGGCGGCTGGCGCCGGCGCGACCCGCGGGTCGGGGGGGCGAGCGCTTGAGCCGCGTGCTCCGGGCCGAGCTGGTGCTGCCGCTGACGATCGCGGCGGCGGCGGCGGTCGTCGCGGCCTCGGAGTTCATGACGACGTTCGAGTTCACCGCCGCGGGCCAGGTACAGGCGGTCTCGGTCGCCTCCGATCGCCACGGCTACGCGCTGCTGATCCTCGCCGCGCTGACCGTCGCCGGCACCATCTACGCGATCATCACCGGGCTGCGGTCGGTGGCGATCGCGACCGCGATCCTCGGCTGCGCGGCACTGCTGCTGTTCCTCGTCCTCGACCTCCCCGACGCCGGCAGGGCCGGCCCGCTCGACGACGACCCCGGCCTCTACTTCGCCGACGCGCGGGCCGATCCCGCCGCCGGCTTCTGGCTCGAGGCGATCGGCACCGTCGTCCTCGGCCTCGCGACCGTCGCCTTCGCGACCTTGAGCAGCGCCCAGCTGCGCGCCCCCGCCGAGCTGATCCGCTCCCGCCGCCGGGCCGCGAGGGAAGCGGCGGCCGAGGCGGAGCAGCCCGGGCGCGATGCGGAGCCGAAGTCCCGCCCGAGAAGCCTGCTCCGTCGCCTCAGCGGCAACGGCTGACGGTCGCCGCAGGCTCGCTCGACGCCTGCGTCGGGGATCGCTCTCGCAGACCGCGACCGATCCCCGGTGTAGAGCCGGAGCGACGCGGCGGCCCCTGCGCGCGATCGTTGCTCACGTCGCCCGGCGGACGCCGTGCCCGCCGGTTCAGCGCGGGTGGCCGGCGCCTACCAGCGGTAGTGGGCGAACGCCTTGTTCGCCTGCGCCATCCGGTAGATGTCGTCCTTGCGCTTGTAGGCGCCGCCCTGCTGGGAGCTGGCGTCCATGATCTCGCGCGCGAGGCGCTCCGACATCGACTTCTCGCCGCGGTTGCGGGCGAACTGGACGAGCCAGCGGACGGCGAGGGTGCGGGCGCGCCGCTGCGGCACCTCGACCGGCACCTGGTAGGTGGCGCCGCCGACCCGCCGCGACTTCACCTCGAGGACCGGGGTGAGCTCGCGGATCGCGTCGTCGAGGACGTCGGTCGGGGTGCGGCCGCTGCGCTCGCCGACCACGGCGAGCGCGTCGTAGACGATCCGCTCGGCGGTCGACTTCTTGCCGTCGAGCATGACCTTGTTGATGACCTGCTGGACGAGCCGGCTGCGGAACCGCGAGTCGGGCGCGGCGACGCGGGTTGTGGCGCGGTTGCGACGCACCGCTAGGAGGCCTTGACGCCGTACTGGGAGCGGGACTGCTTGCGCTCGGCGACGCCGGAGGCGTCGAGCGTCCCGCGCACGACCTTGTAGCGGACGCCGGGAAGGTCCTTGACCCGGCCGCCGCGAACGAGCACGACCGAGTGCTCCTGGAGGTTGTGGCCCTCGCCGGGGATGTAGGAGGTGACCTCCATCCCGTTCGTCAACCGGACGCGCGCGACCTTGCGCAGCGCCGAGTTCGGCTTCTTCGGCGTCGCCGTGTAGACCCGGGTGCAGACGCCGCGCCGCTGCGGGGCGGCGATCCGGGCCTTGCGGCCCTGGCCCGACTTGAGGCCCGGGGTCGCGACCTTCTTGCGCGGCGCCTTGCGGCCCTTGCGAACTAGCTGGCTGGTGGTCGGCACGGCGCGGAATGGTAGCGAGCGCGCGAATCGATGTCGCCGCGGCGATGATCCGCGACCGCGGCGGTGACGTAGGATCCCCGCCCATGCGCACCGTTCCGCAGTCCGCCAGCCGGGCCGATCGCAGCCCGGACGCGATACCTCACCGCTGGTGATCGCGACCCCGAGCGCGCCGTGAGCGCCGCTGACAAGCCCGTCTGCGCGGTCGACGTCGACGGCGTGATCAGCCTGTTCGGCTTCGAGGGTCCGACCGGGGACGCTCCCTGCAAGTTCCAGCTGCTCGACGGCATGGTGCACTGCATCGCGCTCGAGGCCGGCGCCCGGCTGCAACGGCTGCTCCCCCATTACGAGCTGGTCTGGGCGACCGGCTGGGAGGACCGGGCGAACGAGTACCTGCTGCTGATGCTCGGGCTGCCGGCGCTGCCCGTCCTCCACTTCGGCAGCGCCGTTCGATTCGGCAGCGCCCACTGGAAGCTCGGACCGATCGGCGAGTACGCGCGCGGGCGGCGGCTCGCCTGGATCGACGACTCGCTCGACGAGAGCTGTCGCCAGTGGGCCGCGGCCCGGCCCGAGCCGACGATCCTGGTCGAGACCGAGTCCGCGGTCGGGCTCACCGACGCTCACGTCGAAGCGCTGCTCGATTGGGCCACCGGCAACGCCCTCTAGACTGACTGCCAGCACATGGACTCGGGAGTGGAACTGATGATCTTCATGGGCCTGATCTTGAAGATCCCCGTGCTCGCGGCCTGCTGGCTGATCTGGCATGCCGTCCGCGCCGAGCCCGACCCGGCCGAGTCGACCGACGGCGACGGCGGCGGCGGCAACCAGCGCAACCACTTCCGGCGCGTCCGCAAGCGGCCGCCTCCGGGCCCGCGCCGGGGGCCCCACACCCCGGACTCGCTGCCGCTGCCGTGCCCGGCGGAGAACGACGGGCTGCGGGTCACGCGCGCGCCGGCGCGGCTTCGCGAGCACCAGGCCTGAGCGGCGGCCCGCCGCGGCCGCATCGGGCAGACTGCTGCCGCATGAGCGTCACCGAGCCGAGGCCGGCGCCGCCGAATCGCTTCTCACGGCCGCTGTTCGTCGTCGCGCCGCCGAGCTCGGGCGCGCGGGTGCTCACCGAGGGGCTCGCCGGATCGCCGTCGGCGTGGACCGCGGTGGGACCCGGGGGCGGCGCGGTGACCGACGAGATGGAGGGCCTCTCCCCCGCCGCCCGCGGCTGGGACAGCAACCGGCTGACCGCCACCGACGCGATCGGCGCCGAGCCCGCGGGCAGGCTGCGGGCGCTGATCTCGGCCGGCCTCCGCGACCGCTCCGGCGAGCCGCCGGCCGCCGACGCGGCCGGGCTGCGGCTGCTCGACGCGACGCCCGCGAACGCGCTGCGGATCCCGTTCCTGAACGCGATCTTCCCGCAGGCGATCTTCATCTACGTCCACCGCGACCCGCGCCAGAGCCTCGCCGGGATGCTCGAGGGCTGGCAGTCGGGCCGTCACGTCAGCTACCCCGAGCTGCCGGGCTGGGACGGCCCCCCCTGGTCCTATCCGCTGACGCCCGAATGGCGGGCGCTCGGCGGTAAGTCGCTGTCGGAGATCTGCGTCGCGCAGTGGGCGATGACGATGCGGATCATGCTCGCCGACCTCGAGCGGCTGCCCGGCGAGCGCCGCTTCGCGGTCGACTTCGACGCGCTGCGCGCCGACCCGGGCGCGGAGCTGCGGCGACTCTGCGAGCTCACCGGGCTCGAGTGGGAGGACGGGATGGGCGCGACGATCGGCCGCGGTGCGCCCGAGACCTGGCGCCGGCGCGAGGCCGAGGTCGAGCAGGTGATCGCGGCCACCGGCGAGCTCGCCGAGCGCGCCCGGGCGCTGCTCGCCGAGCGCCCCGAGCAGCAGCGCCCGGTCGATCCGAGCTCGCCCGCGACCTCGCCGCTGCGCAGCGTCAACAGCGCCAACCTGGTCGAGATCCTCGACCAGCTCGGCAGCTCGCTGCTGCTCAGCACCTACCAGACCGGCAAGCTGGTCGCGGTCCGCCGGGACGGCGGTGGCGTCAACACGCACTTCCGTCAGTTCGAGAGCCCGATGGGGATCGACACGCGCGGCGGCCGGCTCGCCGTCGGCACCGCCTCGCAGGTCTGGGAGTACCACAACGTCCCGAGCCTGCTGTCGAAGCTGCAGCCCGCCGGCAAGCACGACGCCTGCTACGTGCCGCGCCACAGCCACTACACCGGCGACATCCGGATCCATGAGATCGCCTACGCCGGCGACGAGCTCTGGCTGGTCAACACCCGCTTCTCCTGCCTCTGCACGCTCGACGCCGAGCACAGCTTCGTGCCGCGCTGGCGGCCCCCGTTCATCACCGGCTACGCGGCCGAGGACCGCTGCCACCTGAACGGGCTCGCGGTCGTCGACGACGAGGTCCGCTACGTGACGATGCTGGGAGCGAGCGACGAGGCCGGCGGCTGGCGCGAGAACAAGGCCGACGGCGGGTTGATCATGGACGTCCCCTCGGCCGAGCCGGTCGTCGCTGGCCTGTCGATGCCGCACTCGCCGCGCTGGTACCGCGACCGGCTCTGGGTGCTCGAGTCGGGCGAGGGCACGCTGGCGGTCTGCGACCTCGATGCGGGCACGGTCGAGACCGTCGCCGAGCTCCCCGGCTTCACCCGCGGGCTCAGCTTCCTCGGCCCGCTCGCCTTCGTCGGGCTCTCCGAGGTGCGCGAGTCGGCGACCTTCGGCGGGCTGCCCCTGACCGGTCGCCTGGAGGAGCGCCAGTGCGGGGTCTGGGTGGTCAACATCGAGACGGGCCAGACGATCGCCTTCCTCCGCTTCGAGGACCTCGTGCAGGAGATCTTCGCCGTCCACGCGCTACCGGGGGTCCGCTTCCCCGAGATCGCCGAGCACGGCTCCGAGGCCGTCAACCTCACCTTCGTGCTCCCCGACGAGGCGCTGGCGGAGGGCGCGTAGGATCGGCGCCCCGGGGCGAGTTCTCCACGCTATCGGTGGTCAAGTCGCCCAGCACGGCGGAGCGGTGGCCGCCTGGAGTCCAGGCCCGGGGCCGTCGCCAGCGCTCGTGCCGCCGTCCGTCGGCCGATGCCCGGCCGCCCACGGTCCGGCCGCCGCGCCACGGGCCCTCGTCGCCCCGGGGCGAGTTTTCCACGCTACCGGTGGTCAAATCGCCCAGCGTGCTTCGCGGTGGCCGCGCCGCGCATGGATTGATTCGATTCGGCGCCCGGATCATCACAGTGCGCCACCCACCCGTGACGGGTTCGGCGGCAGGATCGCGCGCATGCTCGATCGCTGGCGCAGGACGTCCGAGATCGCCGCTCGGCAGCACGGCGTCGTCTCGGCCGCGCAACTTCTCGCCGCCGGCTTCACGCGGCGCGCGGTCGAGGTCGCCGTTGCCAACGGCCGCCTGATCCCGCTGCACCGGGGCGTCTACGGCGTCGGCCACCTGCAGCGGGACGTGCGCGCGCGGCGCGTGGCGGCGACGTTGGCCGCCGGCGAGGAGTCGTGGACCTCTCATCGCAGCGCCGTGGAGCATTTCCGCGTGCTGCCGGCCCGACGCGGGCCGATCCAGGTCACGGTGCCGAAGCGATCCGGCCGCATGCGTCGCAGCGGCTTGATCGTCCACCGGGCGAAGCTCGCAGCGGATGAGCGAACCGTCGTCGACGGTGTGCGCTGCACGACGATGAGCCGCGCCCTGCTCGACATATCGGCCGAGCGTCCGGGCGAGATCGAGCGCGCGATCAAGGCCGCGGGCGACCGCGAGCTGCTCAGCGTCAGCAACTGCCTGCTCCTGCTCGAGCGCTACCCGGGACGACCGGGATCGCCCCTCCTGCGCCGCCTGCTGCTCGGAGAGGAGCCGGTGCCGGAGTTCACGCGCAGCGGACTCGAGCGGCGGATGTATCGGCTCTGCCGCTCGGCGGGGCTGCCGCTCCCGGACATGAACATCGACATCGCCGGCGCACGCGGCCTGCACGAGTGCGATGCGACATGGCCCCGGCACCGGCTGATCATCGAGTGCGACAGCCGCTGGCACGACAACCCGATCGCGGCGATCGACGACGCCCGTAAGGATCAGGACCTGACGCTGGCCGGCTGGCGGGTCCATCGCCTGCGCTGGGCGCAGATCGTCCTCGAGCCGGAGCTTTGTGCGCGGACGATCGGCCACCTGCTCGCGGAGCAGGCGAAGCTCGCCGGGATCGCCGCCTGACGCAGGGTGCGTTCACGCGACGCCATCGCTCGAGTCCGCACGGGGCGCCGCCTGGCTCGCGGCTGAAGCCTCCACGGCCTGCTCGGCGACCGGCCGGGCGAGGTGGGCGATCGTCGGAAGGCGTCGCGACCGGCCCTGAAGCTCGACGCAGGGCGACTTTTCCACGTCATCGGTGGTCAACTCGCCCAGCGCGGCGGAGCGGCGGGCGCGCCATGACGCACCCCGAAGCGCAGCGCGGCCGCCCGCGGAGGGCGGCCGCGCCTGAACCGCAGCTCCGCTCGAGGCGCCTACTCGTCGGCCTCGGCCTCGGCGCCGGCCGGCTCGCCGGCGCCGTTGCCGGAGTCACCGGCCGCGTCGATCTCGCCGGCGAGCACCTCGAGCTCGTCGGCGAAGCTCGAGCCGAAGCCCTCGACGTCGGCGCCCTGGGGCTGCTCGAGCTCGGCCGCGAGGCCGAGCTCGGCGGCGAGCGCCTCGTCGTCGAGGTGCTCGTCGGGCCGCTGCGGCGGCTCGACCGGCTCGATCTCGATCGTCCGGTAGTGCCGCAGCCCGGTCGCCGCCGGGATCAGCTTGCCGATGATCACGTTCTCCTTGAGGCCAACGAGGCGGTCGCGCTTGCCCTCGAGGGCGGCGTCGGTGAGCACCTTCGTCGTCTCCTGGAAGGAGGCCGCCGAGAGGAACGACTCGGTCGCCAGCGACGCCTTCGTGATCCCGAGGATCACCTCCTCGGCCTTCGCCGCGGTGCCGCCGTCGGCCTTCACCTGCTTGTTGATCGCCTGCAGCTTCAGCCGGTCCTCGAGCTGGCCCGGCAGCAGCTCGGTCGAGCCCTTCGACTCGATCTGCACCTTGCGCAGCATCTGCCGCACGATCAGCTCGATGTGCTTGTCGTTGATGTCGACGCCCTGCGCCTTGTAGACGCGCTGGACCTCGCTGACCAGGTAGAGCTCGGTCGCGGTCCGGCCGCGGACCGCAAGCAGCTCCTTCGGATCGAGCGAGCCCTCGTTGAGCTGGTCGCCGCGCTCGACCTTGTCGCCGTCGGCGACGTTGAGGACCGAGCGGGGCGGGAACGAGTAGGAGTGCTCCTCGCCCTCGGCGTCGGTGATCACGACCTTGTCGCCCTTGTCGGAGGTCTCGATCTGGACCTTGCCGCTCTCCAGCGCGAGCTGCGCCAGCCCCTTCGGCTTGCGCGCCTCGAACAGCTCGACGACGCGCGGCAGGCCCTGGGTGATGTCGAGGCCGGCGACGCCGCCGGTGTGGAAGGTCCGCATCGTCAGCTGGGTGCCGGGCTCGCCGATCGACTGCGCGGCGACGATCCCGACCGCGTCGCCGATCTCGACCGTCTCGCCGGTCGCCATCGCGCGGCCGTAGCAGGCCTGGCAGATCCCGGACTGCAGCTCGCACTTCAGCGACGAGCGCACCGGGACGGTGACCTCGTCGTCGGCGCCGTAGGCCTCGGCGATCTCGGCCAGCTCCGGCTTGTCGATCTCCTGGTTGCGCTTGAGCAGCTCGCGGCCGCGCTTGGTCGCGAACTTCTTCGCCGCCAGGCGGCCGATCAGGTTCTGGTTCGGCTCGCCGTCCTTGAACGCCGGCATCTCGACGAAGTCCTTCGTCTTGCAGTCGTCGATGTTGACGATCACGTCCTGGGCGACGTCGACCAGCCGCCGGGTCAGGTAGCCCGAGTCGGCGGTCCGTAGCGCGGTGTCGGCGAGGCCCTTGCGGGCGCCATGGGTCGAGATGAAGTACTCGAGGACGTCAAGCCCCTCCATGAAGTTGGACTTGATCGGCCGCTCGATGATCTCGCCCTTCGGGTTCGCCATCAGCCCGCGCATGCCGGCGAGCTGGCGGATCTGCTTGAACGATCCGCGCGCGCCCGAGTTGGCCATCATGTAGATCGGGTTGAGCTCGTCGAGGTTGTCCTCCATCGCCTGGGCGACCTCGTCGGTCGCGCGGTTCCAGAGGTCGGTGAGCCGGTCCTTGCGCTCCTCGGCGGTGATCCAGCCGTCCTCGTACTGGGAGACGATCGCCGCCGCCTCCTGCTCGAAGCGGTCGAGGATCTCCTCCTTGTCGGGCGGCGAGATCACATCGTTCTTGGAGACCGTGATCCCGGCCTGGGTGGCGAAGTGGAAGCCGAGCTCCTTGAACGCGTCGAGCACGCGCGAGACCGCGGCGGCGCCGTAGGACTCGACCAGCGCCGCGACCATGTCGTTGACGTCGCGCTTCTTCAGCGAGCGGTTGACGAACTCGAACTTCCCCGGCACGTACTCGTCCTCGAGCGCCTCGGCGAGCGCCCGCTCGATCCGGTCGTCAAAGATGATCCGGCCGACCGTGGTCAGGAAATGCTCCTCATCGAGCTCGCGGTACTCGGCGTGCTCGTGCAGCTCGACGAGCCCGTTCTCGTAGGCGAGCTCGGCCTCCTGGGCGGAGCGGAAGGTGCGCGGCCGCGGCCCGTCCTTCTTCTCGTCCCACTTGCCCGACTTCAGCTTCTCGTCGCGGGCGGCGAGCTCCTCGGCGTCGGGCCCGTAGGTGACGTAGTAGATCCCGAGCACCATGTCCTGGGTCGGCGTCGCCAGCGGCGAGCCGTGGGCCGGGCTGAGGATGTTGTTGGCCGACAGCATCAGGATCCGCGCCTCCGCCTGCGCCTCGGCGCTGAGCGGGACGTGGACGGCCATCTGGTCGCCGTCGAAGTCGGCGTTGAACGCCTGGCAGACGAGCGGGTGGACCTGGATCGCCTTGCCCTCGACGAGCTGCGGCTCGAACGCCTGGATGCCGAGCCGGTGCAGCGTCGGCGCCCGGTTGAGCAGCACCGGGTGCTCCTCGATGACCTCCTCGAGCACGTCCCAGACCTCCGGGATCATCGAGTCGACCATCTTCTTCGCCGCCTTGATGTTCTGCACGGCCTTGCGCTCGACCAGCCGGCTCATGATGAACGGCTTGAACAGCTCCAGCGCCATCAGCTTCGGCAGCCCGCACTGGTGCAGCTGCAGCGACGGGCCCGAGACGATCACCGAGCGGCCCGAGTAGTCGACGCGCTTGCCGAGCAGGTTCTGGCGGAACCGGCCCTGCTTGCCCTTGAGCATGTCCGAGAGCGACTTCAGCGCCCGGTTGCCGGGGCCGGTGACGGGCCGGCCGCGGCGGCCGTTGTCGAGCAGCGCGTCGACCGCCTCCTGCAGCATCCGCTTCTCGTTGTTGACGATGATCTCGGGCGCGCCGAGGTCGAGCAGCCGCTTCAGGCGGTTGTTGCGGTTGATCACCCGCCGGTAGAGGTCGTTGAGGTCGGAGGTCGCGAACCGGCCGCCATCGAGCTGGACCATCGGCCGCAGCTCCGGCGGGATGATCGGGACGACGTCGAGGACCATCCACTCGGGCTTGTTCGAGGAGTTCTTGAACGCCGAGGCGACCTTGAGCCGCTTCACCGCGCGCGCCTGCTTCTGGCCCTTCGAGGTGTTGATCGTCTGCTCGAGCTCCTCGCACTCGGCCTCGAGATCGATCTGGCCGAGCAGGTCGCGGATCCACTCCGCGCCCATGCCGCCGCGGAAGTACTCGCCCCAGCCGAACTGCGAGCCGAACCGATCCTTGAGCTCGCGGAACAGCGCCTCGTCGGCGATCACGTCCTTGACCTTCATCTCCTGGAAGGTCTTCCAGACCTCCTCCATGCGCTCGATCGCGTCGTCGATGTAGGCCTCGGTGTCGGCGATCTCGCCGTTGAGCTCCTTGCGGGTCTCGCGCTCGAGCTTGGCCCGATCGTCCTTGTTCAGCTTCTTGACCGAGCCCGTCGCCTCCGCCCAGAGCTCGTCCTCCTCGCTGAACTTGGCCGGCTTCTCGCCCTCGCCGATGTAGGCGAGGCGGCGCTCCAGCGACTCCTCGAGCTCCTGGACCCGCTGCTCGCGCTCGGCCTTGTAGGAGTCGAGGACCTTGTTGACCTCCTTCTCGAGCTTGCCGAGATCCTTCGCCCGGGCCTCCTCGTCAATCGAGGTGACGATCGAGGCGGCGAAGTAGAGGACCTTCTCGAGCTCCTTCGGGGCCATGTCGATCAGGTAGCCGATCCGCGAGGGGACGCCCTTGAAGAACCAGATGTGGGAGACCGGCGCCGCGAGGTCGATGTGCGCCATCCGCTCGCGGCGGACCTTCGAGCGCGTCACCTCGACGCCGCAGCGCTCGCAGACGATGCCCTTGTAGCGGACCCGCTTGTACTTGCCGCAGTAGCACTCCCAGTCCTTGGTCGGACCGAAGATGCGCTCGCAGAACAGCCCGTCCTTCTCGGGCTTCAGCGTCCGGTAGTTGATCGTCTCCGGCTTCGTCACCTCGCCCGAGGACCAGCTCCGGATCTTCTTCGGAGAGGTGAGGCCGATCTCGATTGCGTCGAAGTTGTTGATGTCCACCTAGTGGCTCCTAGTCTTGGTCGAAAGTCCCCTGCTCGCTGCCGGCTGCCCGCTGAACGTCACGTCTTCGCCTCGACCTCCGCCTCGGCGCCGGCTCCGTTGCCGCTCTCCTGCTCGGCCTGCTCGTCGCTGCCGGCGTCGGCGCCGGCGCGGACGCCGGAGAGGTCGATGCCGAGCTCCTCGGCGGCGCGCAGCAGCTCGTCCTCCTCCTCCTCGATGCCGACGCGGCCCTCCTCGGTGACGAGGTTGGCGTCCAGCGACAGCGCCTGCATCTCCTTCAGCAGCACCTTGAACGACTCCGGCACCGACGGCTCGGGGATGTTCTCGCCCTTGACGATCGCCTCGTAGGCCTTGACCCGGCCGACCGTGTCGTCGGACTTGACCGTGAGCATCTCCTGCAGCGTGTAGGCGGCGCCGTAGGCCTCCAGCGCCCAGACCTCCATCTCGCCGAAGCGCTGGCCGCCGAACTGCGCCTTGCCGCCCAGCGGCTGCTGGGTGACGAGCGAGTAGGGGCCGGTGCTGCGGGCGTGGATCTTGTCGTCGACGAGGTGCAGCAGCTTGAGGATGTACATGTAGCCGACCGTGACGTCGCCCTCGTAGGGCTCGCCGGTGCGGCCCGAGTAGAGCTTCGCGCGGCCGGCGCTGCGGGCGCCGGCGGGCAGCTTCTCGTCGAGCCCGAGGTCGATGCCGCGCTCGTCGAAGGTCGCCTTCTGCCACTCGACGAGGGCCTCGTCGACGTCCTCGACCGTGGCGCCGTCGAAGACCGGCGTGGCGACGTTGACGACGGCGCCGTCGCCGAGCTTCCGCGCCTGCTCGTAGGCATCGGAGCCGTCGTCGTACCAGCCGTTGCCGGCGACCCAGCCGAGGTGCGTCTCGAGCACCTGGCCGATGTTCATCCGGCTCGGCACGCCGAGCGGGTTGAGGATCACGTCGACGGGGGTGCCGTCGGCGAGGTGCGGCATGTCCTCCTCGGGCACGATCTTGGCGATCACGCCCTTGTTGCCGTGGCGGCCGGCGAGCTTGTCGCCCTCGGCGATCTTGCGCTTCTTGGCGACGAAGACGCGGACCATGTCGTTGACGCCGGGGCTGAGGTCGTCGCCCTCGTCGCGGTTGAAGGTGACGACGTCGATGACGACGCCGCCGGAGCCGTGCGGGACCTTGAGCGAGGTGTCGCGGACCTCGCGCGCCTTCTCCTTGAAGATCGCGCGGATCAGCTTCTCCTCGGCGGTCAGCTCGGTCTCGCCCTTCGGCGTCACCTTGCCGACCAGCAGGTCGCCGGCGTCGACCTCGGCGCCGATCCGGACGACGCCGCGCTCGTCGAGGTTGCGCAGCGACTCCTCCGAGCGGTTCGGGATGTCGCGGGTGATCTCCTCGTCGCCGAGCTTCGTCGTGCGGGCGTCGATCTCGTACTCCTCGATGTGGATCGAGGTCAGCTCGTCGTCCTTGACCAGCCGCTCGGAGAGGATGATCGCGTCCTCGAAGTTGTAGCCCTCCCAGGACATGAACGCGACCAGGCAGTTCTTGCCGAGCGCGATCTCGCCGGCCGAGGTCGAGGAGCCGTCGGCGAGCACGTCGCCGGCCTCGACCGCGTCGCCGGCGGCGACGATCGGGCGCTGGTGGATCATCGTGCCCTGGTTCGAGCGCTGGAACTTGTCGAGCGCGTAGCTGTCCTTCTGGTTGCCGCGGGTGACGACGATCCGCTCGGCGTCGACCTCGGAGACCGTGCCGGCGTGCTCGGCGACGACGACGTCGCCGGAGTCGATCGCGGTGCGGCGCTCCATCCCGGTGCCGATCAGCGGCGGCTCCGGCTTCAGCAGCGGCACCGCCTGCCGCATCATGTTCGAGCCCATCAGCGCGCGGTTGGCGTCGTCGTGCTCGAGGAACGGGATCAGCGCCGTGCCGACCGACCAGATCTGGGTCGGCGAGACGTCCATGAAGTCGACCTCGCCGGGGCTGACGGCGCGCACCTCGCCCTCGTCGCGGACGCGGCAGAGGATGATGTCGCCGACCAGCTTGCCGGTCTTCGGGTCGACCTCGGCGTTCGCCTGCGCGATCACCTTCTCCTCCTCCTGGGTGGCGTCGAGATGGACGATCTCGTCGGTCACCTTGCCGTCCTTTACGACCCGGTAGGGGGTCGTGACGAAGCCGTAGTCGGAGATCTCCGCGTAGGAGGAGAGCGAGCCGATCAGGCCGATGTTCGGGCCCTCGGGCGTCTCGATCGGGCACATCCGCCCGTAGTGGGTGGGGTGTACGTCGCGGACCTCGATCGGGGCCCGCTCGCGGGTCAGGCCGCCGGCGCCGAGCGCCGACAGGCGGCGCCGGTGGGTCAGCCCCGACAGCGAGTTCGTCTGATCCATGAACTGCGACAGCTGCGAGGAGCCGAAGAACTCCTTCATCGCCGCGACGACCGGGCGGATGTTGATGATCGTCTGCGGCGTGATCGCGTCGGCGTCCTCGGTCGTCAGGCGCTCGCGCACGACCCGCTCCATCCGGTAGAGGCCGATCCGGAACGCCTCCTGGATCAGCTCGCCGACGGTGCGCAGGCGGCGGTTGCCGAAGTGCTCGTACTCGTCGAGGTGGTCGGCGACCTGCTCGCGGCTGTAGGACAGGGCCTCGGCGGCGTAGTCCTTGATCGGGTTCTCCTCGTCGATCTCCTCGGGGACGCCGAGCAGCTTCGGCAGCGAGACCAGCTCGCGGATCAGGGCGACGATGTCGTCCTTGGTCAGGGTCCGGGTCTCGAGGTCGATGTCGAGGTCGAGGCGGGCGTTGAGCTTGTAGCGGCCGACCGTGGTCAGGTCGTAGCGCTTGGGGTCGAAGAACAGCTGCTCCATCAGCGCCGTGGCGGCGTCGACCGACGGCGGCTCACCGGGGCGCTGCTTCTTGAACAGCTCGATCAGCGCGCCCTCCTCGGTCCGCGTCGCCTCGGTGTCGGCGGCGATCGTCTGGCGGATGTAGACCGAGTTGTCGAACAGCTCGAGGATCTGCTCGTCGCTGACGAAGCCCATCGCCCGCAGCAGCACCGTCACCGGCAGCTTGCGCTTGCGGTCGATCCGGGCGAACACCTTGCCCTTCTTGTCGATCTCGAGCTCGAGCCAGGAGCCGCGGGCCGGCATCAGGTTGGCGATGAAGACCTGCTTCTCGGGGTCCTTCGGCGCCATCACGTAGGCGCCGGGGGAGCGGACGAGCTGGGTGACGACGACGCGCTCGGTCCCGTTGATGATGAAGGTGCCGCGCGGCGTCATCCACGGGAAGTCGCCCATGAAGACGGTCTGCTCGCGGATCTCGCCGGTCTCGCGGTTCTGGAAGGCGACCTCGACGTTGAGCGGTCGCGAGTAGGTGACGTCCTTCTCGCGGCACTCGGCGATCGTGTGCTGCGGCTCGTCGAAGTGGAACTCCCCGAAGACGATCGCCAGGTTGCCGGTGTAGTCGGTGATCGGCGAGACGTCGTCGATCGTGACCCGCAGCATCCCATCCTTCGGGTCGGTCAGACGCGCGAAGGACTTGCTTTGGATATCGATCAGGTTGGGGACTTCGAGCGGGGTCTTGAGGCGGGAGAATGAACGGCGGGCAGCGGCGTGGGAAGGTGCCAAAGTCGAGCGACTCCTCAGGAGATCGGGGCTGGTCGAGTTGCACGCGGCCCTGGCCGAGCGGACATCGAGAGTCCCGATGTGAGCCGACGCGCGACCGCTGAATATAACAAAAGCGGTTGCGCGGGTTGGGGCGCGCGCCCGCAGCCGGGGCCCGGAGGCCCGGTCGACCGCCCCCGGGCGGCGCCGGCGCCTCCGCCCCGCGCCTCCTACTTGAGCTCGACCGAGCCGCCGGCCTCCTCGATCTCGGCCTTGAGCTTGTCGGCCTCCTCGCGCTCGATGCCCTCCTTGACCGGGCCCGGCGCCTCGTCGACGACGGCCTTCGCCTCCTTGAGGCCGAGGCCGGTGGCGGCGCGGACCGCCTTGATCACCTGGATCTTCTTCTCGCCGGCGTCGGTGAGGATCACGTCGACGGTGCCGCTCTCCTCCTCCTCGGCGGCGCCGCCGTCAGCGGCGGCCGCGGCCGGGGCGGCGGCGGCGACCGCGGCCGCCGACACGCCGAACTCCTCCTCGAGCGCCTTGATCCGCTCGGAGAGCTCGAGCACGGAGATGCTCTTCAGCTCCTCGATCCACTTCTCGGTCGTCAGCGTGTCTGCCATTGCGTTCAGTCCTCCTTGTCGTCCGCGCCGGCCTCGTCGCCGTCCGCGGGGGTCTCATCAGCTTTGGGTGGCGGCGCTTCGCCGCCGTCGGCCTCGGGTTCTGCGGGCTCCGGCTCGGCGGCGGTCGCCGCTTCGCCGGCCTCGGGCTCATCGCCCTCGGGCGTCGCCGCCTCGGCGCCGGCCTCCGGCTCCGCCTCGGCGGCGCCCTCCGTCCCCCCGGCCTCGGGCTCGGCGGCGCCGGCCTCGGGCTCGGCGGCAGCGCCGCCGATCAGGCCCTGCTCGGCAACCTGGCCGAGCTGCGCGGCGAGCCCCTGGACGAGCTGGTTCAGGGTCCGGGCGAGGCCGGTCAGCGGGCTCGCCGTCAGCCCGACGAGCTGGCCGCGGAGCTGGTCGAGGCCGGGCAGGCGGGCGATCGCCGCGAACTGCTCGGCGCTCAGCACCGCCCCGTCCATCAGCCCGCCCTTGTAGGTGGGGACGCCGTGCTCCCTGACGAAGTCGGAGATCGTCTTCGCGGCGACGACGGCGTCGCCACGGACGTAGGTGAGCGCGGTCGGGCCGGCCAGGTGCTGGTCGAGCTCGGCCACCCCGGCGCCCTCGGTGGCGCGCTTGGCGAGCCGGTTCTTGACGACGCTGAACGAGGCGTCGGCCGCGCCGAGCCTGCTGCGCAGCTCCGCCGCCTGCGGCACCGAGATCCCCCGGTAGTCGACGGCGAAGACGGCGCTGGAGCGCTCCAGCTCGGCGCCGATCTCGGCGACCGCTGCTGCCTTCTGTTCTCTCTGCATCGCTGTCCTGTCCGGGTCGGGTTGTGAAGGTCTCGTACCGAACGAGAAGAGCCCGCACGCGGGCGGGCTCGGACAGGCTGACTGCCGGCTCCACCTGCGCCGGCCGCGCCCGTCGGTGATTCGGTCCGGGCGGTTAAGGGGCTATCGCCCCGCCTGCGGTCTTCGGCTTCGGGACGCTGCAGTGTAGGGGACCGCTCGTTGCGGCGGCGGCCGGCCTCAGCAGGCGCGGGCGACCTTCTTCTTCGCCTTCTTCAGCTTCTTCTTCGCCTTCTTCAGCTTCTTCTTCCCCTTCTTCTTGGCGCCCCTGCTCTTCGCCTTCTTCAGCTTCGACTTCGCCTTCTTGGTCGCCTTCTTCGCCTTCTTCAGCTGCGCCCGGGCGGCGTCGCAGGCGCCGTCGTCGGGCGGGTCGGCCTGCGGCGGCGTGACGGCGACGCTGAAGCCGCGCGTCGCCGGCGTCGGGTCGACGTTGCCGACCGCGTCGATCGCGCGGACCGCGAAGCTGTGGGCGCCGTTGGCGAGCGCGCTCAACGTCCGCGGCGAGCCGCAGGGGGCGAAGCCGCCGCCGTCGAGCTTGCACTCGAAGCTCGAGCCGGGCTCGCTCGCGTGGAACGCGAACGCCGCCGTGCCGGTCGCGATCGTGCCGCTCGGGCCGGAGTCGATCACGGTCTCGGGTGGGGTCGTGTCGATCGCCACCGTGAACGTCCGCGTCGCCGGCGTCGGGTCGGTGTTGCCGTTCGGGTCGGTCGCCTGCACGGCGAAGCTGTGGGCGCCGTCGCCGAGGCCGCTCAGCGCCCGCGGCGAGCTGCAAGGCTCGAAGCCGCCGCCGTCGAGCTCGCACTCGAACGTCGAGCCGGACTCGTTCGAGGCGAAGCCGAAGCTGGTCGCGGCGGTCGCGATCGTCGCGCCCTCGCCGGGGCCGGAGGTGATCGTCGTCTCCGGCGGCGTGTGGTCGGAGGTGTCGACGCTGAACCCGCGGGTCGCCGCCGAGCCGTCGACGTTGCCGGCGCCGTCGGTCGCCCGGACCGCGAAGCTGTGGGCGCCGTTGGCGAGCGAGGTCAGCTTCTTCGGCGAGCCGCAGGGCATGAAGGCGCCGCCGTCGAGCTTGCACTCGAAGCTCGAGCCGGACTCGCTGCTGCTGAACGAGAACGTCGCCGCGGCGGTCGTGATCGTCTCGCCCTCGGCCGGGCCACCGGTGATCGTCGTCTCCGGGGCAACGGTGTCGACGGTGAACGGCCGCGTCGCCGTGTCGCTGTTGCCGGCCGAATCGGTGGCGCGCACGCGGAACGTCTGCGCGCCCTCGCCGAGGTCGGTCGCGGGCGTGTGGGCGTTGCCGGGGCCCGAGCAGGGGCCGAAGGCCGGCGCCCCGGCGTCGATCGAGCACGTGACCGTGGCCCCCGGCTCGGGGTCGAAGCTGAAGGTCGGGCGGGCGTTGGCGGTCAGGCCGCTGGGACCGCCGGTGATCGCGATCGACGGCGGCGTCGTATCGACCGAGAAGGTCCGCGTCGCGACCGCCGAGTTGCCGACGGCGTCGGTGGCGCGGACCCGGAAGGTGTAGGAGCCCGGCGCCAGGTCGGAGCCGGGCTGGTGCTCGGTCGCGGCCGAGCAGGGCCCGTAGGCGGCGCTGCCGGAGTCGATCGAGCACTGCACCGAGGCGCCGGCCTCGGCGCTGAAGTCGAAGCTCGGCCGCACCTCGTTGGTCGGGCCGTTGGGGCCGCCGTCGACCGACACCGGCGGCGGCGTCGTGTCGACGCTGAACGGGCGGGTCGCGGTCTGCGTGCCGGCCGCGTTGCTGACCCGGACGCGGAAGCTGTAGGAGCCGTCGGCGAGGTTCGAGGCGGGCGTGTGCGCGAGCTGGTTCGAGCAGGGGCCGAAGCTCGCGCTGCCGCTGTCGATCGAGCACTCGACCGCGCCGCCGCCGGTGCGGGTGAAGGTGAAGGTCGGGGTCGCGTCGGCGGTCGCTCCGTCGGGCCCGGAGCTGATCGAGACCGTCGGCGCCTGGGTCGCGTCGAGGTCGGCGTCGATCCCGCCCTGGTCGGCCGGGGCGCTGACGCTGACCGTGCTCGCGGCGGCGAACGTCGCGTCGTCGTCGAAGAACTCCTCCGAGAGCTGGTCGAGCGAGCAGGAGCCGTCGAAGTAGACCTTGTAGCCGCCGCTCGCGAGCCCGCTCAGCGAGTAGCCGCCGTCGGCGCCGGCCTGCGTGACGGCGACCGGGAAGACCGCGTCGGCGACCGGGAAGGCGCTGACGCAGACGTCGGCGGCGGGGGCGGAGCCCTCCATCGTCACGGTCCCCGAGATCGATCCGGCGGCGGCGAGCTCGGCGTCGACGTCCTGTGCCTGCAGGCCCTCCTCGACCTCGACGTCGGTGGCGCCGCTGAACGTCGCCGAGTCGTTGTAGAACTCGGTCGCCAGCGCCGCGCCGCCGCCGCAGTCGCGGAACTCGACCTTGTAGAACCCCGGCGAGAGCGGGTTGATCTCGTAGTAGCCGTCAGCGTCGGTGCCGTTCATCATCAGCTCCTGCCCGTCGGCGCTCAGCGCCGAGACGCAGATGTCGGCGGCCGGGGCGCCGCCGGGACCGGTGACGTGGCCGCTGATCGCGCCCGAGGAGGCGAGCGTGGCGTCGATCCCGGCGCTCGGCGCGCCGGCGCTGACCGTGATCGGATCGGCCGCCTCGAGCGTCGCCTTGTCAGCGTAGAACTCGTCGACGTAGCCGAGCCCGGAGCAGTCGACGAAGTGGATCCGGTAGGGGCCCGGCGTCAGCCCGCTGATCTCGTAGCCGCCGGCCGCGCCGGTCGTCGCGTTGGCGATCTCGCTGCCGCCGGCGTCGAAGGCGGCCACGCAGATGCCCTGCAGCGGCTCGGCGGCGGGGCCGCTGACGGTGCCGGTGATCGAGCCGTTCTCGAGCAGGCTGGCGTCGATCCCGGTCACGTCCTCCTCGCGCCCGACCGCGACCGGGTCGGCGCCGGCGGGGTCGGCGGAGTCGTTGTAGTACTCGGTCGCGTAGGCGTTGTTGGTGCAGTCGCTGAACTCGATGACGTAGGAGCCCGGGTCG
The DNA here is from genome assembly GCA_964497825.1 of uncultured Conexibacter sp. Lineage (GTDB taxonomy): Bacteria > Actinomycetota > Thermoleophilia > Solirubrobacterales > 70-9 > RHKX01. The sequence goes on from CAZCFA010000004.1 coordinate 38,880, forward strand.
AGGCCGGCGATCGTGTAGCTGCCGCCGGCGACCGTGGTCGCGCCGCCGGCGACCTCGCCGCCGGCCGGGCTCGCGGTGACGCAGATGTCCGCCAGCGGCGCCAGCGTCGCGTCGCTGACGGTGCCGCTGATCGAGCCGCCGTCGCCGAGCACCGCATCGACGCCCGCGTTGCTCTCGCCGGCGGCGAGCGTCACGGTGTCGGCGTCGGCGAACGTCCCCTTGTCGTTGAAGTACTCGTCCTTGAGGTCGCTGTGCTGGGTGCAGCCGGGCTCGAACATGATCTTGTAGGCGGCCGCGGCGAGGTTCGTGATCCGGTAGTGCCCGGCGGGATTGGTGCTGGTCGAGGCGACCTCGTCCTCGGGGTGATCGGGGTCGTAGACGCGCACGCAGGCGTTGCCGACCGCCCCGCCGCCCGGATCGGTCACGTCGCCGGCGATCGACGCGGCGGGCTCGAGCGTCGCGTCGACCCCGGTCTTCGCCTGCCCGGGCGCGAGCGCGATCGTCGCCGCGGCGTCGATGTCGGCGGCGTTCTGCCAGTACTCGCGCGCGTAGGGGCCGCCGTCGGTGCAGCCGTCGAAGCGGACCTGATAGGCGGCCGGCGGCAGCTCCACCGACCAGCGGCCGTCGCCGCCGGTGTGGACGATCGTCGCCGGGGTCCCGGTCGCCGGGTCGAGCACGCGGACGCAGTGATCGTCGACCGGGTTCGAGGACTCGTCGAGGACGCGGCCGGCGAGCGAGCCCGCGACCTCGAGCTTGAGCGTGTACTCGCCGGCGTCGCCGCCGAGGGCCACGTTCTCGACCGCGATCCAGTAGTCCTGGTTCGCCTCGGCGTGGACGATCGAGCTCGTCCCGTTCAGGCAGTCCGACGTCGTGCCGAGGCGCGGCCCGAGCGCGTTGACCGGGCCCTGGTCGTAGACGGCGACGCCGGTGTGGCTGGCGCTGCCGCAGGTGGCGACCGCGAGCGTCGTGTCGACGGTCGGCTTCCAGCGGTACCAGACCGTGTGGCCGCCGCCCTGGTTGACGTGCCTGGGCTCACCGCTCTCGCTGGTCGCCTCGGCGAGCGTGCCGCTCTCGTTGGCGGGCAGCGTCGCCGCGAGCTGGGTCGCGTCGGCGAAGTCGTCGTTGGCGGGCGGCGCGGCGGCGGCGCTCGCCGGCAGCAGCGCCGCCAGCAGCAGGATCGCGGCGGCCGCGGCGAGCAGCTCGGAACGGGCCCTCATGCTCAGGGACATCGGCCGGCCCCGCGCACGCTTTACCGACGCTCGCCTCGGCTGGACGCCGGCTGGACGCCGGCCGCGGCGGCGCGCGACCCGCGCCCGGATCGACCCGCCGGGAGCAGGCCGGTTTCAGGCGGAGCACGAAAGCGGCGTCCGGCCGCTCCCGCGGCGCCGCTAGGCGGTGGCCGGCTCGGCGACCGCGGCGACCCCGTCCCCGTCGTCGCCGAGCCCGGCGCCGGCGAGGATCTCGCCCTCGCGGGTGCGGGCGGAGTCGACGCGGATGCCGGGGCCCATCGTCGTCGTCAGCGTGATCGAGATGATGTAGCGGCCCTTCGCCGCGGCCGGCTTGGCGCGGACGATCTCGTCGATCACCGCGGCGTAGTTCTCGAGCAGCGCCTGCTCGCTGAACGAGGCCTTGCCGATCGCGAGGTGAACGACCGCCTGGCGGTCGGTCCGGTACTCGATCTTGCCCGACTTCGTCTCCGCGACGGCCCTGGCGACCTCGTTGGTGACCGTCCCCACCTTCGGGTTCGGCATCTTCCCCTGCGGGCCGAGGATCCGGCCGAGGCGGCCAACCTTCGGCATCTGGTCGGGGGTCGCGATCACCAGGTCGAAGTCGGTCCAGCCCGCCTCGATCCGCTCGGCGAGGTCGTCGGAGCCGACGAACTCGGCCCCGGCCTCGGTCGCCTCGCGCGCCCGCTCGCCCTCGGCGAAGACGGCGACGGTGACGTCGCGGCCGGCGCCGTTGGGCAGCGCCAGCGTGCCGCGCAGCTGCTCGTCGGCGTGGCGGACGTTGACGCCGAGCCGGATGTGGACCTCGACCGTCTCGTCGAAGCGCGCCCGCGCCGTCTTCTTCAGCAGCGCGACCGCCTCGACCGGCTCGTAGTGGTGGTTGCGGTCGATCCGCTCGAGCGCGTCGCGGTAGCCCTTGCCTCGATTGCGCGCCATCAGAGCTCGCCCTCCACGTCGACGCCCATCGAGCGCGCGGTGCCGGCGATGATCCGCGCCGCGGCGTCGACGTCGTTGGCGTTCAGGTCGGGCATCTTGATCGCGGCGATCTCGCGGACCTGGGCGGCGCTGATCCTGCCGACCTTGTTGACGTGCGGCTCGCCCGAGCCCTTCTCGATCCCGGCCCGCTCCTTGATCAGGACCGCGGCCGGCGGCGTCTTCGTGATGAACGTGAACGTGCGGTCCTCGAAGACGGTGATCTCGACCGGGATGATCGTGCCGGCGTCCTGCTGGGTCTGCGCGTTGAACGCCTTGCAGAAGTCCATGATGTTGACGCCGTGCTGGCCCAGCGCCGGGCCGACCGGCGGTGCCGGGTTCGCGGCTGCGGCGGGGATCTGGAGCTTGATCAGCGTCAGGACCTTCTTGGCCATCTAGTTGCACCTTCCGTTCTGAGGGCGCCGAGGACCAAGCAGGTCGAGGACGCAGGAGGCGAAGCGGCCTTCAGGGCCGTGAGCCGACGAGGACGAAGAGCTGCGCAGCGTCATCGGCGTCCTCAGACCTTCTTGACCTGGTCGTAGCCGACCTCGACCGGGGTCTCGCGGCCGAAGATCGAGACCAGCACCTTGAGCTTGGCGGCGTCGTCGTTGATCTCGGCGATCTCGCCCGAGAAGTCCGACAGCGGGCCGCTGATCACCTTGACCGACTCGCCGATCTCGTACTGGGCCCGGGGCTTCGGCTTCGCCGCCGGCTCGCCGGGGGCGCCGGCGCCGGCGCCGACCGGTAGCGCCGCCTCGACCTGCAGCAGGTTGTCGACCTCGCCCTGCGACAGCGGCAGCGGCTTGTTGCGTGAGCCGACGAAGCCGGTGACCCCGGGCGTGTTCTTGACCAGGCCCCAGGCGTCGTCGGTCATCTCCATCTGGACCAGCACGTAGCCCGGCATCGTCCGCTTGTCGGTCGTCACCTTCTTGCCGTCCTTGACCTCCTGCACCTCCTCGGTCGGGACGACCACCTGGCGCACCTTGCGGGCCTGGCTCATCGTCTCGACGCGGTGCTCGAGGTTCTTCTTGACCTTGTTCTCGTGACCGGAGTAGGTGTTGATCACGTACCAGCGGAACATCTTGGGAAGGCTTTCTGTCTCTGGGGGGCTTCGATCAGGTGATGAAGATGTCGACGAGCTTCGAGAAGACCGCGTCGAGGGCGCCGAGGTAGGCGGCGGCGACGGCGACGAACAGGATCGTCACCGCTGAGGCCTGGACGAGGGTATCGCGGTCGGGCCACTGGACCTTCTGCAGCTCCTTGATGACCGAGGAGAAGAACGACATGACCGCGCCCCGCTCCTTCGTCTGGACCGGGGCCTTGGCGGCGCGGCGCTCGAGCTGCGCCTTGGCCCGCTCGGCCTGCTCGCGCTCGGCCCGGCGGCGCTCGCGCCGCGACGGCTTCGCCGTGGCCTCGGCGCGGCCGACGTCGGCCCGCGAGGGCGCCGGGGATTCGGTCGAGCGCGCCGCGATCTCGGCCCCGTGCTCGATCGCGAGCTCGGCCTCGACGACGTCCGCCGACTCCGGCACCTGGGTGTCGTGCTGCGCCTCCGAATCGGACTCGACGGCGCTTCCCTGCCCCTGCTCCTGGCGCTTGCGCCGCTTCGCCGCCTCGGCCTTCCGCTGTGCCCTCGACTTCGCCATCGCTCAGCGCCTCAGCGCGTCTCCTTGTGCGCGGTGTGCTGCTTGCACCAGCGGCAGTACTTGCGCATCTCGATCCGGTCGGGCGTGTTGCGCCGCGACTTGTTCGTCTGGTAGTTGCGTCGCTTGCACTCCTCGCAGGCGAGGGTCACGGCGATGCGTACGTCTCCACGGGCCATCTATCTATCCAGGCAGGCGTTGAAAGTTCGGTTCTCGTTGCGTCTGGCGACTCCCTCACCCCAATCCGGCCAAGCATCCTGGCCTCCCCACCGGGGGCCCTGAAGCCGGGATCGCTCCCGTGGCCGGGGGTGCGAGGTGCAGGCAGGATAGCGGGCGCCGCGACTATTGCCGCCGCCCGTGTTCCCTACCGTGCACCCGCAACGCGCAACCCAACCAGGAGCATTTGCGATGAGAACACGACTGCCGCTGATCGTGGCCGCGCTGATCGCCTGCCTGGCCGTCGGCGCCGTGGCCGCCTCGGCCAACGGCACCAAGGTCGGCACGACGATCAAGATCAAGTACAAGGGCGCCGCGCCCAACGACCCCTACGGCACCTCCTACTTCTCCGGCAAGGTCGGGCCGAGGAAGTGCGCCGATGATCGCGTCGTCAAGATCAAGGGCGTCGGCAAGGAGCGGACCGACGAGACCGGCAGGTTCCGCCTGACCCTGAGCGGCCCCGCCGAGCCGGGCAGGTACAAGGTCAAGGTCAAGGCCGCGAAGGAGCGCCGCTTCACCTGCCGCAAGGCGAAGGCGAAGCTGCGGATCAAGAAGGGCGGCTGAGCCGCCGCGATGCCGGCGGGCGCGGCCGGCCACGGCCGCCGGGCCGCCCGCGGGGCTACCTCCCGGGCTTGACCCGGAGCTTCACCGTCCCGGTCTGCAGGCCGGCGTTCTCGCTGCTCACCGCGACGGCGAGCTTGTAGTTGCCGCGGGCCTTGCGCCTGGTCTTGACCTTGATCGTGAAGTGGGCGCTGCGGCCGGCGTCGACGTCGCCGTGGACCTTGTCGCATTTCGCCGCGAGCTTTCTGCGCAGCCGCTTCGGGATCTCGACGCAGGCGCGGACGGCGCTCATCGCCTGATCGCCGTCGTTGTTGATCCAGCCCCTGACCCGGGCCTTCTTGCCCGCCTTGACCTTGCGCTTCACCTTGAGCTTGCTGATCCGGCCGATCGGCCCGGTCGGCTGGGCCGGCGGCGTGCAGCGCGGCGTGCCGGTCGCGTCGGGGACGTGGTTGGCGCACAGGTAGGCCGCCAGCTTGCTCGGCTCCTGCGGGAAGAAGCCCTGCATCCCGGCGTCGACGAGGCGCCTGTAGAGGGCGTCGTTCTCGGCGGTGCCGTCGGCCGCCCAGACGTGGATCGCGTAGTCGTCGCCGTTGCGCTCGACGACGCTCTTGATCACCTCCGGAGCGTCGACGATCACGCCGCCGAGGTCGTACTTGTCGGGCGGCTGAATCGCCTCGATCTGGGGATCGAACGGGACCGACGGGTTGTTGAGCACGTAGTCCTGGGTCGCCGTGAGGCTGCCGGAGAGCGAGTCGTGCTCGGGCATTGCCGCGTGGAACGCGTTGATCTCGGCCGAGCCGAACGAGGCGACCATCACGTTCTCGTTGTCGCCGCCGGGCTGTGACGCGAGGATCGCCGCAAGCTCGTTCGCGGCCGCGATGCCCTCCGCCGTGTGGCCGCTCTGATCCTTGATGTCGATGTTGATCTTCGTGCCCGGCGGCAGCTCCGAGAGCACGTCCTTGAAGGTCGGGATCTGGAAGTCGCTGCGCCCGTAGCCGGCCGGCGCCTGGACCTCGCCGGTCGCGATCCCGCGGAACGGATGCGGGTCCGCCGGGTTGTGGCCGTACTGGCCCTTGCCGGGCGAGAACCAGTAGGCCGCGTCGAGGTCCTGGAGCTCGGCCAGCGTGTGGTCCCAGATGTAGGGCGAGGTCGCGCCGCTGTTCCACGGCGGCGCCGCCGTCGGCTGGCCGAAGTCGGTCGTGGCGTTGACCGTCGGGTCATGGCTGATCACGAGCTGGCCGTCGCTGGTGATGTAGGAGTCCATCTCGACGGCGTCGGCGCCACGGTCGCGGAGCGCGGTCTTGAACGCGTACAGCGTGTTGCCCGGCGCCTCGAGCTCACCGCCCTGGTGGGCCATGTTGAGGAACTGGTTCGGCGGCGTCGTCCACGGGTTCGCGGCAATCCCGCCCGCGGGCGCGGCGAGGGCGACGCCGCAGGCGGCGGCGAGGACGGCGATCAGGGCGCGAAGCCGCGAATGGCACTTGGTCATGGTTCTCCCGTCTGACGGTTGCGGGCCTGCCGGCGGCCCCTGCGGAGGGGAAGGATATGGGGCGCGGGCGAGTCGGGCGCCGCTGCCCTCCCACCCCCGGCCGGCCGTCCCCGGTTAGGCTGCGGCGCCCACCGACGGGAGCAACCGTGGACCACCCCAACGACGAGCTGATCCAGCGCTTCTACGCCGCCTTCGGCGAGCGCCGCGGCGACCCGATGGCGGCCTGCTACGCGCCCGGAGCGCACTTCAGCGACCCCGTCTTCCCCGACCTCAACGGCGACGAGCCGGGGCAGATGTGGCGGATGCTGACCGCCGCCTCCGACGACCTGCGGATCGAGCTGGTCGAGCACGAGGCCGGCGACGAGTCCGGCTCAGCCCGCTGGCAGGCGCACTACACCTTCACCGAGACCGGGCGGCCGGTCCGCAACGACGTCCGCGCCCGGTTCCGGTTCGAGGACGGGCTGATCGCCGACCATCGCGACGACTTCGACTTCCATGCCTGGTCGCGGCAGGCGCTCGGCCTGCCCGGGCTGCTGCTCGGCTGGACGCCGATCGTCCGCGGCGCGGTGCGGCGCCGGGCCGCCGCCCGGCTCGAGCGCTTCATCGCCGCCGATTCGCGCTAGCGCCGGGGATCCGGCTACCCGGTTCTCCCCGGCCCGTGGCCGTGGCCGTGGCCGTGGTGATGGTGATGCCTTTTTCTGATCCTGAACCTGGCCGTCGCCCCGGTCGGGTCGGCGTTGCCGGCGGCGTCAATCGCCGTCAGGCGGACGCGGTGGCGGCCCGGCTTCAGCCGCCGCAGCTTCAGCGGCGAGCTGCAGCGGGTCAGCGGCTGGCTGTCGAGGTTGCAGCGGAAGCTGCCGCCGGGCTCGGTCGAGGCGAAGACGATCTTCACCGTCCGCCTCCGAACCCTGACCTTGGTGACCTTCGTGTCGGGCGGGGTCGTATCGAGCGCCGGCGACGCGCCGACGCCGTCGCCCTGATCGCCGGGGATGGCGCCGGCGGGCAGCGGCGCCAGGGCGAGCAGCACGGCGCTCACGATCGCGGCAGCGATGCCTTCAATCCCGCCCATCGCGCTGAGTGTAGGACACGGGTACGGGCGCGATTACAGTTCTGCCAGTTGCCCTCGCTGCCCGCCAACGACGCTCCCTACCGACTGCTCCGCGACTGTGAGTTCGGCCCCGGCGCGGTCGTCTTCGCGCACACCAACCTCTACGGGTGCGAGGTCGGCGCCGGAACCCGGGTCGGGACGTTCGTCGAGATCCAGTCGGGGGCGGTGATCGGCAGCCACTGCAAGATCCAGAGCCACACGTTCATCTGCGAGGGGGTGAGGATCGGCGACGGCGTCTTCGTCGGCCACGGCGTCATGTTCGTCAACGACAAGCGGCCGCGGGCGCGCAACGAGGCCGGCGCGCTTGCCGGCGGCGGCGACTGGGAGCTGCTGGCGGTCCGGGTCGAGGACGACGCCACGATCGGCTCCGGAGCGATCATCCTCGGCGGGGTGACGATCGGCGCCGGGGCGATGGTCGGCGCGGGAGCGGTCGTCAGCGCCGACGTGGCGCCGGGGGCGACGGTCGCGGGCGTGCCGGCGCGGGCGCGTTAGGCGCGGGGCCGGCGCCGGACCGCGCGCCGTGCCCATCCTTCGCGCGCCCGTCTTACCCCTGGGTACCCGGTCCTCGAGTGGGCCGGTCGGTGCGGGCGCGCCCGTTGTACCCCTGGGTACCCGGTCCTCGAGCGGGCCGGCGGGTGCGGGCGCGCAGCTTGTACCTCTGGGTACCCGGTCCCCGAGCGGGCTGGCCGGTGCGAGCGCGCCGGCGAGCCGTCGTCGTCGCGCCCGCGGCAGCCGGATCCCCGGCCGGCACCGGGCTCAGCGCTTCTGCTTCCAGACGAGGCTCTTGCGCTTGCCGACCCGGGCCCGCAGCTTGGCGGCGCCGCGCAGCCTGACCCTCGTCGTGAACACCTTCCCCGCCCGGACCCGCAGCCTCCTCACCTTGCGATAGCCGCCGCCCCTGCCCTTGCGGTTGGCGCTGATCGTCAGCCGGCCGCTGCGCGGCGCCTTGCCCCAGACGAACAGCGTCCGCTTGCTGCGGCGGTCGGTGACGAGGGGGAAGGCGATCGCCCGGGCGCTCGGCTTGCGCTTGCCGTTGTAGTAGTAGACGCCGGTCTGGTAGGTGTCGAGGGTGTACTCGCGGCGCCGGCGCTGCTTGGCGTCGCGGAACTGCAGGAAGGAGACGTTGGCGGCGCCCTGCTTCCACAGCAGGTAGAGCGCCTGCTGCATCCAGCGGGCCTGGGTCCGCGGCGCCACGCCCTCGACCCTGTCGGGCGGATCGGTCTGCCACCAGACCTCGTTCGCCCACAGCTCGTGGCGGTCGCCGGTCGCGATCGTGTTCCGCCGCTCGGCCCTGCGGACGACCTTCCTCAGCTCGTGGAAGTCGGCGATCATGATGTCGTCGTCGCCGGGACCGTGGGCGGTCGGCGGCGCCGCGCGGTTGATCGGATGGTGGGCGTAGATGTCGAACTCGGGCCGCCGGCCGCTGGGGCAGCGGCTGCGGCGCAGCTTGCGGTTCAGGCACATCAGCTCGCGCGCGAACCGCAACGGGCCGGTCTTCCTCGCCTTGCGGCCGGGCCGGTCGCCGTAGGGGGCGGTGCCGCCGGTGACCACCCGTGAGCCCGGCGATTCCGCCGCGACGGCATCGTAGAAGCGGTTGAGCAGCTTCACGTAGATGCCGGCCGAGACGTTGCGGCGGCCCTTGAACTGCGGCGTGATGTAGGTGCTCAGGTTGGGCTCGTTCCAGGCCTCGAAGTACTCGACCCGGGGCAGGGTCTCGCCGCCGGCCCGGTAGGAGCCCGAGTAGCGCTCGGCGACGGCGTGGGCGAAGTCGCCGAACGCCCGGGCGTCGGGCTTCCAGCTCCCCGCCGGCGCCTTCCGGTAGCCGGGTCGGCGCGGTCCCTCGGCCCAGCGCGGGGCGAGCATCACCGTCAAATCAACGTCGAAGCCGCGCTCGACGGCGTTGCGGATCGCGGTGTCGTAGCCCATCCAGTTGTAGCTGGGATCGGCGGGATCGCGCGGGTCGGCGGGCTCGTTGAAGGCGACCAGGCTCCAGAGCATGTTGACGCGGATCACGTCGGCGTTGACGGCCGCGGTGCGCTCGAGCCAGAGGCCGCTGTGATCGCCCTCGTAGAGGTGGTCGGCGAAGCCGACGTCGAGCGGGCGGGCGGCGCCGGCGCTCGACGGCAGCAGCGTCAGCGCGATCGCGGCCGCGGCGACGACCGCCGCGGCGAGGCGGCGCGGTGCGGGGCGCGGCATCCGCCTAGCCCTTCTGCTTCCAGACGAGGCTATTCTCGCCGCTGACCTTGGCCCGCAGCTTCGCCTTGCCCTTGATCTTCAGCTTCTTGGTGAAGATCTCGCCGGCATCGACGCGCAACTTCGCGACCCGGCGGTAGCCGCCCTTGCGCCGGTGCTTGCCCCTGTGCTTGCGGTGCTTGCCGCGCCGCTTGACCTTCGCCTCGATCGTCAGCTTGCCGCCCTTGGGCGCGCGCCCCCAGGCGAGCAGCTTCTTGCGGCCCTTGCGATCGGTGACGAACGGGAAGGCGACGGCGTCGGCGCTCGGCTTGCGCTTGCCCTTGTAGGTGTAGACGCCGGTCTGGTAGCTGGCCAGCGTGAACTCGCCGGGCCTGTACTTGGCGTCGCGGAACTGCAGGAAGGAGACGTTGGCGGCGCCCTCGTCCCAGAGCATGTAGAGCGCCTGGGCCATGAACCGCGCGTGCTTCTTCCACGGGAACCCCTCGACCTTGTCGGGGGGGTCGGTCTGCCACCAGACCTCGTTCGCCCACAGCTCGTGGCGGCCGCCGGTCGCCGTCTTGTGAAACTTCTCCGCCTTGCGCATCGCCTTGGTCAGCGAGCCGAAGTCGGCGACCTCGATGTCGCCCTTGTTGTCGGCCTTCTCCTCGGGCGGGTCGAGCCGGTTGATCGGGTGGTGGGCGTAGATGTCGAAGCTCGGCGACGTCGGGGCGCCGTTCGGGCACTTCGACCGCTTGTTCGACGGGCTCAGGCAGAGCAGCTCCTGCTCGAACCGCAGCGGCCGGGTCCGGTTCGGCACCGCGTTGCCCTTCGGCGGATCGTCGCCGTAGGGAGCGGTGCCGCCGGAGACGACCTCGGAGGTCGGGTTGACCGCCTTGACCTCGGCGTAGAAGGCATCGAGCAGCTTCGCGTAGATGTCGCTGGCGGTGTTGCGCTTGCCGTCCCACTGCGGCGTGATGTAGGTGCTCAGGTTGGGCTCGTTCCAGGCCTCGAAGTACTCGACCCGGGGCAGCGTCCTGCCGTCGGCGACGTAGCTGCCCGAGTAGCGCTCGGCGACCGCGGCGGCGAAGTCGCCGAACTTGCCGGCGTCCGGCTTCCAGCTTCCCGGCGGGTACTTGTCGTAGTCGCCGGGACGGTTCGGGCCCTCGGCCCAGGGCGGCGCCCAAAACACGGTCAGGTCGACCTCGAATCCCGCCGCGACGGCGTTGGCGATCGCGGTGTCGTACTCGGTCCAGGTGTAGGCCGGGTCGGCGGGATCGCGCGGGTTCGCGGGCTCGGAGCCGGCGACCGCGCGCCAGGACATGTTGACGCGGATCACGTCGGCGTTGACCGTCTTCGTCAGGTCGAGCTCGGACTTGCTGTGCTGCGCGTCGCCGTAGAGGTAGTCGGCGAAGCCGATGTCGAAGCTCTTCGCCGGCTTCGCCGCGGTCGCGGTCGCGGCGGCGATCATGAGCCCGGCCGCGATCGCGGCCAGCAGGGCGAGCGCGGCGAGCGGGCCGCGGCGAGCCGGCGCGGCGGAGCTCATGCGAGCTGCTGCTCCCCGCTTTGGTGGCTCGACTCCCCCGCCGCGGCGCCGCGGCGGCGACGGTAGTTGACGACGCCGGCGCCGACCGCCCAGAGGACGATCGCGGCGAGGGCGATCCAGACGAGCACGCCGATCCCGGCCGAGCCGCCGTCACCGCCGTCGTCGCTGAGCTGGGCGAGCGGCTGGGCGCCGGCGCCGCGCTCGACCCGCTGCTGCTCGGCGCTGGCCGCGAACCCGTCGAGGGTGCGCTCGTCGGCGTTGCCGCGAGGCTTGCGGGCGACGCCGCCGCTACTGCCGCCTTCCTCGCTGTCGCCGGTCGGCGCCACCGCGGGATCGGGATCGCCGGCGCGGTCGCCGCCGGGGGGGCCGCCGGAGTCGGAGCCGGCGGCCGGAACCGGGCTCAGATTGCCGTCGGAGGAGTTGTCGTTGCCCGGCTGCGTCGGCTGCGGCGAGTACTGGTCGATGCCGGGGTCCTGGGCGCCAGCGACGGGGGCGGTGAGCAGGGCGCCGGCGATCAATGCCAGCGACAGCAGCGCGGTCGGGATCCAGCGGTGAAACGGACGTGCGGTTGCGCGCGAGTTGGGGTTTCCGTTGGGCTTGGTCAAGCTAAGCTCCTTCGCCGCGAGTCGATGGTGGCAGGCCACCCGCTCGCGGGGCAGCGCTCGCATCGGCGTCGCGAGAATGTAACAGCGGCACCGACCTGAAGTTGCGCCAATCGATCCCGATGAGCAGCTCACGAGCATCCCCAGCGCCGGCGGTCGCCGCGGACTCGCAGCCGACCGTGCGCCTCGGCCCGCTCGTCCCGCAGAAGCGGGCCACGCGCCTCGATCCGGCGCGGGTCGTCTGCTGGCTGATCCCGTTCACGCTGGTCGTCTATCTGGGCTGGCGACGGGGCGGCTTCGAGGAGCAGATCCGCGGTCCGATCGGGGCGCTGCTGTGGGTGCTGGTGGCCGCCGGGCTCGCCTCCTGGGCGCTGCCGCGGGCGCGGATCTCGAGGCTCGGCTGGCTCGGCCTTGGGTTGCTGGTCGCCTACGCCGCCTGGACGGCGATCGGGATCAGCTGGTCCTCGAGCGCGGGACGGAGCGTGACCGAGGCGGCGCGGGTGGCGAGCTACGCCGGCGCGTTCGCCGTCGCCCTGCTGGTCGGGGGCCGCGAACGGCTGCGCACCGTCGCCGGTGCGGTCGGCGCCGGCTGCGCCGTGATCGCCGCCGTGGCGCTGCTCTCACGCCTGCACCCGGCCTGGTTCCCCGAGGACGTCGCCGTGCAGCAGTTGCTCGGCGCGGAGACCCGGTTGCGCTACCCGCTCGGCTACTGGAATGCGCTGGCCGCGCTGGTCGCGCTCGGCGTGCCGCTGGTCGTCTGGGCGGCGACCTCGGCCCGCTCGCTCGCGATCCGCGGGCTCGCCGCTGCCGCGGTCCCGACGATGGCGCTGGCGATCTACTTCACCTACTCGCGGACGGGTGCGATCACAGCGCTGGTCGGCGTGCTCGCCTACCTCGCGCTCTCGCGCCGGCGTCTCGGCCTGCTGCCACCGCTCGCGGTGCTCGGCGCGCTGAGCGCGATCGTCGTCTGGCAGGGCTCACGCCGCGGCGCGCTCGGCGACGCGCTTGACAACTCGCTCGCCCACGCGCAGGGCAACGAGATGATCGCGATGGTGCTCGTCGCCGGTGCGATCGCCGGGATCGTCGTCGCCGGCCTCACCTGGGCCGGGCGGCGCGGACTCGTGCCCCGCGCGCCCGAGGTGCGGCGGCGGACGGCGCTGATCGTGGCCGCGGTGACGGCCGCGGTCGCGATCGGCGGCTTCCTCGCCGCCGGCGGCGCCGGCTACAGCGCCGACAGGTTTGACAGCTTCAAGCAGCCCGCCGCGCCCGGCATCGACTCGGCGCGGCTGACCAGCGCCGGTGGCAACGGCCGCTGGCAGTACTGGAGCGCCGCGGTCGACGCCTTCGAGTCCGAGCCGCTGCACGGGATCGGGCCCGGGACCTACGAGTTCTGGTGGAACCAGCACCGCGACGTTCCCGGCGTGATCAAGGACGCGCACTCGCTCTTCGTCGAGAGCCTGGCCGAGCTCGGGATCGTCGGGCTGGCGCTGCTGGCCGCCTTCGTGCTGCTGGTGCTGATCGCCGGCGCCCGGCGGGCGCTGGCCGCCGCCGGCGAGCGCCGCGGCGAGCTCGCGGCGCTGACCGGCTCGGCGCTCGCGTTCGCGCTCGCCGCCGGCTTCGACTGGCTCTGGGAGTTCGGCGCGCTGGTGATCGCCTTCATGTTCGTCGCCGCGGCGATCCTGGCGACGCTGCCCGGCGAGGAGGAGAACCCCGAGGCCGAGCCGACCGCGGCCGCCGGCAAGGACGATCGCCGCGCTCGGCTCGTGCCGGCGCTGCGGATCGGCGGCGCGCTCGCGGCGCTGGCGATCGCGGCCGCGATCTTCATCCCGGCGCAGGCGGCGCAGGACATGGCCGACAGCCGCAACGCGTTCGACCGCGGCGATCTGCAATCGGCCCTCGTCGAGGCGCGCCGCGCCGCCGACCTCGTCCCCTACGCGGGCCTGCCGCGCTATCAGCAGGCGCTCGTGCTCGAGCAGAACGACGAGCTCGCGCGGGCGGCGGCGGCGGCCCGCGCGGCGACCGCGCGCGAGCCCGACAACTGGGAGGCCTGGTACGTGCTGAGCCGGATCCAGGCGCAGCGCGGCGACAAGCGCGGCGCGGCGCTGGTGGCGCTGCGCCGGGCGCAGCAGCTGAACCCGCTCGACACGTTGATCAACCCGGTCAACTGCGACAAGCCCGGCAACCCCTGCAAGCTCGGCGAGCCGCTCGGCGGCTAGCCGGGACGGCGGGCCCGGTCCTCACCGGCGCGGCCTCCGGGGCCGCGCTCAGGCGGGCTCGACCACCGGCTCGGGGGCGCCGCTGCCGAGCGAGCGGGCGGCGGCGAGCGTCGCCAGCGTCGCGACGTAGAACGACTCGGGCGGCGGCGGCTCGGCGCTGCCGGCGAGGACGGCGGCGATCAGCTCGTACTGCTCGCGCCAGCCCTTTGCCGCGCGGCGACCGCCGAGCCTGGTGCGCCTGCCGCCGCGCCAGATCGAGCCGCTGCGGAAATCGTCGATCACGGCGTAGGCGCCGGGCGAGCTGGTCGCGAACCGCTCCTTGCCAGGCCCGGTCGGGGCGTCGGCGGCGTAGGCGACGGTGCCGGCGCTGCCGTCGGCGAAGTCGATCTGCAGCGAGAAGTTGTCGGTCGCCTGCAGCGGCAGCGCCGGATCGGAGCGGAAGCCGCGGGCGCTGACGCGGAGCGGATCGGCGCCGGCCTGGTCGCAGAGGAAGTCGATGAAGTGGCAGCCCTCGCCGAGCAGGCGGCCACCGCCGACGGCGGGATCGTTGGTCCAGTGGTCGAGCGGCAGCCGGCCGGCGTTGACGCGGAAGTCCATCAGCCTCGGGCCGGGCAGCTCGCGCAGCGCGACCGCCAGCGACGAGTAGCGACGGTTGAAGCCGACCAGCAGCGGCGCCCCGCCGGCGGCCGCGGCGTCGCGAACGGCGGCGAGGCCGGCGGCGTCGAGGCTGAGCGGCTTCTCGACGTAGACGGCGATCCCGGCGCGCAGCGCGCGGGCGGCGAGCTCGGCGTGCGAGTCGTGGCGGGTGGCGATCGCGATCAGCTCGAGCCCGCCGCCGTCGATCAGCTCACCGGGGTCGGAGTGGGCGGCGGCGAAGTCGAAGCGCCGTCGCAGATCCTCGGCCGAGAGGCCGCCGGCGGAGGCGATCGCGGCCGGCTTCAGGCCGGCCGCGATCAGGCCCGGGACGACGGTGGCGGAGGCGAAGCTGCCGGCGCCGATCAGGCCGAAGCGGGGCGCCGCGGTCGCGGGCGCGGTCCAGGCCGGGGCCGCGGCCCGCGTGCCCGCGCTGGGCGCCCTTTCCACCTGATCGGTGGAATTTCCGCCCGGCGCCGGCGCGGCCGCCGACGCCCCCGCGCCGATCCCCTCGTAATCGAGCACGATCCCGACCGGGCTGCCGCCCTCGGGGTCGTCCGCGGTCAGCAGCGCGAACGCCTGCTCGGCGCGGTCGAACGGGAACCGGTGGGTGACGAGCGGGCTCGGGTCGATCCTGCCGGCGCCGACGAGCTCGAGGAACGACTCGATGTTGCGGCCCTCGGTCCAACGCACGTAGCCCTTCGGGTAGTCGTGGCCGTGCAGCTCGTAGGCGGGGTCGTAGCGTCCGGGGCCGTAGGAGCGCGACAGCCGCAGGTCGAGCTCGCGGTCGTAGTAGGGGCCGCGGGGAACGTCGAGGCCGACGTCGCCGACGATCACCACCGGCGCGCGGTCGGCGGCGAGCGTCGCCGCGAGCCGGACCGGGTCGCCGGAGCCCGGGGCGGAGGCGCAGATCAGGACGGCGTCGGCCCATCCCGCCCAGGCCGAGTCGCCGTCGATGCCCTCGCGCAGCGCGACCTCGGCGCCGGCGCCGGCGGCGAGCTCGAGCAGCCGCGGCGAGAGGTCGATGCCGAGCACCCGGCAGCCGGCGGCGAGCGCGACCCGGGCCGCGAGCTGGCCGACGAGGCCGAGCCCGATCACGGCGACCCGCGAGCCGACCTGCAGATCGGCGCGGCGGAAGCCGTGCATCGCGATCGCGCCGAGCGTCGCGAACGAGGCGGCCTCGAACGAGACGCCGTCGGGGACCGGCGCGCAGAGCAGGCCGGGGACGACGTCGACCTCGGCGTGATTGGCGGCACCGCCGCCGGCGATCGCGATCCGGTCGCCGGGGCTGATGCCGCTGACGCCGGCGCCGACCTCGATCGCGGTGCCGGCGGCGCTGTAGCCGAGCGGCGCGAGCTCCTCGAGGCGCCGGCGAACGACCTCGACCGTCGAGCGCACCCCCTCCCTGCGGGCGCGGTCGATCACCTGCCGCGCCTGATCGGGCCGCGCGCGGGCCTTCGCCAGCAGCGACTTGCGGGCCACGTCGAGGGTCGCCCGCTCGGTCCCGGAGCTGAGCAGCGAGGCGGCGACGCGGACGCTCACGGTGCCGGGTGCGGGTGCCGGGTCGGGCACGTCGACGAGCTCGAGGCGGCCGTCGCGCAACCGTCGGGCGACCTGCCTCATCGGGCCCCTGCCGGCGGCGGGTCGCCGCCGGTCGAGCTCGGCGCTGCGGCGCTCATCGCGGCGGAGGATAGGCGCGGCGGCGGCCCGGGCGCCAGGGAAGGCTCCTGGTCGGACCGACCCGGGCGCGGACCCGGGCGCGGCCGCCGATCGCCAGCATCGTCGTGAACACGTTGCCGGCCCGGACGCGGCGGCGGCTGACGGTGCGCCAGCGCCGCTGGCCGCGGCGCCGGACCTGCAGCCGCAGCGTGCCGCTGCGCGGGACCCGCCCCCAGGCGAGGGTCGAGCGGCGCTCGATGCGATCGGTGACGAGCGGGAACCGGACCGCGGCGTAGACCGGCTTGCGGCGGCCGCCGTAGGTGTAGATCCCGGTCTGGTAGCTGCTCAGCCGCCCGGCACCGCGCGCGGTCGTCGAGGCCGAGTCGCGGACCTGCAGGAACCAGACCCCGTCAACGCCCTGCCGCCACAGCAGGTACATCGCCAGCTCGGTGTAGCGGGCCTGCTGCCGGGCGCTGATGCCGCGACGCTCGCCGGGCCTGCTCTCCCACCAGATCTCGGGCACGATCAGGCGGTGGGCGACGGCGGCGGGGCCGATCGTCCGCGCCGCCTCCGCCGCCCGGAGCGCGGCGCCGAGCTCGCCGATGTCGGCGACGGTCATGTCGTCGCCGCCGGCGGGAACCGCGGGCGAGCTCAGGTAGCTGATCGGATGGTGGGCGAGGACGTCGAAGCGCGGCTGCCGCTCGATCGCGCAGCCGCGGTCCCGCAACAGCTCCGGCGTCAGGCACATCAGCCCGCGCCAGAACGCCAGCGGCGCG
The DNA here is from genome assembly GCA_964497825.1 of uncultured Conexibacter sp. Taxonomy (GTDB): domain Bacteria; phylum Actinomycetota; class Thermoleophilia; order Solirubrobacterales; family 70-9; genus RHKX01. The sequence goes on from CAZCFA010000004.1 coordinate 55,693, forward strand.
GTGCGCCGGTGGCCGACCGGATCGCCGAACGGCGCCGTGCCGCCGGTGCTGACCACGGCCTCCGGGTTGACCTCCTTGACGGCGCTGTAGAAGGCGTCGAGCAGGCCCGCGTAGATCCCCGGGCTGACGTTCTCGCCGCCCGCGTACTGCGGCGCCAGGTAGGCGCTGATGTTGGGCTCGTTCCAGGCCGCGAACAGGTCGACCTCGGGCAGCTCGCCGGGGCCGAGCGCCACCGGCACCGGGTGCGAGCCCGAGTAGCGCTCGGCGACCGCGTGCGCGAAGTCGCCGTAGGCGGCGGCATCGGGGCGCCAGCTGCCGGCCGGCGCGAGCGCGAAGCTCGGCCGCCCCGGACCCTCCGCCCAGGCCGGCGCGGCGAGGACGGTCATCAGCACGTCGAGGCCGTGACGGTCGGCGGCGAGCACCGCGCGGTCGATCGGCTCCCAGTCGTAGGCGGGGTCATCGGGCCGGCGCGGGTGCTCGGGCTCGGTCGGCGCGACCAGGCTCCAGTAGAGGTTGACGCGGACCGCGTCGGCGCCGGCGCGGGCGGTCCGCTTCGCCCAGACATCGCCCTGCTCGGTCCCGAACAGCGAATCGGCGAAGCCGACCTCGAACGGCCGCGCGGGCTGCGCCCGCGGCACCGCCTGGGCCGGGGAGGCGACGCCGGCGAGGGCGGCGAGCGTTGCGATGGCGATCTGGATACGACGCACGGGACTCCTCGGCGTGGACGCCCCCGGCCCGCGGGGTGCGTCGCCTGATTGGTACCGGACCGGGACGCGAGGGGGCGCGCTACGGCGCCCGCCGCGCGCGGGCGAGCCGCTCGGCGACGCGGCCGACGGCGGCGTCGCCGAGGCCGGGGAACATCGGCAGCGAGAGCTCCTCGCGGCCCCAACGCTCGGCGTTGGGGAACTCCCCGGCGATCCGATCGCCGCGGAACGGAGGCTGCTGGTGGACGGCCGGCGCGTAGTGGACGCCGGTGCCGATCCCGGCCGCGGCGAGCGCGGCGCGGACGCGATCGCGCTCGGCGACCAGCACCGGGAACAGATGGAAGACGTCGACGGCGCCGGCCCGCTCGGGCAGGACCGGGATCTCGGGCGCGAGCCGCTCGTGGTAGCCCGCCGCCGCCGCTCGCCGCGACTCGTTCCAGGCGTCGAGCCGCGGCAGCTTCGCCCGCAGGACGGCGGCCTGCAGGGTGTCGAGCCGCTCGTTCATCCCCGCGACCTCGTGGTCGCCCTTGCCGAGCTGGCCGAGGTTGCGCAGGCGGCGGGCGTGATCGGCGACGGCGTCGTCGCCGGTGGTGACGATGCCGCCGTCGCCGAAGCCGCCGAGGTTCTTCGAGGGGTAGAAGCTGAACGCGGCGGCGGCGCCGATCGCCCCCGCGCGCTCGCCGGCGAACGAGGCGCCGTGGGCCTGCGCGGCGTCCTCGATCAGCGCGATCCCGCGGGCGGCGGCGAGCTCCCGCAACGGCCCCGGGTCGCAGGCCTGCCCGTAGAGATGGACGGCGACGATCGCGGCGGTGCGCTCGCCGATCGCGGCCGCGGCGGCGTCCGGGTCGATCAGCCCGGTGCGCTCGTCGACCTCGCAGAAGACCGGCACCGCGCCCGCGTGCAGCGGTCCCAGCGCCGAGGCGATGTAGGTGTGCGCGGGCACGATGACCTCGGCGCCGGGCTCGATCCCGAGCGCCAGCACCGCGATCTGCAGCGCCGCCGTGCCGGAGCCGACGCCGACCGCGTGCCGGACGCCGCAGTAGGCGGCGAATTCCGCCTCGAAGCGCTCGACCTCGGCGCCGAGGATGAAGTCGCCGCGGGCCACGGTGGCGGCGATCGCGGCATCGATCTCGGGCCCGATCTCGTCGTGCATCGGCGCGAGGTCGACGAACGGGACATCGGTGCTGGTTGCGGCGTCTGCCATCTGCGGCCCTCCTTCGCTGATCCGGCCGCTAGGAGCGATCGCTCGCGCCGCGGGCGGTGGTCTCGAACCTCTTCAGGACCTCGGCGACGAACAGGTCGCGGATCCGCTCGCCGCCGCGCGTCAGCCGCTGCAGGTCGGTGTCACGGTCGCGCCGCGGCCCGATCGCCTCGAGCTGATCGGGGCTCGTGAGCTCGATAAGCCTACCCTCGCGCTCGAGCCAGCGATCGACCGCGGGCCGCTCGCCGGCGAAGGCGCTCCAGGTCGGGACGCCGAGCAGCGCCGCCTCGCGGCTCATCGTGCCGCCGGCGCCGACGAAGGCGTCGGCCGCGTGCAGCAGCGAGCGCGCGTCGATCGCGCCAGCGGGAACGACGACGCTGCCGAGGCCGAGGTCGCGGAGCGCGCGCCGCTGCCAGCCGTGGCGGGCGAGGGCGACGGTGACGACGTCGGGGCGCGCGTCGAGCGCCCGCAGGCACTCGTCGAGGATCGGGTTCTCGTCCGGGTGGTAGGCGGCGCCGGCCGGGGCCGAGCGGGCGACGACGACGGCGCCGCCGGCGGGCCGCTCGACGCCGAGCCGGGCGAGGATCCCGCGGTCGGGCTCGAAGCCGGCGAGGTAGACCTCCTCCTTGAGGCCGCGGTAGCGGACGACCTTCGACCGCTTCGCCCCCTGCCGGCGGACGATCTCCTCCGGCACCGCCTCGGGGAGCAGGATCCGGTCGGCGACGCGGAAGGCGAGGTGGTTGGCGGGCTGGTGCTCGTAGTCCATCGCCGTCAGCGACGGGATCGACAGCGATCGCGCGGCGAGGAGCTGCGCGTAGGAGTTGTGCGAGAGCGCCAGCTGCGGCCGCCGCTGCCAGGCCCAGCGGCCGAGGCGCGCGACGCGGCCGCCGATCGCCGCCGCCTTGCGCGCCCGCCCGGGTGGGCTCGGCGCGCCGACCAGCGTCGCGCCGGCAAAGCGCTCGAGCGTCAGCTCGGCGGTCTGGGCGTGGTCGCGGTAGGTGACGACGACGCTGCCGCCGAGCTCGGTGATCCGGCGCGCGATCGGCGCGAACAGCAGCGGGTGCGGCGAGTTCGACATGTCGATCCACACCCTCGGCCCGGGCTCCGGCGAGCTCATCGCGCCGCCGCTTCCTCGGCCTCGAGCAGCGTCACCAGCGCCGAGAGCATCGGCGCCTGGACCCAGCGCACGTGGGCGGCGCGGTTGGCGCGGCGGCGCCGGCGCTGGAACTGGAAGGCGCCGTCGGCGCGGCGCATGTTGGCGAGCCCCCAGCCGAGTACGCGGCGCGCGTCGGCGAGCCGCTCCGGGCGCCGCCGCGCGGCCCGGGCGAAGGTGTCGATCGACTGCGCGACGGACTGGCCGTCGATCGGGTACCGGCGCTCGAGCGTGGACCGCGGCGCGCCGTCGCGATCGACCAGCCGGTCGGCGAACAGGTCGAGGCCGCGCTCCCAGGCGGCGAGGGCGTCGGCGTCGCCGAGCGCCTCGCCGCAGCGCAAGAGCGCGTCGAGCACGTAGCCGGTGTGGAAGTTGTCGACCCACGAGCCCATCCCCCGCGGGCCCTCCGAGTAGGGCCAGGAACCGTCGGCGCGCTGGTGGGCGACCGCGTAGGCGACGGCGTCCCGCGCCCGCGCCGCCTGCTCGCCCGCCGGCGCGGACCGCTCGCGGGCGGCGAGCCGGGCGAGGACGGAGGCGGCGAGCAGGCTCGCGTTGTGGATCGGCGTGCGGTCGCCGGGGAAGTAGCCGAGGTAAGCGCCCCCGCCGGTCCGGTCGGGGTCGGGCGTCGCCTCGATCCGCCGCAGAAGGAACTCGCCCACCCCGGCCGCGAGCGCCGCGGCCCGGGCCGAGCCCCGGCGCTCGGCGGCGTCGAGCAGGGCGTGGCCGGCGAACGCGGTCGCGATCGTGTTCGGGGTCGTGCGCGGGTAGAAGAAGTAGCGGGTCTCGACGTCGAAGTGGTAGCCCCAGCAGGGCTCCTCGTAGCCGCGAGCGCGCAGCGCCTCGAGCCGGTCGATGCACCACTCGGTCCGCGCCGCCGCGTCGATGCCGAGCCGATCCCCCATCCGCGCGTAGGCGGAGAGGACGTGGGCGATCGCGTTCGCGTTCTCCCCGGGCGTGATGCCGAGCGGCCGGCTGAGATCGAGCGGCGAGCGCTTCGCGAGCTGGATCACGAGCCGGCGGCCGAGCCGCGTGCGGCCCAGCAGCCGCGTCCGGCTGCCGTTGAGCGCGTCGTAGGGGTCGCGCCCGCGCCAGTCGCGAGCCTCGCCCCAGCGCTCGAGCGCGACCAGCGCCGCGCGGGCGGACTCGGCTGTGGCTGCAACGGCCATCGCGGTCGCGGAGGGTAGAGGGGCGTGGGCGGCCAGCACCGGAGCGGGAGCGGGCGGCGCGGCACATCCCACGGCCGCCCGGCCGCCGGTCGGGCGCGGGGCGACTTCTCCACCGGATCGGTGGTCTTCGCGCCCCGCGCGGCTCGCCGCGCGCGGATCGGCGGGGCGCGGCGGGGACGGCGCGGCGCGCGCCGGCGCCCGCGGCGCGGGTCGGCGTCAGTTGACGCCGCGGCGACCGAAGACGGCCGGCAGCGTCTGCATCATCAGCCGCAGATCGAGCCACAGCGACCAGTTGGTCACGTACATGTAGTCGAGCTTGACCATCTCCTCGAACGGGATCGCGGTGCGGCCGAGGACCTGCCACAGGCCGCTGATCCCGGGCGTCAAATCAAGGCGGCCGCGGGCCCAGCCGGCGACCATCGCGTCCTCGGCCTCGGGCAGCGGCCGCGGCCCGACCAGGCTCATCTCGCCGCGCAGCACGTTGAGCAGCTGCGGCAGCTCGTCGAGGCTGGTGCGGCGCAGCAGCCGGCCGACGCGGGTGATCCGCGGGTCGTCCTCGAGGTCGAGCCAGTTCGGATCGCGGCTGCGCTTCATCAGCGCCTCGTGCCGGGCCTCGGCGTCGGCGGCCATCGTCCGGAACTTGAACAGGGTGAAGCGCTTGCCGCCGCGGCCGACGCGGGCCTGGCGGAACAGCACCGGGCCCTTCGAGTCGAGCCGGATCGCGACCGCGATCAGCGCCATCGGGATCGCCGCCACCAGCAGGATCGCGCCGGCGATGACGAGGTCGAAGCTGCGCTTGATCATCCGCGAGGTGCGGCCGAGCATCGGCGGGTTGACGCCGAGCAGCGTCACCCCCTGGACCGCGTCGACCTCGACCGACGGGCCCAGCGACTCGACCGCATCGGGCAGGATCGAGACCTTGATCGCGAGCCGGCGGCAGGTGTCGATCATGCCGATCACCTGCTCGGCGACGAACTCGTTGCGGTCGATGATCACGCGCTCGGGCCGCAGCTCCTCGCAGAGCCGGTCGAAGGAGATGCCGGCGCCGAAGGCGAGCAGCGGCGCCGGCAGGCCGCCGGCGACCACGGCCCGCCGCTCGTCCGGACCCGGGACCGGCTCGCGGCCGTTGACGCCGTCGAGCATCGCGATCGGCCGCAGCCCGTACTCGTGGTGCAGCTCGATCTTGCCGAGCAGCCCCTGCATCTTCGGGCCGCTGCCGGCCATCAGCACGGTTTCGCTGCCGAACCAGAGCCGCGCCAGGTGGCTCATCAGCGAACGCGCGACGACGATCGAGATCAGCGCGGTGCAACCGAAGATCGCGCCCTCGAGCAGGCTCAGCTTCTCGACCGGGATGACCTTCGTGTAGCCCCAGAACAGCAGCGAGCCGACCAGCAGCGCGTGCGTGAGCCAGGGCAGATCGTCGACCGCGGTGTGGCTGATCCGCTTCGTGTAGTTGTCGTAGAGCTTGTAGACCTTGAGCAGCAGGATCCAGGCGGGGATCGTCAGCAGCGACCACTTGACGAGCTCCCAGGGGAAGTAGCGCTGCTTGGCGACGATGCCGGCGAACGCGACCGCGAACAGGATCGAGCCGGCGTCGCCGACCGCGAGCATCCTGCGGGTGATCTGATCGCGGCGGCTGTGCCGGCTCGAGACCAGCGAGCTGCCGGCGAGCGCCGGGCCGGCGACCTCGTCGTCGAGGTCGGCGAGCTCGGCGTCGACGACCTGCCGGGGGGGCGGGATGCGGCTCAGCCGCTCGCCGCCGCTCATGTCCGGCCTCCGACGCGGGGCGGCGGCGCCGCTCCGACCGCGGTCACGCGCCCGTCCGCGGCGAGCGAGGCCTCGGCGGCCTCGACGACGGCGATCACGTCGAGCGCCATGCGCTCGTCGCTGACCGGCTCGGCGGCGCCCGCGATCGCGTCGCGGAAGTCGATCAGCTCGGCGGTGATCGGCTCGGTCGCGGCGACGCGCAGCGAGACGATGTCGCCGGAGCGGTAGGAGAGCTGGTACTGGCCGTAGCTGGAGGTGTCGCCGATCTCGATGCCGCTGTCGAAGATCCGCAGCGGCTCCGGCGAGCCGTCCTCGTAGACGAGCATCTTCTCGCTGCCGACGATCACCGTCCGCCGCAGCTTGCTCGGCGCCAGCCAGCTGATCTCGACGTGGGCCAGCATCCCGTCGCCGAAGGTGAGGTCGACGAAGGCGACGTCGTGGACCCCGTCGCTGAGCACGTCGCGGCCGATCGCGCTGACCCGCTCGGGAACGGCCCCGAGCCAGTAGATCAGCATCGAGAAGTCGTGCGGGCCGAGGTCGAAGAGGACGCTGACGTCGCTGCGGTAGGGCCCGAGGTTGGTCCGCGAGGCGGAGATGAAGTGGAGCTGACCGAGCTCGCCCGCGTCGAGGATCCGCTTGATCTGTCGGACCGGCGGGCTGTAGAGGAAGGTGTGGCCGCACATCAGCGTGCGCCCGCAATCGGCCGCGATCGCGAACAGTTCCTCGGCCTCGGCCGAGGACGCGGCGAGCGGCTTCTCGACGAACACGTGCTTGCCGGCGCGAAGCGCCGCCGCGGCGAGCTCGTGATGGGTGAAGACCGGGGTCGCGAGCACGACCGCGTCGAGGTCGGGGTCGGCGAGCACCTGGTCGAGCTCGGTCGCGACCCGCGCGTTGGGATGGCGCCGCGGCAGCTTGCCGAAGCGAGCGCGGTCGCGGTCGCAGATCCAGGTCACCTCGACGCCGTCGATGTCGGTCAGCGCCCGCAGCCGGTTCGGCCCCCAGTAGCCGAGGCCGACGACGGCGACGTTCTGGGTCGGTTCGCTCATGCGATCGGGTCCTGAAGGGCTGCCGCGAAGGCGTGCTCCCAACGCGTCAACCCCGAATGGCAGCGCAAGTTCCGCCTGATCGCAGCATCGTATCTACAGCGGCGTTCCCCGGCGGTTGCCGCTCAAGCCGTCGCCCTGGCGGCCGCCCTGGCTCGGCGGCGCTCGGCGGTCAGCAGCGTCAGCGCGACCAGCGCCAGCGCCGTGCCGAGCGCGCCGCGCAGCGCCAGCCAGGCGCCGTCGTCGGGCAGCGCCAGCGCCAGCGCCAGGCCGGCGAGCGCCGGCAGCGCCACCGCCGCGAGCCGCCCCGCATCCCAGGGCACCTGGTCGATCGAGCGCGACGACCAGTACAGGAGCAGGCCGAGGGCGAGGTAGGCGAGCACGGTCGCAAGCGCCGCGCCGTCGAGCCCGAGCGGCGGGATCAAAACGACGCAGAGGACGATGTTGAGGACGACGCAGAGCGGCGTCACGATGGCGAGGACGGCGGTGCGCCCGCGCCAGATGATCAGGTTCGCGATCGCCGTGTAGGCGAGGTAGGGCAGCGCCGAGACGGCGACCAGCGCGCTCACCGTTCCCAGTCCGGAGACGTCGTAGTCGCCGGGCGCGAACACGGCGAGCGCCACCGGCGCGCCGATCGCGAGCGCCGCGGCGGCGACCGCGACGACGCGCAGGATCTCGACCGCGGAGCCGGCGACGAACGACCAGCGCCCCCGCTCCTCGGCGCCGAAGATCGCCGGCTGCCAGGCGCGGTTGAGGCCGGCGACGAGGAAGATCGCGAGCGAGCCGATCGCGTAGGCGACGTAGTAGGCGCCGGCCGCGGGCAGGCCCTCGATGCGCTCGACGATGATCCGGTCGGCGGCGGAGAGCAGGTACATCGAGAGGCCCTGCGGGATCGTCGGCAGCGCGACCGCGAGGGCGCCACAGACGAGCGCGCGCCCGCCCGCCGACGGTCGCAGCGCCCGCAGGTCGAAGCCGGCGGCGGACCAGGCGAAGCCGGTGGCGAGCGCGTAGCCGATCGTGATCCCGGCCATGTAGGCGCCGGCGCCACCGGCCGCGGCCGCGAGGGCGAGGCCGAGCAGCTGGGCGCCGGCGGTAGCGAACGCGGCGCTGACGAGCCAGGCGCGGACGCTCGCGGTCGCCTGCAGCGCGACCTGGGCCGAGAGCAGGGTCGCGGCCGGCACCGCCGAGACCACCGCGAGCTTCAGCACGGTTCCCCAATCGACACCGACGAAGACCGCCGACCACAGCGGGCCGGTCAGGTAGGCGAGCACGCCGACCGCGAGCGCGCCGGCGGCGGTCAGCCCGATCAGCGCCCGCCCCGCCGGCGGGCCAGCGCCGCGAAACCAGGTGCGGGTGACGGCGACCGGCAGGCCGAAGCAGGCGATGTTGACCAGCACGGCCTGGATCACGAGGCCGGCGGTAACGACGCCGTACTCGGTCGGATCGAGGATCCGCGTGAGGATCGGGATCGTCAGCAGGCCGCTGCCGAGCTGGACCGCGGTCGCGATCGAGTAGAGCGAGCCGGGGCCGAGAACGCCGGCGGGGCCGTTCGCCGCAACCGGCTCCCGCGCGGGCGCCCCCGTCCCTCCTTCGCCCGGTCGCATCGCCCTATGATCCTCGATCGCGTCCGGCCCGTCCGCGTGGTCGCACGCGGGTTAAGGCGGCGGCGAGCCGGGGTAACGGGAACGCTGCCGGCGAGCAGTTGGTGAGACGAACGGACTCTTGGCCGCAGACCCGACAGCATTGAGCGAGGCGACCGTAGGCGCGGCAGACGGCCGAGCCGACGCCGAGCGGACGGCGCTGACAGGCGGCGAGACCGGTCTCACCCTGCCGGCGCTGGAGACGTTCCGCCGCAACCCCGACCTGACGATCATCGGCCTGCTGCTGTTGGTCACCGCCTGCGGATCGCGCCCCTTCTCGCAGTCGATCCAGGTCGGGCCGTTCTACATCACCGAGATCGCGATGGGCACCGCCGGGCTGATCGCGCTGGTCCGGCTCGGGATCAGCGAGAGCTGGGCGGCGGTGCGACGGCTGCCGCTGATCGCTCTCGCGGTGATCTGGATCGCCGGCATCTGGGCATCGGTTCGCGGTCTGCGCGATTACGAGCTCGCGAAGGTCAGCAACGACATCGGCCTGTTCGACTACTCGCTGCTGTTGCCGCTGTTCGCGCTCGTCGTCACCGACCGCAAGCGCTGGGAGGCGATGTTCGCGGTGCTCGTCGGCTGCGGCTTCGTCGGCATCGCGACGTTCGCGATCACCTTCACCGCCGATCAGATCAGCGGTACCGGCGGCTCGATCATCGCCCTGCAGGGCATGGCCGCGGGCCTGTACATGGCGCTCGCGGTGGCCTGGATCGCCGCCCGCCTGGTCCACGGTGTGCCGACGCCGCGCGGGCTCGTGGCGCTGGTCCCGGTCGCCTTGGTTCTGATGGCCTTGACCACGCAGCGCAGCGTCCTGGTCGTCGCGATCCTGATGCTGGCCACGGTGGTCGCGCTCGGCCCGCGGGCGCGGATCCTCAAGACCGGCGCCGTCGCCGGGGCGGTGCTCGCCGCCTCGGTGGCGCTGGCGATCGGAATCGAGGCGGGGCTGAACGCGACCAGTGGCGGCATCGCGAGCCAATCCGATACGACGATCGTCACCGGCACGCAGGACGGCGGCGGGACGACGCAGTCCGGTGGCGAGGAAAAACCGCAGCTCGTCCGCGAGCTCGGCGGGCTCGGTGAAGGCGGCAGCGAAGAGGGCGAGAACGTCACCTGGCGGCTCGCCTACTGGAAGGAGATCCTCTCCCGCGTTCCCTCTCACGATCCGCTGCTCGGGGTCGGCTTCGGACAGCCCGCCGCTTACGTCTGGAACGGTCGCAAGTACGACTTCCGCGACGGCGATCCCGGCTCCGGGCTCGACGTCGCCGGACCGCACAACTCGTTCGTGAGCTGGATCTACCGGATGGGCGTGCCGGCGTTCATGGCCCTGTTGCTGGTGATGTTCGTCGGCGCCCGCAACGCTTGGCGCTACAGCCGCGAGGGCGCCGGCACGAGGGGCGAGCGGGTCGCGATCACGACGGTGGCGGGGATGTGGGCGGCTGGGATCGGCGTCTCGTTGTTCAACGAGAGCCTGACCGGGCCGTTCCTCGGCCTCTACTTCTGGGCGTCGCTGGCGCTGCTGTTGCTCTGGCCCGCGGTGCGGCGGCGGGACGCCGCAGCGAGCAGCTCGGAGACGTCTCCGGAGCCGCCCCCGCTGAGCAGCAGCTCCGTCGCGGCGAGCTGAATCTCGGCGACCCGGCGCAGGTCGGCTTCCGGGTAGGAGGCCGGGTGGCCGGTGGCGAAGCGGCCCAGCTGCTCGCGGTACATGCGCCGGTGGCCCTTGTCGCGCCAGAGCGTGCGGCGATGGAGCGGCCGCCCGGCGCTGGTGCCGCTCAGCTTCCAGAGGTCGTCAATCCGCAGCGCCAGCGAACCGCGGCGCAGCTCGATCTGTTCCTGGACGCCGCGGACCGAGTCGCCGCGCGCGGTCGGAATCAGCGTCGCCACCGAGCCGTCGTCGAAGCCGATCGTGAATGCGCGCTCGGCGTCGAGGCCGGCGGGGCCGGGCGCGACCCGCGGCGAGACGGCAACGGTCGTCGCGCGCGGCCCTGGGCGAAGCAGGTGGACGGCGAGATCGATCCAGTGGCAGAGGTTGCCGGCGACCCTGGTGCCCTGGTTCGGCCACAGGTACCAGTGGTCGGCGCTGATATCGACCTCACGGATCGTGGCGACGATCGTCGCCGGGCCGGGTGCCGCAACGAGCAGGCGTCGGGCATGCTCGACGAGCGGATGATGACGGCGGTTGAAGCCGATCTCGAGTTCCCCTGGATGCCGCTCGACCGCCGCCTCGAGCAGCTCGAGGTCCGCGGCGGTTACGACCGCGGGCTTCTCGAGCAGCACGCGATGGCCGGCGTCGAGCGCTCGAGCGGCGAGCGCTGCGTGCGAGTCATGGGCGGTGGCGACGACGACGATGCCGCGTTCGGCGAGCGCGTCGATCGCGGCCCCAGCATCGGTGAACGCAGCCTCGAAGCCGAGCTCGGCCGCCGCCAAGGCGGCGATCTGGGGCTCGCGGTCGGCGAGCGCGACGCGGCGCAGCGGCGCAGCCGCGAAGGCGGGAGCGACCTCGATCCGGACGTAGTCGCCGGCCCCGAGGACGGCGAGCGGCGGGCCCGCGCCGGCGCCTGTGCCGGTGCGCAGGACCTCATCGACCGCCTCCGTCGACACCGCGCCCGCGAGCGTCGTCGCGACGACGTTGGCCGGGGGCGCGGCCGCCGGCGCGGCGAGGGCGCGGTCGAGGGCCCCGGTGAGCTCGGCGGGCGGGGCAAGCCCCGAGTAGAGATAGTTCTGGCGCGCAAGCGGGTGCAGCGCCTCGCCCGCGGCGGCGAGTCGCGCGGCGAGATCGCGCAGGCGCTCGGTCCCGAACTCCTCCGTGACCGGGCGGGTCAGCCGCTCGTGTACGAGCAGCGCAGCGGCGCAGGGCGGCGCCTTCGGGGCGAGCGCGACACGACGGTTTCCTTCCGCGTCGTGCCCGAGCACGAGGAGCAGGTGGTAGTCGCCGCTGTAGGCGCGCTCGGCGCGCTTCGAGCGGGCCTTGCGGGCGGTTGCGCGGGGGCCGTCGGTGATGAGGAAGGAGGCGACCTTGCGGGCCGGGCGGGCGAATTCGCGGCCGTGGGCTGCACCGTGCGCGAGCAGCGGAACGGTCGCCTCGACGGCGAGCCGGACCGAGCCGGGCACCGGGTGTGGGGCCGGGGTCTCGATCCAGCTACCGGACCAGAGCGTTTTCATCGTCGCGCCCGCGATGGCCGCGGCTCGAGCAGGCTGCGAACGCGAACCTTGAAGCTCTCCTCGTCGTAGCGCGAGAGGTAGCGCTCACGGCCGGAGGCGCCGAGCGACCGCCGCAGCTCGGGCTCGTCCCGGAGGCGTTCGATCGCCGCGGCGAGCGGCTCGATCCGGCCCTTCGGCACGATCAGGCCCTGCTCGCCGTCGAGCACCGTGAACGGGATGCCGGAGTGGTCGCTGCCGATCACCGGCAGGCCCGCCGACATCGCCTCGAGCAGGACCAGCGGCTGGCCCTCGGGCGGGTAGCGGCTCGGCAGCACCAGCGCGTCGGCCCAGCGGTATTGCCCGCGCTTCACCGCCCCCATCACGGGCTCCCGGAGCTCCACGTCGATTCCCGCGGCGGCGAGCTTCGCCGCCCGCTGGCGGACCCGTTCGGCCTCGGTGGCCTCGACCTCGCCGATCAGGCGGAGGTCGATGTCGCCACCGCCGCGGCCGGCGATCAGCTCGAGCGCCGAGAGCAGATCGCCGTGGCCCTTCTCGGGGATCAGGTTGGCGAGAAAGAGCAGCCGCAGCCGGCCGTCGTCGGGCCGGCTCTCGGGCGGGCCCATGTCGTCGGCTGTGTTCTCGAGGACCCGGATGCGGTCGTCGGGCAGCAAGCCACGGAAGATCGTCACCCGGTTCGGCGTCTCGACCCAGGCCTCGTCGACGACCGCGAAGGTGCGCTCGACGAAGCGGCGCTCGAGGCCGCGACGCGACGCGTAGAAGTCGGCGAACAGGCCGCCGTAGAGGTGAGCGATCACCCGGCGTCGGGCGAGGTGGCCGAGCCAGATGAAGATGGCGTCACGGGCGAACCCCCAGCGGTTCTGGGAGATCGGCACGTGCAGGTCGGCATCGCGGTGGCGCCGCAGCAGCAGGATCAGCGCCAGCACGTGCTTGAGGCCGAGATAGACGTTGATGGCATCGAAGACGCCGGTGTTGAAGACGGGCCGGTCGTCCTCGCCGGTCTCCAGGTGGCCGGCCAGACGGCCGGCATCGGCGACCGCTGCGATCAGGTGCAGGGTCGCGAAAGCGCTGCCGTGGATCGGAGGAGGCGTCGGTCCGATCAAGATCAGCGCGCGCCCCGAAGACGCAACTTCCGGGCTGCTCACGTCGGCGAGGCTAGATGATCGGCCGTGACCGGTCGGATACGGTGTCAGCCGATGGCCGGCGCGCTGGTGATCGGGGGTGGCCTGATCGGTACGGAGGTGGGGCTGCGGCTGCGCGCCGGCGGCCGTCGGGTGCGCGTGCTCAGCCGCAGCATCGGCGGGCGCCTGCGCGAGCTCGGGCCGGCGGCGGGGATCGAGCTCGTCGAGGCGGAGGTCGGCACCGGCCTGGCGCTCTCGGAGGCGATCAGCGGTGTCGACGAGGTCATCTGCCTGGCCGGCTCGAGCACCCCGGCGATCGCCGCTGCGGACCCCACGGGGGCGCTTGCCGGATCCGTATTCCCCACCCTCGACGCGCTGCTCGCCGCCGGCGAAGCCGGCGTCCGCCGGGTCGTCATCGCCTCCTCCGGCGGCACCGTCTACGGCGCTTCCGCACCGCTCCCGACGCCCGAGGACGCGGCGCTGGAGCCGAGCTCGCTGCACGGCGTCAACTCGCTTGCGATCGAGGCCTTCGCCGACTTCTTCCGCCGCGAGCGCGGGATCGAGGCGACGACCCTGCGGTTCAGCAACGTCTACGGTCCCGGCGCCGAACCGCGACGGGGGCAGGGCGTGATCGCGGCATGGTGCCGGTCCGCAGCGCTCGGTCGGCCGATCACGATCATCGGCTCCGACCAGGCCCGCCGCGACTTCGTCTTCGTCGCCGACGCCGCCCGCGCCGTCGAGGCGGCCCTCGCGGCGCCGGCCAGGATCTACAACGTCGGCGGCGGCGAGAGCGTCTCGATCGCCGAGCTGATCGGCCATCTGCGAGCCGGGACTGGGGTCGAGCCCGAGATCGAGCGGCTCCCGGGCCGTGACGTCGACATCGCCAACACCGAGCTCGACATCAGCCGCCTCCGCGCGGCGACGGGCTGGTCGCCCAAGACGGGGCTGGTCGAGGGGATCGCGGCGACCTGGCGTTGGGAGCGTCGCGGCGCCTAGTTGTAGTTCCTAACCACGTTGTTCATCCGGCCCTCCTTGGAGGCTGGGGGT